>NZ_LZEU01000003.1 GCF_014490745.1 Pseudomonas alcaligenes | reverse complement strand
CAAAAGCCAAACCCCCAACCCGATTGCTCGGATTGGGGGTTTGGGGATAGGAGCTTGACGATGACCTACTCTCACATGGGGAAGCCCCACACTACCATCGGCGATGCGTCGTTTCACTACTGAGTTCGGGATGGGATCAGGTGGTTCCAACGCTCTATGGTCGTCAAGCAATTCGGTTGGGGACTCGGTGTTTAGTCGCTTCCCCTAATTGGGTATGTGATGTCGTGGTATTGCGTGTTCTGGCAAATTTTCGGTCTGTTTGTCGACTTCACCGTCTAACAGCCAAATTGTTTGGGTGTTATATGGTCAAGCCTCACGGGCAATTAGTATTGGTTAGCTCAACGCCTCACAGCGCTTACACACCCAACCTATCAACGTCGTAGTCTTCGACGGCCCTTCAGGGAGCTCAAGGCTCCAGTGAGATCTCATCTTGAGGCAAGTTTCCCGCTTAGATGCTTTCAGCGGTTATCTTTTCCGAACATAGCTACCCGGCAATGCCACTGGCGTGACAACCGGAACACCAGAGGTTCGTCCAACCCGGTCCTCTCGTACTAAGGTCAGCCCCTCTCAAATCTCAAACGTCCACGGCAGATAGGGACCGAACTGTCTCACGACGTTCTAAACCCAGCTCGCGTACCACTTTAAATGGCGAACAGCCATACCCTTGGGACCGGCTTCAGCCCCAGGATGTGATGAGCCGACATCGAGGTGCCAAACACCGCCGTCGATATGAACTCTTGGGCGGTATCAGCCTGTTATCCCCGGAGTACCTTTTATCCGTTGAGCGATGGCCCTTCCATACAGAACCACCGGATCACTAAGACCTACTTTCGTACCTGCTCGACGTGTCTGTCTCGCAGTCAAGCGCGCTTTTGCCTTTATACTCTACGACCGATTTCCGACCGGTCTGAGCGCACCTTCGTACTCCTCCGTTACTCTTTGGGAGGAGACCGCCCCAGTCAAACTGCCCACCATACACTGTCCTCGACCCGGATAACGGGCCAGAGTTAGAACCTCAAGCATGCCAGGGTGGTATTTCAAGGATGGCTCCACGCGAACTGGCGTCCACGCTTCAAAGCCTCCCACCTATCCTACACAAGCAGGCTCAAAGTCCAGTGCAAAGCTACAGTAAAGGTTCACGGGGTCTTTCCGTCTAGCCGCGGATACACTGCATCTTCACAGCGATTTCAATTTCACTGAGTCTCGGGTGGAGACAGCGCCGCCATCGTTACGCCATTCGTGCAGGTCGGAACTTACCCGACAAGGAATTTCGCTACCTTAGGACCGTTATAGTTACGGCCGCCGTTTACCGGGGCTTCGATCAAGAGCTTCGCTTGCGCTAACCCCATCAATTAACCTTCCGGCACCGGGCAGGCGTCACACCCTATACGTCCACTTTCGTGTTTGCAGAGTGCTGTGTTTTTAATAAACAGTCGCAGCGGCCTGGTATCTTCGACCGGCATGAGCTTACGGAGCAAGTCCTTCACCCTCACCGGCGCACCTTCTCCCGAAGTTACGGTGCCATTTTGCCTAGTTCCTTCACCCGAGTTCTCTCAAGCGCCTTGGTATTCTCTACCCAACCACCTGTGTCGGTTTGGGGTACGGTTCCTAGTTACCTGAAGCTTAGAGGCTTTTCCTGGAAGCATGGCATCAACCACTTCATGTTCTAAAAGAACACTCGTCATCAGCTCTCGGCATTAAGACCCCGGATTTACCTAAGATCTCTGCCTACCACCTTAAACACGGACAACCAACGCCGTGCTGGCCTAGCCTTCTCCGTCCCCCCATCGCAGTAACTAGAAGTACAGGAATATTAACCTGTTTCCCATCGACTACGCATTTCTGCCTCGCCTTAGGGACCGACTAACCCTGCGTCGATTAACGTTGCGCAGGAACCCTTGGTCTTTCGGCGTGCGAGTTTTTCACTCGCATTGTCGTTACTCATGTCAGCATTCGCACTTCTGATACCTCCAGCAAGCTTCTCAACTCACCTTCACAGGCTTACAGAACGCTCCTCTACCGCATCACTTACGTGATACCCGTAGCTTCGGTGTATGGTTTGAGCCCCGTTACATCTTCCGCGCAGGCCGACTCGACTAGTGAGCTATTACGCTTTCTTTAAAGGGTGGCTGCTTCTAAGCCAACCTCCTAGCTGTCTAAGCCTTCCCACATCGTTTCCCACTTAACCATAACTTTGGGACCTTAGCTGACGGTCTGGGTTGTTTCCCTTTTCACGACGGACGTTAGCACCCGCCGTGTGTCTCCCATGCTCGGCACTTGTAGGTATTCGGAGTTTGCATCGGTTTGGTAAGTCGGGATGACCCCCTAGCCGAAACAGTGCTCTACCCCCTACAGTGATACATGAGGCGCTACCTAAATAGCTTTCGAGGAGAACCAGCTATCTCCGAGCTTGATTAGCCTTTCACTCCGATCCACAGGTCATCCGCTAACTTTTCAACGGTAGTCGGTTCGGTCCTCCAGTCAGTGTTACCTAACCTTCAACCTGCCCATGGATAGATCGCCCGGTTTCGGGTCTATACCCAGCGACTAAACGCCCTATTAAGACTCGCTTTCGCTACGCCTCCCCTATTCGGTTAAGCTCGCCACTGAATATAAGTCGCTGACCCATTATACAAAAGGTACGCAGTCACCCAACAAAGTGGGCTCCCACTGCTTGTACGCATACGGTTTCAGGTTCTATTTCACTCCCCTCTCCGGGGTTCTTTTCGCCTTTCCCTCACGGTACTAGTTCACTATCGGTCAGTCAGTAGTATTTAGCCTTGGAGGATGGTCCCCCCATATTCAGACAAAGTTTCTCGTGCTCCGTCCTACTCGATTTCACTTCTAAGATCCTTTCGCGTACAGGGCTATCACCCACTATGGCCGCACTTTCCAGAGCGTTCCGCTAAAATCAAAGAAGCTTAAGGGCTAATCCCCGTTCGCTCGCCACTACTAAGGGAATCTCGGTTGATTTCTTTTCCTCAGGGTACTTAGATGTTTCAGTTCCCCTGGTTCGCCTCTTGCACCTATGGATTCAGTACAAGATAACCATCTTATGATGGCTGGGTTCCCCCATTCAGAGATCTCCGGATCACAGTCTATTTGCCGACTCCCCGAAGCTTATCGCAGGCTATCACGTCTTTCATCGCCTCTGACTGCCAAGGCATCCACCGTATGCGCTTCTTCACTTGACCATATAACCCCAAGCAATCTGGTTACTGTCTCAATCGTGAAGACGACATTCGCCGAAAATTTGCATAGAGAACACGCAAATTTTACCTTGACTCGACTCATTACCAGTGAAAGTAATAAATCGGTCTACTTCTATCACATACCCAAATTTTTAAAGAACAGTTCTGGCGCAAAGACCAGAACTCAACATCTCAGCCACTTCAGTAGCAGATGCTCAGTTCTGAGCTTTCAGCGATCTCGAGTTAATGGTGGAGCCAAGGAGGATCGAACTCCTGACCTCCTGCGTGCAAAGCAGGCGCTCTCCCAGCTGAGCTATGGCCCCATCTACGGACTTGGCCACATCCCTTGACAATTGGTGGGTCTGGGCAGATTCGAACTGCCGACCTCACCCTTATCAGGGGTGCGCTCTAACCAACTGAGCTACAGACCCAATCGTCTAACTCTCGGGTCTAAACCCAATCGCTTTTCGCAAGTGAATCAAGCAATTCGTGTGGGAACTTATGACGAAGCTGATGTCGTCGATTAAGGAGGTGATCCAGCCGCAGGTTCCCCTACGGCTACCTTGTTACGACTTCACCCCAGTCATGAATCACTCCGTGGTAACCGTCCCCCTTGCGGTTAGACTAGCTACTTCTGGAGCAACCCACTCCCATGGTGTGACGGGCGGTGTGTACAAGGCCCGGGAACGTATTCACCGTGACATTCTGATTCACGATTACTAGCGATTCCGACTTCACGCAGTCGAGTTGCAGACTGCGATCCGGACTACGATCGGTTTTATGGGATTAGCTCCACCTCGCGGCTTGGCAACCCTTTGTACCGACCATTGTAGCACGTGTGTAGCCCTGGCCGTAAGGGCCATGATGACTTGACGTCATCCCCACCTTCCTCCGGTTTGTCACCGGCAGTCTCCTTAGAGTGCCCACCATAACGTGCTGGTAACTAAGGACAAGGGTTGCGCTCGTTACGGGACTTAACCCAACATCTCACGACACGAGCTGACGACAGCCATGCAGCACCTGTGTCTGAGTTCCCGAAGGCACCAATCCATCTCTGGAAAGTTCTCAGCATGTCAAGGCCAGGTAAGGTTCTTCGCGTTGCTTCGAATTAAACCACATGCTCCACCGCTTGTGCGGGCCCCCGTCAATTCATTTGAGTTTTAACCTTGCGGCCGTACTCCCCAGGCGGTCGACTTAATGCGTTAGCTGCGCCACTAAAATCTCAAGGATTCCAACGGCTAGTCGACATCGTTTACGGCGTGGACTACCAGGGTATCTAATCCTGTTTGCTCCCCACGCTTTCGCACCTCAGTGTCAGTATCAGTCCAGGTAGTCGCCTTCGCCACTGGTGTTCCTTCCTATATCTACGCATTTCACCGCTACACAGGAAATTCCACTACCCTCTACCGTACTCTAGCTCAGTAGTTTTGGAGGCAGTTCCCAGGTTGAGCCCGGGGATTTCACCTCCAACTTGCTGAACCACCTACGCGCGCTTTACGCCCAGTAATTCCGATTAACGCTTGCACCCTTCGTATTACCGCGGCTGCTGGCACGAAGTTAGCCGGTGCTTATTCTGTCGGTAACGTCAAAACAGCAAGGTATTAACTTACTGCCCTTCCTCCCAACTTAAAGTGCTTTACAATCCGAAGACCTTCTTCACACACGCGGCATGGCTGGATCAGGCTTTCGCCCATTGTCCAATATTCCCCACTGCTGCCTCCCGTAGGAGTCTGGACCGTGTCTCAGTTCCAGTGTGACTGATCATCCTCTCAGACCAGTTACGGATCGTCGCCTTGGTGAGCCTTTACCTCACCAACTAGCTAATCCGACCTAGGCTCATCTGATAGCGCAAGGCCCGAAGGTCCCCTGCTTTCTCCCGTAGGACGTATGCGGTATTAGCGTTCCTTTCGAAACGTTGTCCCCCACTACCAGGCAGATTCCTAGGCATTACTCACCCGTCCGCCGCTGAATCAGAGAGCAAGCTCTCTTCATCCGCTCGACTTGCATGTGTTAGGCCTGCCGCCAGCGTTCAATCTGAGCCATGATCAAACTCTTCAGTTCAATACTGCTTGGGTTTTGAGAAAACCCTAAACTTGGCTCAGCAATCGCAAATAAACTCTCGAATTCACGAGTGTTACTTGTGTTGCTGATAATCTGGTGACTATCAGTCTTACATCACAAGCACCCACACGAATTGCTTGATTCAGTTGTTAAAGAGCGTTTCGGCGAAGTCTTTCGTCTCAACCGAGGCCGCGCATTCTACAGCAGCCCTTCTTTCCGTCAAGCTGTTTTTGAAGAATTTTTCGTTTCCTCTCAACCGCTTGCGCCTCCGAGAAACTCTAGCTCCTCGTCAGCGGGAGGCGAATTCTACAGCGTTCAAATCCGCTGTCAACCACCTCTTTACCGCCCCTCGACTCTTTCGAACCGAAGCGCCAACAGGATCAAACCACCACCCCATCAGCCCGGCGCATTCTACTCGAATCCGCCGCCAGTGCAACCCTTTTTTTCGCCTAACTCATTGTTTAGCAAGGAGTTTTCAGATCAGGCTGCGCCGGAAGTGGTGCGCATTATAGGGGC
>NZ_LZEU01000002.1 GCF_014490745.1 Pseudomonas alcaligenes | reverse complement strand
ATACCACGAGCCTTCTCTTCCGGAGCGGAGTCGATCTTGTCGAAGTCGACGCGAGCCGAACCGAAAACCTCGGAGCAGACGCGAGTCAGAGCTGCGGTCAGGGTGGTTTTGCCGTGGTCAACGTGACCGATGGTGCCTACGTTGACGTGCGGTTTGTTACGTTCGAACTTTTCTTTAGCCACGACTGTGAACCTCTTGCCTAAAGGGCTGAATCAGCCTTGTTTTTTAACCAGTGCTTCGACGATGTTCGACGGAGCCTCGGAGTATTTGGAGAATTCCATGGAGTAGCTGGCGCGACCCTGAGACATGGAACGGACGTCGGTCGCATAACCGAACATCTCACCCAGCGGAACTTCGGCACGGATCACCTTGCCGGAAACCGAGTCTTCCATACCCTGGATCAGACCACGACGACGGTTCAGGTCACCCATCACGTCACCCATGTAGTCCTCAGGAGTTACCACTTCCACTTTCATGATCGGCTCAAGCACAACACCGCCGCCCTTCTGGGCCAGCTGCTTGGTCGCCATGGAAGCCGCCACCTTGAACGCCATCTCGTTGGAGTCGACGTCGTGGTAGGAACCGTCAAACACGGTCGCCTTCAGGCCGATCAGCGGATAGCCGGCAACAACGCCGTTCTTCATCTGCTCTTCGATGCCCTTCTGGATGGCCGGGATGTATTCCTTCGGAACCACACCACCCACAACTTCGTTGTGGAACTCCAGACCCTCCTGACCTTCGTCAGCCGGTGCGAAGCGGATCCAGCAATGACCGAACTGACCACGACCACCGGACTGGCGAACGAACTTGCCTTCGATCTCGCAGTTCTTGGTGATCTTCTCGCGGTAGGAAACCTGCGGTTTACCGATGTTGGCCTCGACGTTGAATTCGCGGCGCATACGGTCGACCAGGATGTCCAGGTGCAGCTCACCCATACCGGAAATGATGGTCTGGCCGGTTTCTTCGTCGGTCTTGACGCGGAACGACGGGTCTTCCTGAGCCAGCTTGCCTAGAGCAATACCCATCTTCTCCTGGTCAGCCTTGGTCTTCGGCTCAACAGCTACCGAGATTACCGGCTCCGGGAAGTCCATACGCTCGAGGATGATCGGCTTCTCCGGATCGCACAGAGTTTCACCGGTGGTGACGTCCTTCATGCCGATCAGAGCAGCGATGTCGCCAGCGCGTACTTCTTTGATCTCGTCACGCTGGTTGGCGTGCATCTGCACCATACGACCAACGCGCTCTTTCTTGCCCTTGACCGAGTTGATCACCGAGTCACCGGAGTTCAGCACGCCCGAGTACACGCGAACGAAGGTCAGAGTACCTACGAACGGGTCGGTAGCGATCTTGAACGCCAGAGCGGAGAACGGCTCGTTGTCATCGGCATGACGCTCGTCGTACTGCGCTTCGCTGATCTCTTCCTTCGGAGTGTCGACCAGGTCAGGGTGGATACCCTTGATCGCCGGGATCTCGGTCGGAGCAGGCAGGAAGTCGATAACGGCGTCGAGAACCAGGGGAACGCCCTTGTTCTTGAACGAGGAACCGCAGACAGCCGGAACGATTTCGCAGGCGATGGTACGCTGACGCAGGCCAGCCTTGATCTCTTCGATCGACAGCTCGCCCTCTTCCAGGTACTTGTTCATCAGCTCTTCGTTGGCTTCGGCAGCAGCCTCGACCATGTTCGAGCGCCACTCTTGAGCCAGATCCAGCAGCTCAGCAGGGATCTCTTCCTCGCGGTAGGAGGTACCCTTGTCGTCTTCGTTCCAGTAGACGGCCTTCATCTTCATCAGGTCGATCTGACCCTGGAAGTCGTCTTCAGCACCGATAGCCAGCTGAACCGGAACCGGAGTGTGGCCCAGACGCTGCTTGATCTGACCGACTACGCGCAGGAAGTTGGCACCGGCACGATCCATCTTGTTCACGTAGACGATACGCGGAACGCCGTACTTGTTGGCCTGACGCCATACGGTTTCGGACTGCGGCTCAACGCCGGAAGTGCCGCAGAACACCACGACCGCACCGTCCAGTACGCGCAGGGAGCGCTCAACTTCAATGGTGAAGTCTACGTGGCCGGGGGTGTCGATGACGTTTACACGGTACTTGTCGTACTGACCGCGCGAACCTTCCCAGAAAGTGGTGATGGCAGCAGAGGTAATGGTGATACCACGCTCCTGCTCCTGCACCATCCAGTCGGTAGTGGCAGCACCGTCGTGCACCTCACCCATCTTGTGGCTGAGACCGGTGTAGAACAGGATCCGCTCGGTGGTGGTGGTCTTGCCCGCGTCTACGTGGGCACAGATACCAATGTTCCGGTAGCGGTTAATTGCTGTATTACGAGCCATAAAGCCCTCGCAAAAGAATGGAAGCCGCGATTAGAAGCGGTAGTGGGAGAAGGCCTTGTTGGCCTCAGCCATACGGTGCACGTCTTCACGCTTCTTGACGGCAGCGCCTTTACCTTCAGCAGCATCCAGCAGCTCGCCAGCCAGGCGCAGGGCCATGGACTTCTCGCCACGCTTGCGGGCGAAATCTACCAGCCAGCGCATGGCCAGGGCGTTACGACGGGACGGACGAACTTCGACCGGAACCTGGTAAGTCGCACCACCTACACGGCGGGACTTTACTTCGACCAGCGGAGCGATGGCGTCGAGAGCTTTCTCGAAGATCTCCAGGGGATCGCTGTTCTTGCGCGCTTTAACAGTTTCCAGGGCACCGTAAACGATGCGCTCGGCGACTGCTTTTTTGCCGCTTTCCATCACGTGGTTCATGAATTTGGCGAGAATCAGGCTTCCGTATTTCGGATCGTCCAGAATCTCACGCTTAGCTGCTACACGACGTCTTGGCATGATAAGCCCTCAAACGGTCTTCAGGTTAGCCCGGGACCATAACCATCCGGTTACGCCCGACCTTACTCTTATCGACTCAATAAAAAGATAAATGGCGAACCGAATTACTTCGGACGCTTGGTACCGTACTTCGAGCGACCCTGCTTACGGTCTTTAACGCCGGTGGTATCCAGCGAACCGCGAACAGTGTGGTAGCGCACACCCGGAAGGTCTTTTACACGACCGCCACGGATCAGCACGACGCTGTGCTCTTGCAGGTTGTGACCTTCACCACCGATGTAGGAGGTGACTTCAAAACCGTTGGTCAGGCGAACACGGCACACTTTACGCAGTGCGGAGTTCGGTTTCTTCGGCGTGGTGGTGTACACACGGGTGCACACGCCACGACGCTGCGGGCAGTTCTGCAGCGCAGGTACGTCGGATTTCTCGACGATACGCTTACGCGGCTGACGTACCAGCTGGTTGATAGTTGCCATCTACTAGCTCCACTGTTGTCTTTCGACGCTATTTATTACAACAAAAGCAAAATGGCAGAGCATGGCGCCCTGCCAAATTTAGGGGTGCATGAGTCTAAAGAGACTCGCGCCCCCAGTCAAGGCGATGCCCCGGCCGATGACTCGCCCGGGGCATCACACTCAATTGCCGGAGTTCAGCGCTTCGGTCAGTGCGGCTTCCACCTCACTGGCACTCACACGCTGCGGCTTGTCGGCATCACGCTTGCGCTTGCGCTCGCTGTGATAGGCCAGACCGGTACCGGCCGGGATCAGGCGACCCACCACCACGTTTTCCTTCAGGCCGCGCAGGTAGTCGCGCTTACCGGTAACCGCCGCCTCGGTGAGAACGCGGGTGGTTTCCTGGAAGGAAGCCGCGGAGATGAACGACTCGGTCGACAGCGAGGCCTTGGTGATACCCAGCAGGACGCGATCGAACTTGGCGATGAACTTGTCGTCACCGGCCAGTTGTTCGTTCTCGCCCAGCACGTGGGTGAGCTCCATCTGGTCGCCCTTGATGAAGCTGGAATCGCCGGACTCGGTGATCTCAACCTTACGCAGCATCTGACGCAGGATGGTCTCGATGTGCTTGTCGTTGATCTTCACGCCCTGCAGACGGTAAACGTCCTGGATCTCGTTGACGATGTACTTGGCCAGCGCGCTGACGCCCAGCAGACGCAGGATGTCGTGCGGATCGCTCGGGCCGTCGGAGATAACTTCGCCGCGGTTCACTTGTTCGCCTTCGAAGACGTTCAGGTGACGCCACTTCGGAATCAGCTCCTCGTACGGATCGCTGCCATCGGTCGGAGTAATGACCAGACGGCGCTTGCCCTTGGTCTCTTTACCGAAGGCGATGGTGCCGCTGATTTCCGCCAGGATCGAAGCCTCTTTCGGACGACGGGCTTCGAACAGGTCGGCAACGCGCGGCAGACCACCGGTGATGTCGCGGGTCTTCGAGGTTTCCTGCGGGATACGGGCGATAACGTCACCGACACCGATCTGCGCACCGTCGGCCACACCGACCAGGGCGTTGGCCGGCAGGAAGTACTGGGCCGGTACGTCGGTACCCGGCAGCAGCAGTTCCTTGCCGTTGGCGTCGACCATCTTGATCGCCGGTCGAATGTCCTTGCCGGCGGCCGGACGATCTTTCGGATCCAGCACTTCGATGTTGGTCAGACCGGTCAGTTCGTCGGTCTGGCGCTTGATGGTGATGCCCTCTTCCATGCCGACGAAGGTCACGACACCCTTCATTTCGGTCACGATCGGGTGGGTGTGCGGATCCCACTTGGCGACGATGGCGCCAGCGTCGACCTTGTCACCTTCCTTCACGGAAATCACGGCACCGTACGGCAGCTTGTAGCGCTCGCGCTCGCGACCGAACTCGTCGGCCACGGCCAGCTCGCCGGAACGGGATACCGCCACCAGGTTGCCGTCGGCACGCTCGACGTGTTTCAGGTTGTGCAGACGGATCGCGCCGCCGTTCTTCACCTGGACGCTGTCGGCCGCAGAAGTACGGCTGGCCGCACCACCGATGTGGAAGGTACGCATGGTCAGCTGGGTGCCCGGCTCACCGATGGACTGGGCAGCGATAACGCCGACCGCTTCACCGATGTTGACCTGGTGACCACGGGCCAGATCGCGGCCGTAGCACTTGGCGCAGATGCCGTAGCGGGTTTCACAGCTGATCGGCGAACGCACGACCACTTCGTCGATGCTGGCGCGCTCGATGAACTCGACCCACTGCTCGTCGACCAGAGTACCGGCCGGCACGATGACTTCGTCGCTGCCCGGCTTGAATACGTCCTTGGCGATCACTCGACCCAGGACGCGCTCGCCCAGCGGCTCGACCACGTCGCCGCCTTCGATGTGCGGAGTCATCAGCAGACCGTGCTCGGTGCCGCAGTCGATCTCGGTCACCACCAGATCCTGGGCCACGTCGACCAGACGACGGGTCAGGTAACCGGAGTTCGCGGTCTTCAGTGCGGTATCCGCCAGACCTTTACGAGCACCGTGGGTGGAGATGAAGTACTGCAGAACCGACAGACCTTCGCGGAAGTTCGCGGTGATCGGGGTCTCGATGATGGAGCCGTCCGGCTTGGCCATCAGACCACGCATACCGGCCAGCTGGCGGATCTGCGCGGCGCTACCACGAGCACCGGAGTCGGCCATCATGTACATGGAGTTGAAGGACTCCTGGTCGACTTCCTTGCCTTCGCGGTCGATGACCTTCTCTTTCGAGAGGTTGGCCATCATCGCCTTGGACACTTCGTCGTTGGCCTTGGACCAGAGGTCGATCACCTTGTTGTACTTCTCGCCCTGGGTTACCAGGCCGGAGGCGTACTGCGATTCGATTTCCTTCACTTCCTCGGTGGCGGCGTCAATGATGCGCGCCTTCTCATCCGGGATGACGAAGTCGTTCACGCCGATCGACACACCGGAGATGGTCGAGTAGGCGAAACCGGTGTACATCAGCTGGTCGGCGAAGATCACGGTGTCTTTCAAGCCAACCACGCGGTAGCACTGGTTGATCAGCTTGGAGATCGCCTTCTTCTTCATCGGCTGGTTGACCACGTCGAACGGCAGGCCGGCAGGCACTACCTGGAACAGCAGCGCACGGCCGACAGTGGTGTCGACGATACGGGTGTTCTTGACGATGGTGCCGTCCTTCTGCTTGACGACCTCATTGATGCGCACTTTCACGCGGGCGTGCAGGGACGCTTCGCCGGCGCGGAACACGCGGTCGACTTCCTGCAGGTCAGCGAAGACGCGACCTTCGCCCTTGGCGTTCACCGCTTCACGGGTCATGTAGTACAGACCCAGAACCACGTCCTGCGACGGCACAATGATCGGCTCGCCGTTGGCAGGCGAGAGGATGTTGTTGGTCGACATCATCAGCGCGCGCGCTTCCAGCTGGGCCTCGAGGGTCAGCGGAACGTGGACGGCCATCTGGTCACCATCGAAGTCGGCGTTGTACGCGGCGCAGACCAGCGGGTGCAGCTGGATGGCTTTACCTTCGATCAGAACCGGCTCGAACGCCTGGATGCCCAGACGGTGCAGGGTCGGTGCGCGGTTGAGCAGCACGGGGTGTTCGCGGATGACTTCGGCGAGAACGTCCCAAACCTCGGGCAGCTCGCGCTCGACCATCTTCTTGGCGGCCTTGATGGTGGTCGCCATGCCGCGCATTTCCAGCTTGCCGAAAATGAACGGTTTGAACAGCTCGAGAGCCATCTTCTTCGGCAGACCGCACTGGTGCAGACGCAGGGTCGGGCCCACGGTAATAACGGAACGACCGGAGTAGTCCACGCGCTTACCGAGCAGGTTCTGACGGAAGCGACCTTGCTTACCTTTGATCATGTCGGCCAGCGACTTCAGCGGACGCTTGTTCGAGCCGGTGATGGCGCGACCACGACGGCCGTTGTCGAGCAGGGCGTCGACCGCTTCCTGCAGCATGCGCTTTTCGTTGCGCACGATGATGTCCGGCGCCGACAGATCGAGCAGGCGCTTCAGACGGTTGTTACGGTTGATCACGCGGCGATACAGATCGTTCAGATCGGAAGTCGCGAAGCGGCCGCCATCCAGCGGAACCAGCGGACGCAGATCTGGCGGCAGAACCGGCAGAACGGTCAGCACCATCCACTCCGGATGGTTGCCGGAGTCCTTGAAGGCCTCCATCAGCTTCAGGCGCTTGGACAGCTTCTTGATCTTGGTTTCCGAGTTGGTCTGCGGAATCTCTTCGCGCAGGCGGCCGATCTCGTGATCCAGGTCGATGGCGTTGAGCAGCTCGCGTACAGCCTCGGCACCCATGCGGGCGTCGAAGTCGTCACCGAACTCTTCGAGGGCTTCGAAGTACTGCTCGTCGTTCAGCAGCTGCCCCTTCTCCAGGGTGGTCATGCCCGGATCGATCACCACGTAGCTCTCGAAATAGAGCACGCGCTCGATATCACGCAGGGTCATGTCCAGCAGCAGACCGATACGGGACGGCAGGGACTTCAGGAACCAGATGTGGGCGACCGGCGAAGCCAGTTCGATGTGCGCCATGCGCTCGCGGCGCACTTTGGCCAGGGCCACTTCAACGCCGCACTTCTCGCAGATCACGCCACGGTGCTTGAGGCGCTTGTACTTACCGCACAGGCACTCGTAGTCCTTCACCGGGCCAAAGATCTTGGCGCAGAACAGGCCATCGCGCTCCGGCTTGAAGGTACGGTAGTTGATGGTTTCCGGCTTTTTCACTTCGCCGAAAGACCAGGAACGGATCATCTCAGGCGAAGCCAGACCGATACGGATCGCATCGAACTCTTCAACCTGACCCTGGTTTTTCAACAGATTCAGCAAGTCTTTCAAGGCCTTTCCTCCTCACGGACCTGCTGCGACCGGCCTTGACCGGCCGCAGCGTAGGCGGTGCGTGTTATTCGGTTTCCAGTTCGATGTCGATACCGAGCGAGCGGATCTCTTTGATCAACACGTTGAAGGACTCCGGCATGCCGGCCTCCATACGGTGATCGCCGTCCACGATGTTCTTGTACATCTTGGTCCGGCCGTTCACGTCGTCCGACTTCACGGTCAGCATTTCCTGCAGGGTGTAGGCGGCGCCGTAGGCTTCCAGTGCCCAGACCTCCATCTCACCGAAGCGCTGACCACCGAACTGCGCCTTACCACCCAGCGGCTGCTGGGTAACCAGGCTGTAGGAACCGGTGGAACGAGCGTGCATCTTGTCGTCGACCAGGTGGTTCAGTTTGAGCATGTACATGTAGCCGACAGTGGTCGGACGCTCGAACTGGTTACCGGTACGGCCGTCGGTCAGGCGCATCTGGCCGCTTTCCGGCAGATCAGCCAGCTTGAGCATGGCCTTGATCTCGCTTTCCTTGGCACCGTCGAATACCGGGGTGGCCATCGGCACACCGCCACGCAGGTTCTTCGCCAGGTCGAGGATCTCGGTATCGGACAGCTCGTCGAGGTTCTCCTGACGACCACCGATCTCGTTGTAGATCTGCTGCATGAACTTGCGCAGCTCGGCGACCTTGCGCTGCTCTTCGAGCATGCGGTTGATCTTCTCGCCCAGGCCCTTGGCCGCCAGGCCCAGGTGGGTTTCGAGGATCTGACCGACGTTCATACGCGACGGTACGCCCAGCGGGTTGAGGACGATGTCGACCGGGGTGCCATTGGCATCGTGCGGCATGTCTTCGACCGGCATGATCACCGAGACCACACCCTTGTTACCGTGACGACCGGCCATCTTGTCGCCCGGCTGGATGCGGCGCTTGATGGCCAGGTAGACCTTGACGATCTTCAGTACGCCCGGCGCCAGGTCATCGCCCTGTTGCAGCTTGCGCTTCTTGTCTTCGAACTTGTCGTCGAGCATCTGACGGCGGTCGGAAATGTAGGCCTGGGCCTTCTCCAGCTGCTCGTTCAGGGCGTCGTCGGCCATGCGCAGTTTGAACCACTGACCGCGCTCCAGACCGTCGAGGTACTCGTCGGTGATCTCGGCACCCTTCTTCAGGCCAGCGCCGCCTTCGGCCTTGGCACCGACCAGGGCGGAGCGCAGACGCTCGAAGGTGGCGCCTTCGACGATACGGAACTCTTCGTTCAGATCCTTGCGGATCTCGTCGAGCTGCATCTTCTCGATCGACAGGGCGCGCGAGTCACGCTCCACGCCGTCACGGGTGAAGACCTGGACGTCGATGACGGTGCCCTTGGTGCCGGTCGGCACGCGCAGGGAGGTGTCTTTAACGTCGCTGGCCTTCTCACCGAAGATCGCGCGCAGCAGTTTCTCTTCCGGAGTCAGCTGGGTCTCGCCTTTCGGGGTGACCTTGCCGACCAGGATGTCGCCAGCCATGACTTCGGCACCGACGTAGACGATACCGGCTTCGTCCAGCTTGTTCAGCGCAGCCTCACCCACGTTCGGGATGTCTGCGGTGATCTCTTCTGGGCCGAGCTTGGTGTCACGAGCGACGCAAGTCAGTTCCTGGATATGGATGGTGGTGAAACGATCTTCCTGCACCACGCGCTCGGAGAGGCAGATGGAGTCTTCGAAGTTGAAGCCGTTCCACGGCATGAACGCCACGCGCATGTTCTGACCGAGAGCCAGTTCACCCATGTCGGTGGACGGACCGTCGGCGAGGATGTCGCTGCGCGAAACCTTGTCACCCTTCTGCACCAGCGGACGCTGGTTGATGCAGGTGTTCTGGTTGGAACGGGTGTACTTGGTCAGGTTGTAGATGTCGACACCGGCTTCACCGGTTTCCACTTCGTCATCGTTGACGCGAACCACGATACGGCTGGCATCGACGGAGTCGATCACGCCGCCACGACGGGCCACGACGCAGACGCCGGAGTCACGGGCAACGTTGCGCTCCATGCCGGTACCTACCAGCGGCTTGTCGGCGCGCAGGGTCGGTACAGCCTGACGCTGCATGTTGGAACCCATGAGTGCACGGTTGGCGTCGTCGTGCTCGAGGAACGGGATCAGCGAAGCGGCGACGGAAACTACCTGCTTCGGCGACACGTCCATCAGGGTCACGTCTTCCGGCGCCTTGACGGTGAACTCGTTGAGGTGACGCACGTTGACCAGCTCGTCGATCAGCTCACCCTTGTCGTTGAGGGTGGCGGATGCCTGGGCGATCACGTGATCGGCCTCTTCGATGGCGGAGAGGAACACGATGTCGTCGCTGACCTTGCCTTCCTTGACCACGCGGTACGGGCTTTCCAGGAAGCCGTACTGGTTGGTGCGGGCGTAGGCGGCCAGGGAGTTGATCAGACCGATGTTCGGACCTTCAGGGGTCTCGATCGGGCACACGCGGCCGTAGTGGGTCGGGTGTACGTCGCGGACTTCGAAGCCGGCGCGCTCACGGGTCAGACCGCCCGGGCCGAGTGCGGAAACACGGCGCTTGTGGGTGATCTCGGAGAGCGGGTTGTTCTGGTCCATGAACTGCGAGAGCTGGCTGGAACCGAAGAACTCTTTCACCGCCGCCGCAACCGGCTTGGCGTTGATCAGATCCTGCGGCATCAGGCCTTCGCTTTCGGCCATCGACAGACGCTCTTTGACCGCGCGCTCTACGCGCACCAGGCCAACGCGGAACTGGTTCTCGGCCATCTCGCCGACACAACGCACGCGACGGTTACCCAGGTGGTCGATGTCGTCGACGATGCCTTTGCCGTTACGGATATCAACGAGGGTCTTCAGCACCTCGACGATGTCCTCTTTGGACAGAACGCCGGAGCCTTCGATCTCGGTACGACCGATACGACGGTTGAACTTCATGCGACCAACGGCGGACAGGTCGTAACGCTCGGCGCTGAAGAACAGGTTGTTGAACAGGGTCTCGGCAGCATCCTTGGTTGGCGGCTCGCCAGGACGCATCATGCGGTAGATCTCGACCAGGGCTTCCAGCTGGTTGCTGGTGGAGTCGATCTTCAGCGTGTCGGAGATGAACGGGCCGCAGTCGATGTCGTTGGTGTACAGGGTCTCGATGCGGACGACCTGAGCCTTGACGATCTTCGCCAGGATATCGGTGGTCAGCTCGGTGTTGCACTCTGCAACGATCTCGCCGGTGGCCGGATGCACGATGGCCTTGGCGGTGGTACGACCCAGCACGTAGTCCAGCGGCACTTCCAGCTCTTTGATGCCGGCCTTGTCGATCTGGTTGATGTGGCGCGCGGTGATACGGCGGCCCTGCTCAACGATGACCTTGCCCTTCTCGTCCTTGATGTCGAACGCGGCGATCTCACCACGCAGACGCGACGGCACCAGTTCCAGGTTGAGGGTTTCGCCCTTCACATGGAACACGTTGGTGGCGTAGAAGGCATCCAGTACCTGCTCGGTGCTGTAGCCCAGCGCGCGCAGCAGTACGGAAGCCGGCAGCTTGCGGCGACGGTCGATACGCACGAACACGGCGTCCTTCGGGTCGAACTCGAAGTCCAGCCAGGAGCCGCGGTAAGGAATGATGCGCGCCGAGTACAGCAGCTTGCCCGAACTGTGGGTCTTGCCGCGGTCGTGGTCGAAGAACACGCCCGGCGAGCGGTGCAGCTGGGAAACGATGACGCGCTCGGTACCGTTGATGATGAAGGTACCGTTCTCGGTCATGAGCGGAATTTCGCCCATGTACACTTCTTGCTCTTTGATGTCCTTGATCGCTTTGTTCGACGATTCTTTGTCGAAAATGATCAGACGAACTTTGACCCGCAGCGGCACGGCGAAGGTCACGCCACGCAGCACGCACTCTTTCACGTCGAATGCCGGCTCGCCCAGGCGATAGCCGACATATTCCAGTGCGGCGTTACCGGAGTAGCTGATGATCGGGAAAACGGACTTGAAGGCCGCATGCAGGCCCACGTCGCGGAACTGCTCCTTGCTCACTCCTTGCTGCAGGAATTCGCGATACGAATCCAGCTGGATGGCCAGGAGATAAGGCACATCCATCACGTCCGGCAACTTGCTAAAGTCCTTGCGGATACGTTTTTTCTCAGTGTATGAGTAAGCCATCAGCGTTCCCCAGCTTGGTCACCTGCTTGTTTGGCTGCACCCGGCGGGTACAGCCAGAAAATCGTGCAAACCCCTTGGTTTGCGCCGCCCTCGGGCGGGGTTTTTGCGCCATGAACAGCCACCTTGCGGCAACTGCCCATAACGGAAAAAGGCCGGTGGCAATTGCCACCAGCCATCAGCCTGTTGCTTAACGCTCGGGCTGCAGACGCAAGGTCGTCGCTTACTTGAGCTCGACTTTGGCGCCAGCTTCTTCCAGTGCCTTCTTGGCAGCTTCGGCTTCTTCTTTCGAAGCGCCTTCTTTGACGATGCCAGGGGCGCCGTCAACAACTGCTTTGGCTTCTTTCAGACCCAGACCGGTCAGTTCACGAACAACCTTGATCACGTTGACTTTCTTGTCACCGGCTTCGGTCAGAACGATGTTGAACTCGGTTTGCTCTTCAGCGGCGGCAGCGGCAACAGCCGGGCCAGCAGCAACAGCAGCAGCAGCGCTAACGCCGAACTTCTCTTCCATTGCCTTGATCAGTTCAACAACCTGCATCACGGACATTTCGGAAACGGCGTTGATGATGTCTTCGTTGGTCAGAGCCATGACTCTAATTCCTGTATTGGGGTGACAGCCTTCGCGGCCATCAAATTAAACAAAGTAACTGAAAGGGACGTCGCGCCTGGATTAGGCAGCAGCGCCTTCTTTCTGGTCGCGAACAGCCGCCAGCGTACGAACGAACTTGCTGGTAGCGCCTTGGATCACGCTCATCAGCTGAGAAATCGCTTCGTTGTAGGTCGGCAGAGTTGCCAGCACATCGATCTGGTTTGCTGCGAGGAATTGACCCTCGAACGCAGCTGCCTTGATCTCGAACTTGTCCTGACCCTTGGCAAACTCCTTGAAGATACGAGCGGCAGCGCCCGGATGTTCGTTGGAGAAAGCAATCAGGGTCGGGCCTTTGAACACGTCGCCGAGGATCTCGAATTGAGTTCCTGCAACGGCGCGGCGAGCCAGGGTGTTACGTACGACTTTCACGTACACACCAGCTTCGCGGGCCTCTTTACGGAGTCCGGTCATTGCGCCGACGGTCACGCCACGGGCATCAGCCACGACAGCGGACAGACCGGCTTTGGCAGCCTCGTTGACTTCAGCGACGATGGCCTTCTTGTCTTCGAGTTTAATTGCCACGGGTTTCTCCTGGTTTTTACCGTTTCGTCCAGCCGAAGCCGGACGGCGTTTTGGTGTCTGATTCGCAAAGCGAATCGGGAGCACCATCTGCGTAGGCTGAAGGAGATCGCTCTCCAGGTTTAAGGCTTGCGCCGCCTACGGTCTTGGATAGCCCCCGCCAGGCAGGGACCCCAATTTTTCCAGCCGGCGGATCGCTCCGCCGGCCCAATCACTTACGCGTCGAGCGACGCCTGGTCGATGACCAGACCCGGGCCCATGGTGGTGCTCAGGGTTACGCGCTTGACGTAGATGCCTTTCGAGGTCGACGGCTTCAGACGCTTCAGATCCGCCAGCAGGGCTTCCACGTTCTGCTTCAGCGCAGCGGCTTCGAAGCCGACCTTGCCAACGGAGGTGTGGATGATGCCGTTCTTGTCGGTACGGAAACGTACCTGACCGGCTTTGGCGTTCTTCACGGCAGTAGCTACGTCCGGAGTCACGGTACCGACCTTCGGGTTCGGCATCAGGCCGCGCGGGCCGAGTACCTGGCCCAGCTGGCCAACAACGCGCATGGCATCCGGGGAGGCGATGACGACGTCGTAGTTCAGGTCGCCGGCTTTCATTTCGGCAGCCAGGTCGTCCATGCCAACTTTGTCGGCGCCGGCAGCCAGAGCGGCTTCAACGCCAGGGCCCTGGGTGAACACGGCTACGCGGACGGTCTTGCCAGTGCCGTTCGGCAGCACGGTAGCGCCACGCACGACCTGGTCGGATTTACGCGGGTCAACGCCCAGGTTCACGGCGATGTCGAAGGACTCGGTGAACTTGACGGCCGACAGCTCAGCCAGCAGTTTGGCGGCGTCTTCGAAGCCGTATTGTTTGCCGGCTTCGACTTTCTCAGCGATAGCCTTTTGACGCTTGGTCAGCTTAGCCATTACACACCCTCCACGTTCAGGCCCATGCTACGCGCGGAGCCGGCGATGGTACGCACGGCCGCATCCAGGTCAGCTGCGGTCAGATCGGCCTGCTTGGTCTTGGCGATCTCTTCCAGCTGAGCACGGGTAACGGTGCCCACTTTGATGGTGTTCGGACGAGCGGAACCGCTGGTCAGGCCGGCAGCCTTCTTCAGCAGCACCGAAGCCGGGGTGCTTTTGGTTTCGAAAGTGAAGCTGCGGTCGCTGTAAACAGTGATGATCACCGGAGTCGGCAGACCAGGTTCCATGCCCTGGGTCTTGGCGTTGAACGCCTTGCAGAATTCCATGATGTTTACGCCATGCTGACCCAGAGCCGGACCAACGGGCGGCGACGGGTTGGCCTGACCGGCCTTTACTTGCAGCTTGATATAAGCCTGAATCTTCTTAGCCATGAGCTACTCCAGTTACGGGTTCAAACGCCAATCAAGGCTCCCCGGTTGTTTACGCATTTATCCCAATGACGACAAAACCCCGCAGCCACTGGCTGCGGGGTACGGGATGCATTGTCCAGTTATGCCTTCTCGACCTGACTGAACTCCAGCTCCACCGGCGTGGAGCGACCGAAAATAAGCACAGCCACCTGGATGCGACTCTTTTCGTAGTTAACTTCTTCGACCACACCATTGAAGTCGGCAAACGGACCATCGATAACTCGAACAGTCTCGCCCGGCTCGAACAGCGTTTTCGGCTTGGGCTTGTCGCCACTATCGGCAACACGACGCAGAATAGCGTCAGCCTCTTTCTCGGTGATCGGCGCGGGCTTGTCCGCAGTACCACCGATGAAGCCCATGACACGAGGAGTGTCCTTGATCAGGTGCCAAGTACCCTCGTTCATTTCCATCTGAACCAGCACATAGCCCGGGAAGAACTTGCGCTCGCTCTTGCGCTTCTGGCCATTCCGCATTTCCACCACTTCTTCGGTGGGAACCAGGATTTCGCCAAACTCGTCTTCCATGCCAGCCAGCTTGACGCGCTCGATCAGCGAGCGCATGACATGCTTCTCGTAACCCGAGTAAGCATGCACAACGTACCAACGCTTAGCCACGGGACACCCTTAACCGACAATCAACGAAACAATCCAACCCAGGAAACTGTCGAGGCCCCAGAGGAGCAACGCCATTACCAGAACAACAGCCACAACAATCAGCGTGGTCTGCGTGGTTTCCTGACGGGTCGGCCATACAACTTTGCGAATTTCTGTGCGCGCCTCTTTGGCCAGACCAAAGAAGGCCTGCCCCTTGACGGTCTGCAGCGCAACGAAACCCGCCACAGCAGCCAAGGCCAGCAGAACCAGCACACGATACAGGAGCGGCTCAGCCGAAAAATACTGATTGCCGACCACACCGACGACTACCAGAGCAACTGCAAGCAGCCACTTCAGCAGATCAAAGCGTGAGTCTTTAGCTTCAGCTTTGGCATTCATGAGGAGAACCCTGTAGAAAGAAGTGCCAGATCCACTCTTACTGGAATCTGGCAGGCCAGGAGGGAATCGAACCCCCAACCTGCGGTTTTGGAGACCGCCGCTCTGCCAATTGAGCTACTGGCCTAAAACAAAGTCAGGCCGACCATTATGCCGGCCTGACAGAACCATATCAACCGATTACTCGATGACTTTGGCAACCACGCCGGCGCCAACGGTACGGCCGCCTTCGCGAATCGCGAAACGCAGGCCGTCTTCCATGGCGATCGGCTTGAT
>NZ_LZEU01000001.1:1677500-1885000 GCF_014490745.1 Pseudomonas alcaligenes | reverse complement strand
GGTCTTGCCGACGCTGGCCACCTCCGGACTGGTATAGATGACGCCGGGGATCACCCCATAGTTGACCTCGGCCGCATGACCAGCGATTCGCTCGATGCAGGCAATCGCTTCATCTTCAGCCTTGTGCGCCAGCATCAGTCCTGAAGTAACGTCGCCGATCACCCAAATTCCCGGCACAGCCGTCGCGTGCCGCTGATTGTCCAGCTGGCCACGCCGGTCAGTCGACAGACCGACCGACTCCAGCCCCAGCCCCGTCGTATAGGGCCGTCGTCCGATCGCCACCAACACATGATCGGCCTGCAGTGTCTGCAACTCGCCGCCAGCCGCCGGTTCCAGCGTCAGGCTCACTCCCTGGGCCGTGACCTCCGCCGCCTTGACCTTAGTGCCCAGGCGGAACGTCATGCCCTGCTTGCTCAGAGCACGCTGCAGGGTCTTGCCGGTTTCCCCGTCCAGTCCCGGGCAGATCCGATCCAGGTATTCGATAACCGTCACCTCGCTGCCCAGCCGGCGCCAGACCGAGCCCAGCTCCAGGCCGATCACCCCGGCGCCGACCACCACCAGATGCTTGGGCACCTGCGGCAGGGACAGAGCCCCCGTGGAGTCGAGAATGCGCTGATTATCGAAGGGTACCCCCGGCAACGGCGTCGGCTCCGAGCCCGTGGCGATCACGATGTCCTTGGCCTGCAACTGCAACTGGCTGCCGTCTGCCTGGCTAACGAGCACCTTGCCGACACCATCCAGGCGGCCCCAGCCCTTGATCCAGTCCACCTTGTTCTTGCGAAAGAGGAACTCGATGCCTTTGGTCAGTGCGGCAACGCTCTGCTCCTTCTGCTTCATCATCTGCGCCAGATTGAGGGTCGGCTTGACCTCGATTCCCAAGGTGGCGAACTCCGCTCCGCATGCCGCCTCATACAACTCAGAAGCATGCAGCAGGGCTTTCGATGGCATGCAGCCGACATTCAGGCAGGTACCGCCCAGCGTCTCGCGCCCCTCGACACAGGCCACCTTGAGCCCCAGCTGACCGGCGCGGATGGCCGCGTTGTAGCCACCTGGCCCGCCACCGATCACCACCACGTCGTAAACGCTCATGAAAAACTCCTCAGCAAAGCAACCCTGCTGGCCACAGTGACCGGCAGCCTTATATAGAAGAAAGCAGGCCAGACGCGCCCCCGCACTGAACCATAGGCCAGGCGCCCTAGCCCTGCGCCAGAATCATTAAATTACGATCAACATCTATACGAATCAATTAAATTACGCTAATAATATATTTGCCAGACCGCTTGCCGAATCGATACCGGCAAGCCCCATACCACCGGACTCGCAGGATCATTGCCATGACCTCCATCGTTATCGCCGGCTATGCCCGTTCGCCGTTCCACTTCGCCAAGAAAGGCGGCCTGATCAATCTGCGTCCCGACGACCTGGCCGCCCAAGTATTGAAAGGCCTGGTCAACAAGCTCGATCTCGATCCCAGCCAGCTGGAGGACGTGATCATGGGCTGCGCCTACCCCGAGGCCGAACAGGGCATGAATATCGCCCGCATCGCCAGCTTCCGCGCCGGCTTCCCCGAGACCCTGGGCGGCGCTACGGTCAACCGCTTCTGCGGCTCGTCCATGACCTCGGTGCACTTCGCCGCCGGACAGATCATGCTCGGCGCCGGCGAGGCCTTCCTCTGCGCCGGCGTCGAATCCATGACCCGCGTGCCCATGGGCGGCTTCAACATCTCGCCCAACCCGACGCTGATGCAGAACTTCCCACAGGTGTACATGGCCATGGGACACACTGCCGAGGAAGTGGCCAAGCGCTTTGCTATCAGCCGCGAAGAACAGGAAGCCATGGCCGTCGAATCCCATGCCAAGGCCGCGCGCGCCCGTGAGCTCGGCTACTTCAAGGACGAGATCCTCGCCGTGGAGACTCCGGACGGCGTGGTCGTCGAAGACGGCTGCATCCGCCCCGGCACCAACCTCGAAGCCCTGGCCGGCCTCAAGCCGGCTTTCGGCGGCAGCGTCACTGCCGCGACTTCCTCGCCGCTGACCGACGGCAGCGCCGCCGTACTGGTGTGCACCGAGGAGTTTGCCCGCAGCCGTGGCCTGGGGATCCTCGCCCGCATCAAGGCCGTCGCCGTTGGCGGTTGCGCGCCGGAGATCATGGGCATGGGCCCGGTGGTCGCGACCCGCAAAGTGCTGGAGCGTGCCGGCCTGAGCATCGCCGACATCGACCTGGTGGAAATCAACGAAGCCTTCGCCAGCCAGTCCATCGCCTGCGTGCGCGAATTGGGCCTGGACATGGCCCGGGTCAACCTGGATGGCGGCGCCCTCGCCCTCGGCCATCCGCTGGGCGCCACCGGCGCGCGCATTACCGGCAAAGCCGCCGCGCTGCTCAAACGCACTGGCGGCCGCTACGCCGTCGCCACCCAGTGCATTGCCGGCGGCCAGGGCGTGGCCACCCTGCTCGAAGCCGTCAGCAACTGACGCCTCCGCGGCAACGCAGCCAAACACTGCGTTGCCGCGCATCACCCGGACTGCCGTCCGCGCCCGGCACAGGTTAAGATGACACTCAGCATCTGAATCCTGCGAGATCGCCGCACCATGCGCTACGCCGAAGACCACAAAGCCAAGACCCGCCAACGCATCATCGAAGAAGCAGCACGCCTGTTCCGCCAGGACGGTGTCGGCGCAACCGGGCTGCAACCGCTGATGAAGGCCCTGGGCCTGACCCACGGCGGCTTCTATGCGCACTTCAAATCCAAGGACGAGCTGGTGGAAATCGCCCTGCAGCACGCCACCGAGCAGCTCAAGGGTAGCGCTGAAGAGAGCCTGAGCAGTGCCACGCCAGTTGCCACCTTTATTAGTCGCTACCTGTCGCCTGCCCACCGCGCCAACCCCGGCGCCGGCTGCCCGCTGACCACCATGTGCGCCGAACTGGGCCAGCGCGGCCAGCCCAGCGAGCTGACCGACCAGGTTATTCGCGAACGCCTGAGCATGCTGGAAAGCCACCTGCCCGGCGACACGGCCGCCGAGCAGAGCGTACTGGTGCTCTCGGCCATGGTTGGCGCCCTGCTGTTATCGCGCAGCGTGAAGGATCCCGAGTTGGCCGATCGCCTGCTGCAGGGCACCCGCCATCTGTTGATCGAGCAGACCAAAGCCGCTCAGTAAGCCCACAGCAAAACGCCCCGCCACAAGCGACGGGGCGTTCGTTATCCATCGACCTACTTGTAACGTGCCGCGGCGCTATTGCGCGAAAGATTCGGCCCCAGCTTGGCGCGAGCGCTGACCAGGGCCTGCCAGTCGGCGGCATCGGGCAGCGACGGGATGGTCACCAGCTCGCCCTGGTCGAAACCAGCCAGCGCCGCATCAACCATCTCGCCTACTTCCATGATCATCTCGGCCGGCAAGGCCGCCTCGTCGATGCCGCTGCGCTCCCAGATCTCGGTACGGGTTACGCCTGGCAGCACCGCCTGCACCTGCACGCCCTGCTTGCCGATCTCGCCATGCAGGGTCTGGCTCAGGCTCAGCACATAGGCCTTGGAGGCGCTGTAGACGGCATTGAACATCTCCGGCGCCAGGGCCACCACCGAAGCGATGTTGATGATGGCGCCACGCCCGGCTGCCGTGAAGGCTGTTGCAGCCGCTGCGGCCAGATGGGTGACCGCGGCGATATTGAGCTGCAGCAAGGCATCAACCCGCTCGCCATCGGCCTCGGCCAGGGTACCGTTCATGGCCACGCCGGCATTGTTCACCAGCAGGCGGATGGCGCCGTCGCTGCGCAGGCGCTGTGCCACCGTTTGAATATCGGCCTTGCGGGTCAGGTCGGCCTTGAGCACCTCGACCCCGACCCCGTACTCGCCGGCCAGCCACTCGGCCATGGCCTGCAGGCGCGCTTCATCGCGGGCCACCAGCAGCAGATCGTAGCCACGTCGGGCCAGGCGTTCGGCGTAAGTGGCGCCAATCCCGGACGAAGCGCCGGTGACCAAGGCCTTGCCGTGCTTGTTGTGCGTATTCATTGCGGATCTCCTCAGGTGGGTGGTCGTCTTAGTGCAGCAAACTCGGTTAAATTACGACCAACATATTAAAGAGAATAACCCTGCCAGACGAATAGAACCTCGCTATCGCCCCACAGCGTTAAAAGCCTTTAGCGGACTATGCTGGGCACTCCACACAGCAGCGGAGGTGCCCCATGGACGACGATCTGCAAGGCTTTTCGTATGACCAGCTGCTGGCCGAAGTGAAGCGCCTGCGCGCTGGCATCCGCGCCCACCGCGACTGCTCGGGCCACGACCTGTGCTGGTATCACCCGGATCTCTGGGCCCTGCTGCCGGAACAGGCCGGGCGCATTGCCACGGTACCGGCCTGGCCGCAGTTCATGCGTGGCTGCATTCGCTACCGCCAGTCCCTGGATGAACAGGCGCCACAGCTGCCGCGCAGCGACGCGGAGTTCTCCGGCTAACCCGGTTCGTCGGCGTAGCACACCGGCGAGCTGGACGGCCCGCGCCGCTCCAGCTCTTCCTCGAGGAATTCAGCCAGCACCCGAGCGTTGTTCTGCTGTTCCTCGCGGGCGGCGAACAGCAGGGTCAGGCGGCCCTTGGCGGCCATTTCCAGCAGGCCCTGCCAGTGTTCGGGATGCGCCGCCAGCTCGCCGCGATAGAGCAGGCGGAATTCATCGAACAGCGCCGGGTCATGGCAGAAGTTCTTGCGCAACTCGGCCGAGGGCGCTACGTCGCGCAGCCAGGCATTGAGGCCCAGGCTGTCTTTGCTGCAGCCACGCGGCCACAGGCGGTCGACCAGCACGCGCACGCCATCGTCGGCGGCCAGCGGCTCATATACGCGCTTGCACTGGATCATCGCGCCACCTCGCAAACTCAATCCTCGGCAGGCGCCTCGTCCGCCTCGTCGTCGTTCTCGGCCACCACTGCACCCAGGCAGACCAGTTGGTGCTCGCCCGTCGCATCGGTAATCGTCCAGCTGCCCTCGCCCGCTCGGGCGGCCGCCACCGCTGCCGCGCTGAAGCTCCAGACCCGACGGGTGCGCCCGTCCATGCACTCGACCCTGAGCAGCACCTGCTCGCCCTCGGCCTGGGGCTGAAGGTCGAACTGCCAGGCATGCAGATCGTCGATCAGCAGCATGTCGGCGTTCTGCAGTTCGGCAAGCAACGAAGGTGTAGCGGTCATGGCAGGCATTCACTCAAACGATGGAGGCTGCATGATAGCCAATTCAGCCCGCCATGCGCGGCAGCTCCAGGCTGGCGCGCAAACCGCCCTCAGCACGGTTGGCCAGTTCGATATGCCCGCCCAGGCGCTCGGCGATCACCTGCACTATGGCCAGGCCGAGGCCGGCGCCCTGGCTGTTGTCGCGGCTGTAGAAGCGCTCGAAGACCCGCGCCTGCTCCTCTGCGGCGATGCCCGGGCCCTGATCCTCGACGCTCAGGCGTATGGCCTGCGGCGTGCTGGCCAGCAGTACCCGCACCTGGCCGCTGGCCGGCGAGAAGTTGACCGCGTTGGTCACCAGGTTCTGCAGGGCGATGCCGATGGCGGCGGAGTCGGCGCTGATCCGGTAGTCACCCTCGCCCACCTCCAGCGACAGCTCCAGGCCCTGCTTGAGCAGCCAGGGGGTCAGCTCGGCCAGGCTTTCGCGCACCACCACCTGCAGATCGATGCTCGGCCAGTTACCCTTGGCCAGGGCCGGTTCGACTCTGGCCATGGTCAACAGCTGGTTGACCACCCGGGTAGCGCGGTCGATGCCGCCGATCAGGAAATCCAGCGATTCGCGGCGCTGCGCCTCGTCCTTGGCCTGGATGGCGTTCTGCACATGGATACGCAGCACCGCCAGCGGCGTGCGCATTTCGTGGGCGGCATCGGCGATGAAGCGCCGCTCGCGCTCCAGCACCTGGTCGATCTGGAACAGCAGGCGGTTGAGCGCCGCCTGCATCGGCGCCAGCTCGCTGGGCAATGGCACCAGCTGCAGCGGCTCGAGGGAATCGGCATGCCTGCCCTGGATCACCGCAGCCATGTTGCGCAGCGGCTGCAGGCCCCAGCCGATAGCCCACCAGACCAGCGCGGCGAGCAGCGGAATGCCGATCAGACTGGGCCACAGGCTGTGACGGACAATGCGTCCGACCAGATCCTGGCGCACGTCGTCGCGCTCACCGACCCAGATCAACACGGCCTGGCGCTCGTCCTGCAGCAGAAAACCGCGCCACTGGTGCTCGCCCAGGTCGATATTGGCGTAGCCGGGGCGCTTCGGAGGGGCGGCCAGGTGCGGCGCGCTGACGGTGCTGACCAGCAGCTCGCCGGTGTTGCTCCACACCTGGAAGGCCAGCTTGCTTTCGTAAGGATGCCCCGGCTTGCGCTGCCCGGCGCGCTCCAGGGCACTGTTGAAGGCCTCGTAGAGATGGGCCCGCTCCACGCCCTGCAGCGGCATCTGCATCACCCCCTGCAGCAGACGCGCGGTCTGCGCCAGCTGGGCATCGTAGATCTCGGTGATCTCGTGGGAGGTGTCGATGTAGTTGAACAGCGCAATCACTGCCGTACCTAGCATCAGCAGGCCGAGCACCAGGGCCAGGATGCGCCGGCGGATGGAGATCATCATTGCTCTTCCACCAAATAGCCGACCCCGCGTACGGTGCGGATCAGGTTGCTGAACAGCTTCTTGCGCAGGTGGTGGATATGCACCTCCAAGGTATTGCTCTCAGCCTCCTCGTCCCAGCCATAGAGCGACTGGGCCAGGCGCTCGCGGGTCAGCACCTTGCCCGGCTGTGACAGCAGCTCGTGCAGCAGCAGGTACTCCTTGGGCGTCATCGGCACGGCCTTGCCCTGGTAGGTGACCTGCTGGTTGGCCGGATCCAGGCACACCCCGGCATGCTCGATGCGCGACTGCGCCCGCCCGGCGCTGCGCCGCAGCAAGGCACGCAGGCGCGCCTTGAGCTCGTCGAGGTCGAAGGGTTTGATCAGGTAATCGTCGGCCCCGGCATCCAGGCCGGCGATGCGATCCTCGGTGGCATCGCGGGCGGTAAGGATCAGCACCGGCAGGGCCGAACCGCTCTGGCGCAGCTGCTGCAGCACCTGGATGCCGCCCAGCCTGGGCAGGCCGAGGTCGAGCACCAGCAGGTCGAAGCTCTCGCTGAGCAACGCATGCAGGGCACTGGCGCCATCTTCCAGCCAGTCCACCGTATAGCCTTCCTGGCGCAGGCCCAGACGCACCCCTTCGCCCAGCGCCCTGTCATCCTCGACCAGCAGCAAACGCATGCATTGCCCTCAGTTCAGTTTGGCTTCGACCACTTTCAGCAGCGCGTCGATTTCCTGCTGGCGGCCCTGATCGGCCAGTTCACGCCCCGGACGCGGCGCCGCCTGCTTGGCCTTGAGCAGCGCATCGCGGGCTTCGGCGTACTTGTCCTGGCGATACAGATGGTCGCCCCAGAAGTAAAGACTGTCGATGCCCTGCGGGTTGATCTGCAGCGCTTGCCGGAGCAGTTTCTCCGCTTGTTCCTCGTCACCGAAGCCTATTGGCCAGCCCGGCACGCGGTCATACAGGGTACCCAGACTGGTATAGGCCGAACCTTGCAGAGCCTGGGGATCGAGCTGGATGGATTTTTCCAGGAAGCGCCGGGCGTCCTTGGCCTTGCCCAGCGCGCCCAGGCCGCCTTCGGCACCGGCCCAACTGCTGGTGACTATGCCATGCCAGATCCAGGCTTCGGCAGCCTGCGGTTGCTCACGGGTGAAAGCCTCGCTCTTGGCCGCCAGTTGTTCGAAGGCCTTGGCCTTGTCGTCCTGTGGAACTTGGTACTGGATCTGTGCCCAGCGCTGCTGCACTTCCAGCAGGCGCTGGCTGCCGGCTTCATCCAGGGCCCAGGCGGGCAGGCTCAGGCCCAGCATCAGGCAAAGGGTAAGCAATTTATTCATGGGCGCGACTCCTTGTTGTTGGCGCTTTCACTGAACTGGCGGATCAGCGGCAGTTGCTTGCGCAGGGCACGGTCGACCAGGCGCGGCAGCATGCCGTTGAGGCGTACGAAGAATTTTTCCGGCCAGCCCAGGTACAGCTCGCTGCGCTTGCCGGCGACGGCGGCGATCACCGCGCTGGCCACACTGGCCGGCGCATCCATGCTCACCTTGAGCGCGTCGTTGAGCGCCACCGCCTGGTCGCTGTTCATGCTGGTGCGGGTCGCCCGCGGCGCCACGTACAACACGCCGACACCGGTGTCGGCCAGTTCGCGACGCAGCGCCTCGGAGAAGCCGCGCAGGGCAAACTTGCTGGCGCAATAGGTGGCATAGCCGGGGTAGCCGATGGAACCGTAGGTGGAGCCGACATTTACCACCAGCGCATGCCGCTGCTGGCGCAGCAGCGGCAGCAGCGCGCGGGTCAGCTGCAGGGTGGCGATCACGTTGAGTTCAAGCATCGCGGCGATCTGCGCGTCATCCAGCTGCTCGAGCAGGGCGAAGCGATTGACCCCAGCGGCGTTGATCAGCAGGTTGAGCCCGCCCATGGCCCGCGCGGCCTCGACTACTGCCTGGCGCCCGTCGCTGCGGGTCAGATCCGCCGCGACCCGGCGGATCTGCTTGGGGTAGCGCTGGCACAGCTCGTCCAGCCCCTGGCCCTGGCGCGACACCGCCAGCAGCTGCGCACCACCGGCGCATAGCTGCTCGGCCAGGGCCAGGCCGATGCCGCCGCTGGCGCCGGTGAGCAGCGCCCGACACTCAGGCAGTCGCATGCTGCACCCCGCGCGGAACCTGCTCCTCGCCGCTGCGCGGCAGGCCACGGAACATGTCGGCATACAGGCGGTAGACCACCTTGCTGGCATGGATCACCGCGGCCTTGTCCTCGGCGCTGTCGAGCTGGTTCATCAGTTTGCGGTAGCTGTCCATGTGGTCGATATCCAGCGAGCCATGGGAGAACAGGTAGCTGAAGGCTTCCTTGGGCAGACCCAGGCGGCCCTGGATGGTCTGCGCGGCCTGGGTGGCCAGGGCGATGCTAGTGCCTTCCAGCACGTTGACCATGCCGAACAGGCCCACCGGGTTGCCGCGGGCGATGGTGTCGTAGAGGAAGCTGACCATCAGCTCGATTGCCAGCGACGGCTGGCCATCGCGCACTGCTTGATGGTTGCCGCCACAGGCCGCGATGTCGTTGAGGATCCACTGCTCGTGGCCATACTCCTCCTCGATATAGTCGCGCACGGCAGCGCGCAGCCACTCTTTGCCGGCCGGTAGACGCGCACCGCAGGCCATCATCAGCGGTACGGTGTGGCGCACGTGGTAATAGGCCTGGGTCAGGAAAGCCACGTAGCTGTCCAGGCTGACCTGGCCGCTGAGGGCCTCGCGAATCACCGGCACCTCGAACAGGGCCTGGCGCTCGGCAGTGGTGGCAGCTTGCAGTTCATCGAAGAAATTCATGTTCAACTCCTCAAGGGGTAACAGGTTCGGCTAACAGATTCTGGTAGCGGGCCAGGATGGCCTCGCGCCGTGGTCGGCCATTGGCCGTAAGCAAGCCATTGGCCGGGGTAAAGGGTTCATTCAGGCGTATCCAGCTGCTCACCCGGGCGTAATCCGGCAGGCTCTGGTTGGCCGCGCTCACACTGCTGGCCAGCATGGCATCCGGGCAGCTCGGATCCAGCGGCCAGAGCAGCGCAACGTTGCGCGGCAGGCTTTCGCCATGCACGAAGGCCTGGGCGATGACTCCGCGCTGGGTCAGTTCGGCCTCGACCCATTCGGGATTGACGTTGCGCCCGAAGCTGGTGACGAACTGGTGCTTCTTGCGCCCGCGCAGATACAGGTAGCCATCCGCATCGAACTCGCCGATATCGCCGGTGGGCCACCACTGGCCAGTGAAGGCTGGCTCGCCGAGGTAACCGTTGAGAATCGAGCCCTGCACCAGCACCTCGCCATCCTCGGCCAGGCGCACCTGCACATGGGGCAGCGGCCGGCCGACACTGCCGGGGCGGCTGGCATCCGGGCGGTTGAGACAGACCACCGAAGCGCACTCGGACAGGCCATAGCCTTCGAACACCGGCAGGCCGACCCGCGCGGCGCGCTGCAGTAGATCGGGCGAGACCTTGGCGCCGCCAACGGCGATGAAACGGAAGCCGCTGGCCGGCACTGCGCCGCGCTCGATGGCCGTGACCAGACCGAGCAGCAGCTGCGGCACCAGGATCAGGCTCTGTGCCCCACGCGCCATCAGCATGCCGAGCAGGCGCGGCCAGTCCACCCCGCTGGCGCCGCTGATACCCAACTGGCGCTGGCTCGGCAGGCTGACGGTGGCGCCGGCCAGCAAGGCAGCGTAGATGCCGAGGTTCTCCAGCAGTACGGCCAACGGCAGCACGGCCAGGTAGTGCTGCGGCGCCTTGGCCCGGCTGACCAGCTCCAGCTCGCGGGCCACACGCAGCATGGTTTCGCCACTCAGGCACACCCCCTTGGGCGTCCCGGTGGTGCCGGAGGTATAGGTGATCTTGGCCGTACCCGGCAGCAGCGACAGCCCCGCCACGCCCTGCTGTGGCCGCCAGAATTCGCCATCCTGGCGATAGCCGCAGGCTTGCAGTTCGGCGCCCAGTGTCTCTTCAGCCAGCACCAGGCCGGCACCCGACTGTTGCAGGCAGTGGGCACGCTGGGCCGGGCTGAAGAACGGCGGCAGGATCACGCAGGTGACCCCGGCGAACAGCGCAGCCAGATCCCAGAACAGCGCCTGCGGGCCGTTCTCCAGGGCCAGGGCGAACACCGCGACGCCGGCCTCGCGCAGCACCGCTTCGCGCTGCTGCACCTCGTCGAGCAGATGGCCGTAATCCACCCGTGTGCTGTCGCCCCACAGCGCCAGGCGTTGCGGCTGCTGCTGGGCATGGCTCTGCAGGGTCTGTTTCAGGTGGGCGAGTTCAGGCTGCATGGGGCGCCTCCAGGCACAGTTGCGGAAAACCCAGGCGTTCCAGAACCCCCTGCTGGCAGAGGTGGCGGTAGCCCAGCTGGATGTTGCCGGCGAACACCTGCGGGTACTGCTCGTAGTACTGGCCCCAGCTGTGGCGCTCATCGCCCAGGCGCAGCGGATCCGCCTCGCACAGCCGCAGGGGTTCCAGGCCCAGGCGGCGGAAGCTGTTGACCAGGCTGGCGGCACCGGTAAACACCACCCAATCGAGGCCGCGACGGGCCAGCAGACAGGTCATGGCGATGATGATCAGGCGCGCGCTGCCGGCGCTGCTGGAGGCCAGGTTGCCGACCTCGACTATGGCCTGGCGCCGTACCGGATGCCCGGCCATGCGCGAAATGCGCATCTGCACCGGCTCGTCCAGGTACTGTTCGAGGAACAGCCGGCCCTGCTCGGCCAGGCGCGCGCCGGCCACGGCAATCAGGTTGTCGCCGTGATCGTGCAGGCCCACCAGTTCCGGCATGAAGTGCGCCACCTCGGCGCCATGGGCCTCGTTGAAGCGCGCCTGGATGAAGCGTTCCATGGCCAGTCGCAGGCTGCCCTGCTCGGCGGCCAGCGAGAGGCTGGCACGCCGCGCCGGGTCGCTACCGAAATACAGAGGAAAAGTGGTATTCCACTCGGTGTGGCTCATCGGGCTCCCTCCACGGGATCATTCGTGGAGTGGAGTATCCGCAGCCAGTCTTAACGAATCCTGAAGACGACCTTCAGCATGCCCCGGCCAGCTGCCAGAGACGGGCGATGTCGCGGCTGCGCTGCTCCAGCAGCGGCGCCGCGCCGGCCAGCGCCTGTGCCAGTTCGAGCGGCCCCGGCACCAGGCTGAAAGCGGCGTCGATACCTTCGGCATACAGCGCCTGGTAACCCTCACCCAGGCTGCCGGCCAGGGCGATCACCGGCACAGCATGGCGCCGGGCGATGCGCGCCACACCCAGCGGCGTCTTGCCGTGCAGAGTCTGCGCGTCGAGGCGGCCCTCGCCGGTAATCACCAGATCGGCGCCGATGATCGCCTGCTCCAGGCCGTTGAGTTCGGCCACCAGCTCGATGCCGGGGCGGAAGCTGGCCGCGAGGAAAGTCCGTGCGGCAAAACCCAGCCCGCCGGCCGCACCGCTACCGGGAAAATGCCGCTCGTCGCGGCCCAGCTGGAGCGCGCAGCAGTCGGCGAAGTGACTGAGCGCCGCGTCCAGCTGCAGCACCTGCGTGGCGCTGGCGCCTTTCTGCGGGGCAAAGACCTGCGCCGCGCCATGGCTGCCACACAAGGGATTGTCGACATCGCAGGCAACCTGGAACTCGACCCCGCCCAGGCGTGGATCGAGCCCCGCCAGGCGCAGCTCGGCAAACCCGGCCAGGGCCGCGCCACCCTCTTCCAGCGGCTGCCCGGCAGCGTCCAGCAGCTCGCCACCAAGAGCGCGCAGCAGGCCGCTGCCGGCATCGTTGGTGGCGCTGCCGCCAAGGCCGAGGATGATGCGGGCGGCGCCGGCATCCAGTGCCGCCAGAATCAGTTCGCCGGTGCCGCGGGTACTGGCCCGCAGCACATCGCGCTGCCCCGCCGGCAACAGGTGCAGGCCGCTGGCCGCAGCCATCTCGATCACCGCCGTGCGGCTATCGGCCAGCCAACCCCATGCGGCTTCTACCGGCTCGCCCAGCGGGCCACTGACCCGACAGCTGCGCCGCTCACCTGCAGTGGCGGCCAGCACTGCATCCAGGGTGCCTTCGCCGCCATCGGCCATCGGCCGGCAGAGCAGCTCGGCCTGCGGCCACACGGCGCGCCAGCCAGCGGCGATGGCGGCGGCCACGGCCGCAGCCGGGAGGCTTTCCTTGAACGAGTCGGGAGCGATGACGACCTTCACGCCAGCTGTGCTTCCAGGTGCGCCAGGCGCTCTTCCAGGGCCGCGATGCGCGCTTCCAGTTCGGCTACCCGGCCATCGTCGAGCGGCGCCCGGGGCGTGCCGCTGTCGGCCTGACTGCGGGCGGCCAGCAAGGCCTCGAGATCACTCGCCTCGCCGAGCTGGTGCATGTAGCGCTCCTCGCGCTGCCCCGGCTGGCGCGGTAGCAGGCAGGCCAGGCCGCGGCCGGCCAGGCGCTCGAGCTGGTGCTGTACTTCGGCGACATCCTCGAAGTCGTGCAGGCGGCTGCTGCGGGTCAGCAACTCGTTGAGGGTCTGCGGGCCGCGCAGCAGCAACAGGCCGAGCAACGCGACCTGCGGCTTGACCAGCTCCAGGCTCTTGTCGGCGCGCTGCTCCCAGCGGTCGGCGCGGCCGCCCATGACCAGGCGCACCAGGCCACGGCCTTCCAAGCTGCGCAGGCTCTGGCCGACCTGGCCTTCGGTAAGGCTCATCAACGGCTCGCGGCTGGTCTTCTGGTTGCAGGCCAGCAGCAGGGCGTTGAGGGTCAGGGGATAGGTTTCCGGGGTGGTCGCCTGCTTCTCGATCAGGCAACCGAGGATGCGCGCCTCGACGGCATTCAGCGGTTCGACCGCTGTCGGGCTCTCCAGCTCACTGGACATGGGTGCAGCCTTGTTGAAGGAAAAAGGCCACTAGCCTGCCATGCATGCCGCGCCCTGGGAATCACCGCTTCAGTAGTCGCCGGCCATCTGCTCGCCGTCCAGCGCTGGCGTTTGGGCATGCCCCGCGGCCTCGCTGGACAGCACCACGCGATTGCGCCCACCGCTCTTGGCCAGGTACAGCGCCTGGTCGGCATCCTTGAGCCAGTGGGTGGCGTCCAGCTGGAACGGGCTGTAGCCGGCCAGGCCGATGCTCAGGCTGATACGCAGCTGCGGCGCCAGCTCGGTACGGATCTCCGCCAGCTCGACGCGCAGGCGCTCCATCACCTCGCAGGCCAGCACCGGCGGGGTATGCGGCAGGATCACGCAAAACTCGTCGCCACCGTAGCGCCCGGCCAGATCCTCCTCGCGCAGGCTCAGCACCAGGCGCTCGCTGAGCAGGCGCAGGACGCTATCGCCGACCAGGTGGCCATGGCTGTCGTTGATCTCCTTGAAGTGGTCGACGTCGATCAGCGCCACCGTCGAGCGCTGCTCGCCGTGCCGGCACTTGCTGAACTCGCGGTGCAGCAGATCCTTCCAGTAACCGTGGTTGAACAGCCGGGTCAGGCTGTCGGTGCGGCTGACCGCGCGCAACGCCTGCTTGTGCTCGGCCAGGCGGATGGTCAGCTGGTAGCACACCAGGCCCAGCGCCAGCGGATAGAGCACCAGCATCGGCAGGCAGGCATACAGCTGCAACATGCTGGTAGCCGGATTGAAGGAGAAACCGAACAGCAGCATCGCCAGCAGCGCACCGCCGAGTTGCGCCAGGCTGCCGGCAAGGAAGAAGCGCGCGCCGCCGGCGGCGATGTTGTTCATCGCCATCATCGCCAGGATGGTCACCGTGGGCAGCGCATTGAACTGCATGGCGCCGGCCCAGAAGCCACCGAACACCGAGTCCAGCAGCAGGTTGCGGCGCTCGCACTGGTAAGGCTGTTTGGCCAGGCGCGCCACCTGGAAAGCCACATGCGGCCAGAGGAAACCGTTGAACAGCAGCAGCGCCCAGATCCACCCCGGCATGGCCAGCGGCCACAGCCCGGCGGCGACGCAGAAGAAACCGATACCCAGGCCGATGGCACGGGGCAGGTAAATACGCTTGGCGAAAGACAGGCCTGAGCCGGTGTTTCTGTCCATGGTCACACTCAGCGGGACGCTCTGCATGGGCAACTTCTTGAGCTATGCGAGGCGGCGAAAGTAGCACAAGCACGGGGCTTTCGGGCCGCCTGGAGGGCTCTTGAAGCGCGCTAACCTGAGATTGAGTGTGGCTGAAAATTTCTCCCTGGCGAATGCGCCCGTCCCCTTGTGGCCGCCTCGGGCGCTGGGTACCTTGGCCGCTTCCTGTCTGGAGAACCCCATGTCCCCTGCCCGTGTCCTGATTTTCACCCTGCTGCCACTGTTCGCCGGCTGCCAGATGTTCGCCGCCCACGACGACGCGCCGCAGCTGCCCAGCGAACGCCTGCAGGGCGAACTGAGCCAGACTGGCGGCCAGCTGCACCTGCAGCCCTGCGGCGAGCAGCGCCAGTTGCTGCTGCGCAACGACGGCGCCAGCGACCTCGTGCGCGAAGCCGGCGAACTGTGGCGCGAAGGTGCCGGCCCGTTGTTCGTCGACCTGCGCGGCCAGCCCAGCACCAGCGCAGCGGGCGCCGACGGCGAGCTGCAGGTGAGCGAGGTCTACCGCATCCAGCATGAGGGCCCCGGCTGCGCCGATCCCGACTTCAAGCGCCTGGTGCTGAGCGCCAGCGGCCACGAGCCGGAGTGGAACCTCAAGCTGACCGGCCGCGGCCTGGTGCTGCTGCGCCCCGGCCAGGAACCACTGGCCCTGCCCTACCTGGAAGAACAGCTGCCAGACGGCCGCTTCAACTACAGCAGCGAGGCCAACGGCCAGCGTCTGGAGCTGTGGATCGCTCCGCAGCGTTGCCGCGACAGCATGAGCGGCAGCGTGCAGCACCTGAGCGCCGAACTGCGCCTGGACGGCCAGGTGCAGCGCGGCTGCGCGGCCTTCGGCGGCGCTCGCAACCACTGATTCGGGGCAGGCCGGCTGGCGGGCGCCTATGCTGAGGGCAGACCCGCCAGTCGGAGACTGCCATGCTGCGCATTGCCCTGAATGGATACGGGCGCATCGGTCGCGCCCTGCTCCGTGCCCTGTTCGAACGCGGGCTGGAGAACCACCTGCATGTCGAAGCGATCAACGAGATCGGCGACTTCAAGACCCTCGCCCACCTGACCCGCTTCGACTCCACCTTCGGCCGCTTCAACGGCCAGGTCGCCCTGCATGAAGACATGCTGCTGGTGCACGGCCAGTCGATTCGCCTGCTCGGCGAACGCGAACTGACCCAGCTGCCGTGGAAGAGTCTGGGCGTCGATGCAGTGGTGGACTGCACCGGCAAACTGAAGAAACGCGTGCTGGCCGACCAGCACCTGATCGCCGGCGCGCCCCGCGTGCTGCTCTCGCACCCGCTGGACAGTGCTGATCTGACTGTGGTCTACGGCGTCAACCATCACCTGCTGGGCAATCAGCAGGTGGTTTCCAATGCCTCCTGCACCACCAACTGCCTGGCGCCGCTGGCCCAGGTGCTGCACACCGCGGTGGGCATTCGCCAGGGCCTGATGACCACCGTGCACGCCTATACCAACGACCAGAACCTGCTGGACAAGACCCACAACGACCTCTACCGCGCCCGCGCCGCCGCCCAGTCGATGATCCCCACCGCCACCGGCGCGGCCAAGACCATCGGCCTGGTGATTCCGGAACTGGCCGGGCGCCTGGACGGCATGGCAGTGCGGGTGCCCACCGCCAACGTGTCGCTGCTCGACCTCAGTTTCATCAGCGAACACCCGACCAGTCGCGAGGCGATCAACGACATCCTGCAGAAATCCGCCCGCCAGTTCCCCCTCGGCGTGATGGAGTGCAACGAGCTGCCGCTGGTGTCCTGCGACTTCAACGGCTACCCGGTGTCCTGCGTGGTCGACCTCAACCACACCCGCGTGCAGGGCGGCGAGCTGGTCAAGGTGCTGGCCTGGTACGACAACGAGTGGGCCTTCGCCAACCGCATGCTGGATGTGCTGTTGACCTGGCTCAAGCCGCTGGAAGCGAACCGCACCGTGCCGCAGAAGCCCGGCTAGCCTGGCCCCAGGCGGCTCCGCGGCGACTCGGCTACAGGCCGCTGCAGGGCAAGTCGGGCAGCTCGCTACCCCGCTCGGCGCAGGCCGCCAGCGCAGCGATCAGCGGCGCCAGGTCGAAACCCTGGGCTGTCAGCCAGGCGTCATCGTAATAACTGGTGGCATAGCGCTCGCCGGCGTCGCAGAGAATCGCCACCACCGAGCCACGTTCGCCCCGCTGCACCATCTGCCGCGCCACCAGCAGCGCGCCGACCAGGTTGGTGCCGCTGCTGGCGCCAACCCGCCGGTTCAGGCGCCGCGCCAGGTAGTGCATGGCCGCCAGGGACAAGGCGTCGGGCACCTGGCAGGCGGCGTCCAGCACCTGCGGCATGAACGACGGCTCGACCCGCGGCCGGCCGATACCCTCGATGCGCGAGCCGCAGTCCAGGGTCAGGCTGCGGTCGCCGCTGACGTAGCTGGGGTAGAACACCGAGCGCTCGGCATCGGCGCAGAGCACGCGGGTGGCGTACTGGCGGTAGCGTACATAGCGCCCCAGGGTGGCCAGGGTGCCGCCAGTACCGGGGCTGGACACCAGCCAGGCCGGCTCGGGGAAATGCTCGTGGCGCATCTGCTGGAAGATCGACTCGGCGATGTTGTTGTTCGCCCGCCAGTCGGTGGCTCGTTCGGCGTAGGTGAACTGATCCATGAAGTGGCCGCCGCTCTCCTGGGCCAGGCGCACGGATTCGGCGTGGATGCGCGTGGGGTCGTCGACCAGGTGGGTCTGGCCGCCGTAGAAGGCGATCTGCGCCAGCTTCTCGCGGGCCGTGGAGGCCGGCACCACGGCGATGAAGGGCAGCCCCAGCAGGCGCGCGAAATAGGCTTCGGAGATGGCGGTAGAGCCGCTGGAGGCCTCGATCACCGGCTTGCCTTCACGCAACCAGCCATTGCACAGGGCATAGAGGAACAGCGAGCGGGCCAGGCGATGCTTGAGGCTGCCGGTGGGGTGGCTGGACTCGTCCTTGAAGTACAGCTCGACACCGGGCAGCCCGGGCAGCGCCAGTGGAATCAGGTGGGTATCGGCACTGCGCTGGAAGTCCGCCTCGATGATGCGTACCGCCTCGCGAGTCCACTGGCGTAGATCGTTCATGCCCCTGCCCTCAATCCAGAATGCCGGCCGGCGCCGGCGCACTGCTGCGCCACTGGCTCAGCGCCACGCCGATGAACACCAGCCCGGCGGCCAGGTACTGCGCCGTATTCAGGCTCTCGCCCAGCAGCAACGCGGCAAACACCAGGGTGAATACCGGCAGCAGGTTGGTGAAACCGGACGCCTGGCTGGCCGGCAGGCGACTGACGCCGAAGTTGTACAGGCCGTAGGCGCCGACCGTGACCACCACGCCGAGGTAGATCACCGAACCGACGCCGAGCAGGCCGAACTGGCTCGGCAGCGGCTCGCTGAACAGCGCCAGCGGCAGGAAGAACAGCGAGCCGATGAACGCCTGCATGGCGGTGAGGACGAAGGGCGAGTAGCGCTCGGAAAGAAACTTCAACAGCAGCGTATAGCTGGTGGCGCAGAGCATGGCGAGGAATTCGTAGAAGTTGCCCAGCAGCGGCGCCGGCGCATGGGCGTCGACCTCGCCAGCCAGGCTCAGCCAGACGGCGCCGACCACCGCTAGCAGAAAGCCGGCCAGGGTGCTCGGCGCCACCCGCTCACGCAGGAAGACAAAGGCGCCCACGGCCACCAGCAGCGGCAGCAGTGCAGTGATCATACCGGCCTGGGTGGCGCTGGTATGCTGCAGCGCCAGGGCCTCGAAGATGAAGTACAGGCACGGCTCGCAAGCCGCCAGGGCCAGCAGGTAGCGCCAGTCACCGGGGCGATAGTCGAGGCGCCCACGCCAGCGCCAGGCCAACAGGAACACCAGGCTGCCCAGGGCCATGCGGCCGAAGATCACCCACATCGGTGGCAACTCGGCAAAGGCGAACTTGAGGGCAATGAAGGAACTGCCCCACAGGGCCATGGCCAGCACCAAGCAAGCCATCGCGAACATCCGTCCCTGCCGGGCCATCACCACCTCCACCACAAAACCTCAGTGTAGGTGGCGGGCGCCGCTGCCAACAGGCACAGCGGTGCGGAGAAACTGTGTCGCCCTACTGCTCCCAGGGTTTGCCGCGAGTCCGCGGCTCCAGCGGTAGCTGCTGCAGCACCGCGGCTTTGGCCAGCATGTAGGCGCTGACCGGGGCACTGATGAACAGGAACAGGCTGATCAGCAGTTCGTGGGAGCTCAGGGTCTGCTCGCCAGCACTGAAGAACAGCAACGAGGCCAGCACCATGCCGCCGATGCCCAGGGTGGTGGCCTTGGTCGGCCCGTGCAGGCGGGTGAAGAAGTCCGGCAGGCGGTACAGGCCGATGGCACCGATCAGCACGAAGCCACTGCCGAGCAGAAGCAGCGCGCAGACGAGGATTTCCAGCCACAGGCTCATTCGATGATGTCTCCGCGCAGCATGTACTTGGCCACCGCCACCGTGCTGACGAAACCCAGCACGGCAATCAGCAGAGCGATCTCGAAGAACAGCTCGGTGCCCTTCCAGATGCCGTAGAGAATGATCAGGGCGATGGCATTGATGTACAGGGTGTCCAGCGCCAGCACCCGATCCGGCAGGCTGGGGCCTTTGATCAGGCGCGCCGTGGCCAGCAGCAGGGCCAAGGCGAGCATCGCCAGGCACAGAGGGATCACGTAGCCGAGCATGGGAATATCTCCTTCAGCGGCGCCTCGTAACGCTGTTTGATCTCGTCGATCATCGCCTGCGCGTCCGGCACGTCGAGGCCGTGCACCAGCAGGTTGCGGCGATCCAGGCTGAGGTCGGCGGCCAGCGAGCCGGGGGTCAGCGACACCACGCTGACCAGCACGCTGATGGCCAGTTCGTTGTCCAGGTCGATCGGCACCTCGACGAAGGCAGGACGCAGCTGGCTGACGCGCCCCAGGGTCAGGCGCGCCACCTGGAAGTTGGCGACCAGGATGTCGCCCATCACCATCAGCAGGAAGCGCAGCAGCTTGAGCGGTTTCCAGTGCGGCGGGTGCTCCACCAGCAGGCGGTTGCACAGCAGCGGGATCAGCACGGCCAGCACGCTGCCGAGCAGCCACTGGCCGAAGGCGAAGGTATCCACCAGCAGCATCCAGGCCAGCAGCAGCAACAGGCTCTGCGCCGGGTGTGGCAACAGGTGTTTCATGGGCGGCCCTCCCCGATCAGCGCACGGTACGGCGCCAGGTCATGCAGCTGCGCGGCCGCGGCGCGGCAGTAGTCCAGCAGCGGCGCGGCCAGCAGTACCAGCAGCAGGCTGCAGGCGAGCAGCAGCAGGCAGGCGGCCAGGCGCCCGCGATCCAGCTCGGCGCTGTCCAGGCTGCTGGTGCCGACGCGCCAGAACAGTGTGCTGCCGGCGCGACTGAAGGCCACCAGGGCAGCGAAACCGCCGAGCAGCAACAGGCTCCACAGCGCCGGCGAAGGCGCCGCCTGGAGCAACAGCAGCTTGCCGAGGAAACCGGACAGCGGCGGCAGGCCGACCACCGCCACCGCGCCGCCGAAGAACAGCGCACCGAGCAGCGCCGGATGCTGCAGCGCCGGCCCCTGCACCAGGGTCGCACCCTTGACGCCGCGCTGGCGGGCGATCAGGTCGGCCAGCAGGAACAGCCCGCCGGCCACCCAGGTGCTGTGCAACAGGTAGTACAGCGCCGCGGCATGAGCCTCGGGAGTACCAATGGCCACCGCCGCCAGCAGGGTGCCGGCGGACACCAGCACCAGATAGGCCAGCAGCCCCTGCAGGTTGCGCGCGGCCAGGGCCCCCAGGGCACCCAGCGCCACCGTGGCCAGCGCCAGCGGCCACAGCCAGACCTGGGCGAGGTTCGCCAGCTCGCCGCCGCCCTCACCGAACACCAGAGTGCAAACGCGCAGGATGGCGTAGATGCCGACCTTGGTCATGATCGCGAACAGCGCCGCCACCGGTGCACTGGCTGCCGTATAGGCCCGCGGCAGCCAGAAGCACAGCGGCAGCAGCGCCGCCTTGAGGGCAAATACCAGTAACAGCAGCAGGCCGCCGGCGGCCAGCAGCGGCACCTGGTCGCCACTGGCGGCAGCCACCCGCAGGGACAGGTCGGCCATGTTCAGGGTGCCGCCAACCCCGTAGATCAGCCCCAGGGCGATAAGGAACAGCGCCGAGCCGACCAGGTTGAGGATCACGTAGTGCAGCCCCGCCCTCACCCGCTCGGCGCTGCGGCCATAGAGCAGCAGCGCGTAGGAGGCGATCAGCAGGATCTCGAAGAACACGAACAGGTTGAACAGGTCGCCGGTGAGGAAGGCGCCGTTGATGCCCAGCAACTGGAACTGCAGCAGGGCATGGAAACGCGGGCCACGGCGATCATCGCCGCGCAGGGCATAGAGCACCACGGCGCCGCCAAGCACGGCGGCGGCCAGCAGCATCAGCGCACTGAGGCGGTCGAGCAGCAGCACGATGCCGAACGGCGGCTGCCAGTCGCCCAGGGCATAGAGGTGCAGCTGGCCATCGCCAGCCTGCAACAGCAGGGCCACGGCCAACGGCAGCAGGGCCAGAGTGGCCAACAGCGACAGCGTGCGCTTAAGCCGCTCGCGGGACGGCAGCACCAGCAGCAGCGCGCCGACCAGCAGCGGAATCAGGATCGGCAGGATGATCAGCTGGCTCAAGGCGCCCGCTCCTGCTGTGCCCGGCCATCGACATGGTCGTTGCCGAGATTGGCCACGCCGCGCAGGGCCAGCACCACGACGAAGGCGGTCATGGCGAAGCCGATGACGATGGCGGTCAGCACCAGCGCCTGGGGCAGCGGGTCGGCCGGGCTGCCGCCCTGCCCCAGCACCGCCACGTCGCCACTCAGACGGCCCATGGCAAAGAGGAACAGGTTGACCGCATAGGACAGCAGGGTCAGGCCCAGCACCACGGCGAAGGTACGCGCACGCAGCAGCAGGTACACGCCGCTGGCGGTGAGCAGGCCGAGGGTCACGGCGAACAGCGCTTCCATCAGTGGATCTCCTGGCTCGCGGGTGGGGACAGGCTGAGTTTGCCCAGGTTGACCAGCATCATCTGGCTGGCGCCGACCACTGTGAGATAGACGCCTAGGTCGAACAGCATGGCGCTGGCCAGCTCGAACTCACCCACCAGCGGCAGCTCGAAGTGGCCGAAGGCGGACGTCAGGAAGGGCCGGCCGAACAGCCAGCTGCCCAGCCCGGTGACCGCGGCGATCAGCACGCCGGCGCCAGCCATGCGCTGGTAGTTCAGCGCCAGGCGCTGCTCGACCCAGGCCACGCCGCTGGCGATGTACTGCAGGGTCAGGGCCACGGCGGTGATCAGCCCGGCGATAAAGCCGCCACCCGGCAGGTTGTGGCCGCGCAGGAAGATGAACACCGAGATCAGCAGCGCCAGCGGCAGCAACAGGCGCGACAGGGTCATCAGGATCAGCGGGTTCTTCGCCCAGGCCCAGCGCCGGCCCTGGGGATCGCAGGTCGGATGGGTCAGGCGCAGGCCGTCGAGCATGGCGAAGATGCCGACGGCGGCGATGGCCAGCACACAGATCTCACCCAGGGTATCGAAGCCGCGGAAGTCCACCAGGATCACGTTGACCGCGTTGGTGCCACCGCCACCGCTGATGCTGTTGGCCAGGAAGAACTCGGCGATGCCGGTGTCGTACGGGCGGGTCAGCACCGCATAGGCCAATACCGCCACCATCAGGCCGCAGCCGCCGGCCAGCAGCAGATCGCGCAGGCGGCGCGGCAGCGAGCTCTCGCGCGGCGTGCGCGACGGCAGGTAGAAGAGCGCCAGCATCAGCAGGATGATGGTCACCACCTCCACGACCAGCTGGGTCTGCGCCAGATCCGGCGCGGAGAAGCGGGCGAAGGCCAGCGCCACCAGCATGCCGCCGACGCCGAGCACCAGCAGCGCCACCAGGCGCTGGCGATGCAGCACCGCGGTGAGCACCCCGCTCAGGGCCAGCACCAGCATGCCCAGGGCGGTAAAGGGGTCGAGCGGGCTCAGGCCGCGCGCACCGGTCAGTTGCGGCAGCGGTGCCAGGGCCACGCCGACCAGCACCAGGGCACTGCCCAGCAACAGCGCCAGGTAGCGCTGCAGCGAGCCGTTCTCCAGACGCGCGGTCAGCCAGGCAGCAGCGGCCACCAGGCGCTGCACCTGCTGCTCGAATACCAGCTTGGCGTCCACTTCCGGCAAGCTTTCGTAAGCACGGAACAGCGGCTTGCGCCCGACATAGACGAGGATGCCGCCGACCAGGGCGATGCAGCTCATCGCCAGCGGCAGGTTGAAGCCGTGCCAGATCGCCAGGTCATACGCCGGCAGCGCGCCGCCCAGGCTGGCCTGCGCCGCCACCGCCAGCAACGGCGCCACCGTGTAGCCCGGCAGCATGCCCACCAGCAGGCAGAGGAATACCAGGATCTCCACCGGGATCTTCATGTAGCGCGGCGGCTCGTGGGGTGGGAACTTGGGCAGGTTGACCGGCTCGCCGTTGAAGAACACGTCGTGGATGAAGCGCAGCGAATAGGCCACCGAGAACACTGCAGCCAGGGTCGCCGCCAGCGGGATCGCCCAGTTGAACAGACTGCCCTGCAGGGCGTGCTGCAGGGTTTCGCCGAAGAACATTTCCTTGCTCAGGAAGCCGTTGAGCAGCGGCACCCCGGCCATCGCCGAGGACGCCACCATGGCCAGCACGGCAGTGTGCGGCAGGTACTTCCACATGCCGTTGATGCGGCGCATGTCGCGGCTGCCGGTCTCGTGATCGATGATGCCGGCGGCCATGAACAGCGAGGCCTTGAAGGTGGCGTGGTTGATGATGTGGAACACCGCGGCGACGTTGGACAGCTGCGAGTCCATGCCCAGCAGCAGCACGATCAGGCCCAGGTGACTGATCGTCGAGTAAGCCAGCAGGCCCTTGAGGTCATGCTGGAACAGCGCCAGCACCGCGCCCAGCACCAGGGTCGCCAGGCCCGTGAGGCCGACCAGGTAGAACCACAGGTCGGAGCCGGCCAGTGCCGGATACAGGCGCGCCAGCAGGAACACCCCGGCCTTGACCATGGTCGCCGAGTGCAGGTAGGCCGACACCGGGGTCGGCGCCGCCATTGCGTGGGGCAACCAGAAATGGAAGGGAAACTGCGCCGACTTGGTGAAGGCCCCCAGCAGTACCAGCACCAGTGCCAGCGGGTACAAGGCGTGGGCGCGGATCTGCTCGCCGGCGGCCAGCACCATGCTGAGCTCGAAGCTGCCGACGATATGGCCGATTAGCAGAATGCCGGCCAGCAGCGCCAGGCCGCCGCCACCGGTCACCGCCAGGGCCATGCGCGCGCCCTTGCGCGCATCGCTGCGCTTGCCCCAGAAGCCGATCAGGAGGAACGACGACAGGCTGGTCAGTTCCCAGAAGGTCAGCATCAGCAGCAGGTTTTCCGACAGCACCACGCCGAGCATGGCGCCCATGAACAGCAGCAGATAGGCGAAGAAGCGGCCGACCGGCTCGCGCTCGGACAGGTAGTAGCGCGCGTAGAGGATCACCAGCAGGCCGATGCCGAGGATCAGCAGGGCGAATAGAAACGCCAGACCGTCGAGGCGCAGCGACAGGTTGAAACCGAGTTGGCTGAGCCAGGGCTGCGACACCAGCAGCAGCTCGCCGGCGAAGACCCGCGGCGCCAGCCACAGCAGGATGCCCAGGCCGAGCAGCGGCGCCACGGCAGTGGCCAGGCTGCAGGCCAGGCGACCGTGGCGCTCGAACAGGATGGGAAGCAAGGCGCCGAGAAACGGCAGTCCGACTATGAGCAACAGCTCCATGCATTTCCCCTGTCCGGGCCCGATCCAGCGGGCGGATCGGGCAAATCTACTCTGTTCCTCGCGCGGCTGGGCCTCTGTGAGCGAAGGGCGTGGCGCGATTATCCATAACTATCAGAACTAAGTCATAGATAAATTATTACATTATGCACAGAGCTTTCGGCTCCGAACCGAGGATAGATCAGATGGTGCACGGGCAGCGCCAAGCGCTGCTCAGCCTTGCAACGCAGCCTCCCAGTTGCGCAGCGGCTCAGGCATGGCCTCGAAGGCGAACGCCAGAAGGGTGGCCGTCGCCAGGCTCGCAATAGCCGAATCCGCCGCGGATGGCGGCGATAAATACTTGTGATTGCAGAGGTACAGACAAAAAGGCCCGGCAATTGCCGGGCCTTTGGGCTGAGGCGGGATCAGTGAGCGACGCGGCTGGTACCGTCGACGGTCATGATGCGCACGCGCTCGCCGACGCGGAAGATCTCGTTTTCCTGCACTTGCTGAACATAGGCGCGCAGAGTGCCGTCGTCTTCACGCACGGTGATTTCCACGCCCTGGGTGCGGGTCAGGCCCTCTTCGGTCATGGAGCCGAGCAGACCGCCAGCCACGGCGCCGATCACCGCCGCCACCACCGAGCCCTTGCCACCGCCGATGGTGCTGCCGCCCACGCCACCCACCACGGCACCGGCACCGGCGCCGATCGGGGTCTTGGTGCCTTCGATCTTCACCGGACGCAGCGATTCGATGGTGCCCAGGCGCACGGTCTGCACCTTGCGGGCCTCGTCGCGGCTGTAGGAGTCGCCGGACAGGTTGGAAACGCAGCCCCCAAGCAGCAGCGACGCCGCGGTCAGCGAAGCAACGAGAACGTTCTTGAACATTGAGTATTACTCCAGACGGAAGTTGAAACATTAGACCGTGCCGCTGAACAGCTGTCACACGGTCAGTGAAAATCTGTGACGGTTTAATTGCCCGTCAGGGCGCCAGGCGCTCGCGCAGCCACTGCTCGCCCTGTCGCAGGTAGTTGAGGCGATCATGCAGGCGGCTCGGCCGGCCCTGCCAGAACTCGATGCGCTCCGGCAGCAGGCGATAGCCGCCCCAGTGCGGCGGGCAATGCGGGGCCTGATCGAGAAAGCGTCGCTCGGTGTCGGCCAGCAGGCCTTCCAGTTCGGCGCGGTTGGCGATCACCCGGCTCTGCGGCGAAGCCCAGGCGCCCAGGCGGCTACCCAGCGGACGCACCTGGAAGTAGGCATCCGACTCCTCGGCCGAAACCTTCTCCACCCGCCCCTCGATGCGCACCTGGCGCTCCAGGGTCGGCCAGAAGAAGGTCATGGCGGCGAACGGCCGCGCGCTCAGCTGCTCGGCCTTGGCGCTCTGGTAGTTGCTGAAGAAGGTGAAACCCTGCTCGTCCAGGCCCTTGAGCAACAGCACCCGGCAATGCGGGCGGCCATCGCCATCCACCGTGGCCAGGGTCATGGCATTGGGCTCCACCGGCAGTTGCTCGGTCTTTACCGCCTCGGCGAACCACTGGCGGAACAGGGCGAAGGGCTCGGCCGGTGCCTGCTCTTCGCTAAGGCCGTCGCGGCTGTAGTCACGCCGCATATCAGCGATGGTCTGGGACATGCTGCTCTCCTGTGAACTGACAGCCCCAGCTTACTTGGCCTTGGCCGCAGTGCTTTGATCCGCAACAACCTGAGCAACCGGAACCGCTGGCGGCGCACTGTACTTGGCCAGCAGGGCCACCAGGGTGTCCTGCGGCGTCAGTACCAGCTCGACCCGGCGATTGAGGGCACGACCCTCGGCACTGTCGTTGGCGGCGCGCGGCATATCCGAGCCGACGCCCTTGAGCAGCAGACGATCACGCTGCAGGCCGCTGAGACGGAAGATCGAGGCCACGGCCTTGGCGCGATCCTCACTGAGCTTGCGGTTGCTATCGACCTGGCCAGTGCTGTCGGCATGCCCCAGCACCAGCACGGCCGTGCGCGGATCCTTCTCCAGCAGCTTGGCGACCTTGCTGAATGGGCCGAGCGCGACAGGCAGCAGCATGCTCGGGCGATCGGGGTTGAACGAGGCGTCCACCGGTGCAGTCACCACCAGCACGTTCTCGCGACGCTCCAGCTGCATGCGGCTGCCCTGCAGGGCCTCACGCAGGCGCGGCTCGTACTCGTCGAGCCAGGCATAGGTGGCCTGTTTGTCGATCTTCGGCGGCGCCGCCTTGGCACTGACTTCCTTGTCTTCGCTGGCGAACGGCCACCAGCCTGCAGAGTCCTCCTTGGACTCGGTGGATTTTCCGGCAGAGCCGGCGCAGGCAGTGAGGCTGCAGCAAAGCAGCAGGGCAAGGCAGTTAGCTCGCATCATCGGGCATCCATCAAACGAGGGTTCAAAGACATTCACGCAACACACGCGCCAGACGCTGCGCACGTGGATCCATCAATACATAGGGGCCGAGGCTGTTGCTGACAAAGCCGAACGCCACGTCGCTGTCGGGGTCGGCAAAGCCTACCGAGCCGCCGGCGCCGGGGTGGCCGAACGCCTTGCGTCCCAGGCCATAGGTGGCGTTGGCCACGTCCGCCTGGTCGAGCATGCAGCCCAGTCCGAAGCGGGTACGGGTCAACAGGGTGCGGTCTTCGCCGCAGGCGTGTTCACGGGTCATCTCGTTGAGCAGTTCGGCCTGCAGCAGACGACCATCCAGCAGGCCGGCATAAAAGCCTGCCAGGGAGCGGGCATTGCCATGCCCGTTGGCCGCCGGTTGTTGCATGCGCCGCCACTCCGCCTTGTTGGTGCTGGTGAGAATAGACGGCGGATTGGCAAAGGCACGGGTGCTCAGGGCCGCCGGCTCGCTCATCATGCAACGCAGCAGGCGCTGGGCCGCGGCATCGCCCATGTCGCCCTTCTTGCGGGCGATATGGGCAACGCGGGGAAACTCGCTGTCGGCCAGGCCGACATGGAAATCCAGGCCCAGCGGTTTGGCGATACGCGCCATGATCGACTCGCCGGGGCCGCGCCCTTCGATGCGCCGCAGCAACTCGCCGACCAGCCAGCCATAGGTGATAGGTGCATAGCCATGGGCCTCGCCCGGCGTCCACCAGGGTTGCTCGGCGGCTAGCGCGGCGGTCATCTGCGCCCAGTCGTACAGCGCCTCGGCCGGCAGCATGGCGTGCAGGGCCGGCAGGCCGGCGCGGTGGCTGAGCAGTTGGCGCGGGGTGATGCGCTCCTTGCCGGCCGCAGCAAACTCCGGCCAGTAGCGCGCTACCGGGGCGTCCAGCTCGAGCTTGCCCTCTTCCACCAGTTGCAGGGCCACCACGGCCGCGAAGGTCTTGGTGCAGGAGAACAGATTGAGGATGGTGTCGCTGTGCCAGGCCTGCTCGCCATCCTTGTCGGCCGTGCCGGCCCACAGGTCGACCACCGTTTCGCCGGCGATCTGTACGCAGAGGGCGGCGCCGCGCTCCTGCGTATCCTCGAACAATTCGGCAAAGGCCTGTTTCAGCGCCTCGAACTGCAGGTCGAAGTAACCCTGGATCTGCAAGCCTGACTCCTTAGACAACTCGGCTGGGGTGGCGCATTGTGGCAACCCCGGACGGCGAAGGAAACCTTCAGGAGACGGGCTGCAGGTGCCTCACTCGTGGCCATCACCGGGGCCATCATGGCCACCGGCGCCGCCATCTCCCGGCCCACCCGCGCCACCCGGGCCGCCGGCAGCGGCATCACCGGCACCGGCGTGTTCACCGCCACCTTCGCTCGGCTTGGCCGGTGCCTTGTTCGTCAGTTTGCCCAGCAGGGTTTCCGGCACCTTCAGGTTGGCCTTGCGCACCGCTTCGACGAAGCCCTGCCATGGCCGGTCGGTGATACCAACCAGGCCGAAGTGGCCGTTCTCGCCATCGAGCAGACGCCCGGTCGCTGGCTGGTCGAGGTACTGGAACCAGTGCACGCCGACGATCACCGGCTCTTCCAGGGCCTTGCCGAGGAACTTGGCGTAGGCCGGGCCACGCTCCTCTTCCTTGTACACCTCGCTGACGCCGCCCCAAAACGGGCCGCGGTCACGCGAGCCGAAGTGGAACTCGCTAATCAGCACCGGCTTGTCCAGCGCGCGCAGGGCGGCGAAGTCCTGGCCCTGCTGCGGTTCCGGCACGTACAGGTTGAAACTCAGCACATCGCAGTACTTGGCGCAGGCGGCGATGGCCTCCGGCGTGCTGATGGCAAAGCGACCGCCGAGCAGCAGGTGGTTGGGCGCGTGCCACTTGAGCGAGTCGGCAATGGTCTTGAAATAGGTCTCGGCGAACAGGCGCTGGAAGTTCTGCAGGTCTTCCTCGATCTGCGGGTGCTCCGCGCTCGGCAGCGGCGCCTCGAAGCCGGGATCCTCCATCAGCTCCCAGGCCCCCAGTTCGATACCCCAGGCCTTGGACAGGCCGCTCTGGTTGCGGTACTTGTCGCGCAGCTGCTTGAGGAAGGCGCGTTTGGCCGGTACATCGGTGGTCAGGCGCAGGGTGCCGTAGGCCAGGGCATAGCGGGCCTTGGGCTCGTTGCCGGGCGCGGCCCAGGCCAGCTCGTTGTCAGCGAAGAAGCCGAGCAGCCAGGGATCCTCGCGGCGATCACGGGCGGCAATGGCAATGGCCCGCTCGGCAGCCATGGCAAACCGCGGATCGAAGGGGTCGGGCATGCCGCCCCACCAGTCCAGGCCAGTGCTGATGGTGGCGTAATCGCCGGAGATCGACAGCGGCAGGCTGTAAGGCATGCGCTGGGCCGCGCCGAGGGTGTTGTCGCTCCAGTTGCCCAGGCTGTTGAAGCCCCAGGCCTGCAGGCGGTCGAGGCTGTGCTGGGCCCAGCGCTGTTCATCCAGCGCGGCTTTCGGGCACGGCGCCACCTCGGCAGTTGCTGGCGCGGCGCCTGCCGGCGCAGCACTCGGCGCGGCAGCAGCCGGGCACGGCTGGGCATAGCTGCGCTGCAGGTTGGCCCGGTAGAAGTCGAACCAGCGACCGTGGTCGAAGGCCCGCCCGCGGGAAGCGCCGGTGCTGCTGCGGCTGTCGCGCTTGCCGTAATAGGCGGCCAGCGCCTCGTCATCCTTGGGCAGCTTCTGGAACAGGCTTTCGCGCCCCTCGACATAGGTCTGACTTTGCCAGGCGCTGACCGCGTTGACGCCCAGGGAGTAGAACGGATGCCCTTCCGGGGTCACCAGGAACCAGCGGTCGTCGCGCTTCTCGGTACGGAAGAAGCCGCTGGCCTCGAAGCTCGGGCCGTTCAGCCAGCCGCCGAAACGATCCTGCTGCGGGCGTTTGCCCAGCCAGGCCTTGAGCTGCTCGGCCTCGCGCTTGGCCGACTCGCGCAGCTGCTGGTCACTGCTGATCTTTTCCGGCCACTGGCCACGGCTGTACTGGCCCCAGGCATCGATGCTGCCATCATAGGCCGCCTGCTGCGCACTGGCGGCATCCTGCACGCCGAAGCGACCGAGCAGGATGCTCTGCGCCGCTGCCGGCTTGTCCAGCGAGAGGATCACGGCACTGACCTGGGCCGCACTCAGCTCGCCGCTGACGGTTTCCGCCAGCAGCACGCGCTGGCCGTCCAGGCTGACCGGCATCGGCGGGCCGGCGCGCATGCCACGGGCCAGCGGCGAAGTGGCGGCCAGCGGCACCAGCAGGGTCTGCGCCGGGCCAGCCGGCAGGGCGATGTGGCTGGTGAGGATCTTGCCGTCACGGCTTTCGATCTGCACGTTCAGGGTGATCGCCCAGTCCATGGCGTTCTGCACCCGCAGGCTGACCGCGCCGGACTGCGACCAGTCCCAGTCGCCGCTCTGCGGCGCCAGGCGCAGGCTGGGGTGCTCGGCGGCATTGAAGGTGAAGCGGCGCAGCACCTCGCCTTCGGCGGTCGGCTCGGCAGTGAGCTCGGGGAAACTGGCCTGTTCGCTCTCCACCTTCACCACGTCGGTGGGCTTGATGAAGCTGAACAGGGTCTGTTGCCCAGCCGGGGCGGCAATGGCGGGGCTGGCGAGCAGAAAGGCGAAAACGGCGGGCAGGGAACGGCGGATCATGGGGCGGGTACTCCGGAAGACGCCCAAGTAGACAACAGCAGGGGCGCATGATGCCAGTGCAGGCGCAGATTAAAGCTCGCCCTGCTACCGCCCCGCGCCTGGCGCCGCCAACTGCAGGAGGCAGTCACCCCAGGCTTCCAGACGCTGCCGCGCCTGCCCCAGCCACGCTCCCGGCGCAGGCGCCACGGCGGCCAGACGATGCGCCGCGGCCGCCAGCTCCCGGGCAAAGCGCGGGCCGTCGCCGCGCCAGACCAGTACCTCGTGCAGCAAGCCCAGTTCGGCAGCCCGCGCGGCATTGCTCAGTTGCTCCGGCTGGTCGGTAACCAGCAGCAGGATCGGCCGCTGGTACACCTGCGCCAGCGACAGCGCCGCCATACCCGGTGCGGACAGGATCAGCGCACTGCCCGCCGCCGCATCTACCCAGCGAGGATCCCGCGCCTGCCAGCCGGGCCGGCCGGCGTAGCCTTCGCCCACCCGCTGGGCAGCCAGGCCGGCATCCTCCAGCCCCTGCTCCAGCGCCGCCGCCAGCGCCTCGTCGCGAAAATGCGGATTGAGGTACACCGCCGCATAGGCGGTCTCTGCCTCGCGCGGCACGGCCAGCTCCACCGGGGTCGGCAGGTTGAAGCTGCGTGGCGCGCATTCCTCGCCTCCGGCATAGGCGAAGTCATGCTGCAGGCGCCCGTGCGCGCGCCCCAGCTCCCAGCCGATGATGGCGGCAAAGCCGCGCGCCAACCAGGCAGGCAGACGGCCCTGGAAGTTGTCTTCGAGGGCCTGGCGCAGGCTGGCGCCATAGACATGCACGATCTTGCGCCGCCAGAACGGCAGACAGCCCATGACCAGCAGCGCCGGGTGGAAGGAGTCGTTGACCAGCAGATCGACCTGGCGCCACAGGCGCTGCAGGCGCCAGATATCGCGCAGCATGTGCCGCGGATCGAAGACATAACGGGCAATGGTGCGATCGGTGCGCCCGCGCAGCATGTTCTGCTGCCCGTCGAACTGCACCGCGTAGTGCCGCGACAGCACCTGCGCCGCGATGCCGAACTCGGCGAGGAAGGTCACCCCCTCGTCGGCCGTGGTCAGCACCTCGACCATGGCCCCACGTTCGCGCAAGGCACGGGTCAGCAGCTGGGCACGCATCAGGTGGCCACGCGCATCGGCGGTGGCCAGGTAGAGAATCCGCGACATCAGGCTCTGCGCTCGCCCAGCCACCCGCGCAGGCGCAGTACGCAGCCGGCCAGGTACATCGCCAGTGCCCCGCTCACGCCCCAGGCACGATCCACCGCGCGAGCCTCGGCCAGCAGACGCTGCAGCTGCGCCTGCTCCTCGGGCCGTACGATGCGGTTGAGAGTGCGCTGGCACAGTCGTACATGCTTGCGCTCGTCGTTCAGCACGCCCGCCAGCAATGGCCGCAGCGGATGGTCGGCGGCGATGACCGCGCAGTGGCGGGCCAGCACCCGCTCGGCCATCTGCTCGGCGCACAGGCCAATGGCATAGGCCGAGACCAGCAGGCCCTGCTGGAACTGCGGCCCGTGGGCCTGGGCAATTTGCTGCCAGCGACGGATCTTGGCCTGGCTGAGGCGATCCGGCAGCAGCGGCGCCTGCGGCTCCACGCCGCGCTCGCGCATGGCCGCGGCGAACGCCTCGCTATGCCCCTGTTCCTCGCGCAGGTGCTGCTGCACCTGGCGCTCCAGCCACTGCGGCGGTGTCGGCATCAACTCGTGCTGCAGGGTTTTCTCAGTCGCCTCTTCGCCGATCAGGTACATACGCAGCAGCAACAGCTCGCCGCCACGGCTGGCGTGCAGCTGACGCAGCGCGGCGCGCTTGATGCGATCCACCAGCCAGGCCTGCAGGCGCGGCCAGCCCTGCAGCGGCGGAGCCTCGAAGCTCAGCAACTGGTGCACGCTCATTGCGCCACAGCCACCGCCGCGCCTTGCTGGCCGGCCAGCACTAGGCCGATGAAGCTCTCCTGCAGGAAGGCCCGGGCCACGCTGCCGGCCTCGGGCAGGTCGACCTGCTGACCCTGGTAGCTCAGGTAGCCCTTGCCGTCGTGCGCGCCCAGCAGCAGCTTGCCATGCTTGGCGAAGCCGTCGGCCTTGAGCGACTGCAACAAGGGCTGGCGATCCAGGCCGAAGAGGAACAGGTCGCGCTCGACCACCTGCTGCGGCAGATGGCTGCGCAGGGCCTCCAGTTCCAGGCTCCAGGTGCCGCCTTGCAGCGCCTTGTCCAGACCGGCATGCCCACCCTGCACATAGAGGCTGGCACGCAGCGCCGGCAACGCGGCCTTTTCCAGGCCCAGGGCCACGGTGATATCGGCATATTCGGCCTTGGCCGCCTCGACCCGGTTGTCGCGCACCTGGACGAACTGCTTGGTCAGGCGCGCCGCAGTGGACGGCGAGGTCAACGCGGCCAGGGCCTGCTCGCGGCTCAGCAGCAATTGCGGCTGACCGGCCACGCTGGCGCTCACCTGGTAGACGTCGAGCTGCACGTCGCGCATGTCGCCCTTGACCGGCGCATGGGCATGCACGCTGCTGCTCCACTGCTGGCCATTCTTGCTCACCAGCAGGTGCAGGCTGACCGGTACGCGCTGGCCGCTCTCGGCCAGCGCGCTGCCCTGCAGCAGCAGGTCGCCGACCACCGCCTGCGCGGGGTAGTCGCGTTCATTACGCAGCTCCAGGGTCTTGCCGGCCTCGTCCAGCAACGCCCGGGTGCCGTCATCGTCCAGGGCGATGCGGTTGCAATCGCTCGGCGGCGTGCCGGCCGTTGCCAGCGGGCAGCCCGTGGCACTGGCGAAATGGAATACGCCGCGCCCCTGGAACTCCCCGGCCTGGGCCAGCGGCAGAGCCAGCAGCGCACTCAGATAAATGGCGGAACGGCAGATGGATGCTTTCACGTTGATCCCTTACGTGTGGGTGGATGAGCGCCCGTGCCGGTTCCAGGCTGCGGGCTTGCGGCGTGGTTCAGACCTGCGCGTCCAGCAGGTCGTGCCCGTACGAGTTGTCGATAACACAGAGCCAGGCGCCCTCGGCGCTGCGCCTGAATACATAGGTGGCCTTGCGCTCCACGCCAGGATGGTCGGCGGCTGCCACCAGTGTCCGGGCCAGTACCAGCGCCGTATCGCCCGTTTCGAGAATCTCCATGCCGCCCTGGCGCACTTGCAGGCTGTGGCCGAAATGGGCTGCGATGGCCACGAAGGCCTGCCTGATCTGAGCCTTGCCGACCGCATGCAGGCCCGGTTTGACCACCAGCAGGGCATCCTCGGCGTAGATATCCAGCAACCTGTCGAAGTCTTCCTGATTGATGGCGGTATCCGCCTGCTTGATCAGCAGTTCGATCGGATGCGGCATGCGGCAACCCTCCCCGGATAAACGCAGCCCACTCAGGCGCGGTGATAGGACAGCGCCTGGGCATCGGCAGCCACCTTGCGCCCCAGGGTGTTGATGCCGACGCCGCGTGCCAGGGCGCCCGCCATGTCGACCAGCGAGAAGGCCAGGATCAGCCCCATGGCGCCCAGCCGGCGCAGGCCGTGCACGGGTGGCAGATCCTGGTGGTTGAGCGCGCGCAGGCTGTAACCCAGGCGGGCGCCGAGAATGGTCAGCGGCGCCAGCGGGCCGCTGCGGGCGAACCAGTGCAGGCGCTGCGGCAGGTAGGCACGCACCAGATAGGGCGTCAGACCGACCGAGTCCTGACCACGCATCCAGCGCAGCTTGAGAGCTTCGCCACGGGTGTCCGGCAGGCGGTGTTCAGTGTGGGCAGCGGCAGCATAGTGCAGGGCGATGCCGGCCGCCTGCAGGTTCAGGCCGAGCACCTGGCAATGGGCGCGGTACACGCCATCCAGCGCCTGGTAGGCGTGCTCGGCGAATACATCGCGACGGAACACCACGTTGTTGGCGTAGAAATTACGGGTAGCCCCGGCCTGCAGCGGGCTGGGGAAGTACATGAAGTCGAGGGTGGTCAGCGCCGTGCCGGCCAGGCTGCTGCTATAGCTGGTACGTCCGGCCACCACGGCCGGCGGCTGCGCGGCGCACAGCGGCAGGAGCAGCTGCTCAAGCCAGTCGGCAGCGGGGATGCAGTCGGCGTCGGCGAATACCACATAGGCGCACTGCTCGGCCGAGGTGGCAGCAAAGCCGGCGTTCTTCGCCGCGTAGTAGCCGGTGCTGGCGTCGATCAGCACGAATTGCAGCGCCAGGCTGGAACGGCGCGCCAGCTCGGCACACACCTCTGCCGGCAAGCCGTCGTGGGTCACCACCACCTGGGCCAGCCGGCTCAGCGCCAGGCTCTGCCCTTGCAGATGGTCGAACAGGCGGCCGAGGCTGGCGGCGACCTTGTCCAGGTCGGCGCCGCCGCGCAGGTTGTTGGTTTCCAGTACCAGGGCCGTACGTGCGGCCAGATCGTGCAGGTTCATCCTTGTCCCTCGGGTTCATCCATGAGCGATGGCGGCAGACTAGCAGGCCGCCCGCGCCATCGACTTGCGCCAGCTCACGCCGGCGTCAGACGGTGCCGCCTTTCATCCGGTCGAGCCAGCGATCCGGCAGCAGGCGATTGAGCACGCGGAACAGCTTGGCCGGCACCGTCACCGGGTAGCGGGTGCGCGGCACGCGGCTGCGCAGCGCCTGCAGCACGGCCTCAGCCACTGCCTCCGCCGGGAGGGTGTACTTCACTGCGGCGCCCTCCTTGGCCAGGCGCTCCTCCATCAGCTCGTAGCTGGCGCTGTGGGCACCGCGACTGGTGTCCACATGCTTGCGCAGGGCCAGCAGGCTGTTGGCGCGAAAGCGCGCAATGATCGGCCCCGGTTCGATCAGCACCGCCTCGATGCCGCTGCCGACCAGTTCCAGGCGCAGGGTATCGACCAGGCCTTCGATGGCGAATTTGGAGGCGTTGTAGGCACCGCGCAGCGGCAGCGCGGCATAGCCCAGCACCGAGCTGTTGAACAGGATGCGCCCGTGGCCCTGGCGGCGCATTACCGGCAGCACCGCAGCGGTCAGCTCGGCGGGGCCGAACACATTGGTCTCGAACTGTTCGCGCCAGGCTACCCGCGGCAGATCCTCGATGGCGCCGGGCTGGCCGTAGCCGCCGTTGTTGAACAGCGCATCCAGCGTGCCGCCGGTCTGCGCCAGCACCTGGGCCAGGGCACTATGGATACTGGCCGGCTCGTTGAGATCGAGCTGGATGGCGTTGAAGCCTTCACTCTGCAGCTGCACCACATCCTCGGCCTGGCGCGCCGAGGCAAACACCTGCCAGCCCGCCGCCCGACAGGCGACAGCCGTGGCATAACCGATGCCGGTCGAGCAGCCGGTGATGAGGATGGAACGGGGCATCTGGGGCATGCAGCCTTCTCCTTGGCACGGGTCAGTCAGCTTATTTCACGGCGAAACGGTGGCAAGGCGTTGAGAATGGCCTTGCCGTAGCGCTGGGTCACCACACGGCGATCCAGCAGGGTAATGGTGCCGCGATCCTCTTCGGTACGCAGCAGGCGGCCACAGGCCTGCACCAGTTTCAGCGAGGCATCCGGCACGGCGATTTCCATGAACGGGTTGCCGCCGCGCGCCTCGATCCACTCGGCCAGCGCCGCTTCCACCGGGTCGTCCGGCACAGCGAAGGGGATCTTGGCGATCACCACGTGCTCGCAATAGGCACCCGGCAGGTCGACCCCTTCGGCAAAGCTGGCAAGGCCGAACAGTACGCTGTCCTCGCCGTCGTCGACTCGCGCCTTGTGCTTGTTCAGGGTCTCCTGCTTGGACAGGTTGCCCTGGATCAGCACGCGCTTGCGCCAGTCGCGCTCGAGGCCGTCGAACACTTCCTGCATCTGCTTGCGCGAGGAAAACAGCACCAGGGTGCCGCGCGAACCTTCGACCAGCCCCGGCAGATCGCGCACGATGGCCGCGGTATGCGCCGCCGCATCACGCGGGTCGGCCTTGAGGTCAGGCACCTTGAGCACACCGGCATCGGCATGCAGGAAGGGGCTCGGCACCACCGCGGTGACCGCCGCCTTGGGCAGGCCGGCGCGCATGCGGAAGCGGTCGAAGCTGTTCAGCGCGGTCAGCGTGGCCGAGGTCACCAGGGCGCCGTAGGCGACGTTCCACAGATTGCGCCGCAGGGTTTCGGCGGCGAGGATCGGGCTGGCGTTGACCTCGATATCGAATAGCGCACCGCCCTCGGCCAGGGTCAGCCAGCGCGCCATCGGCGGGCTGTCCTGCGGGTCTTCCACGGTGAAGGCGACCCACAGTTCCCAGTTGCCCTGGGCACGGGCCAGCAGGCTGCCGAACAGCGGGTACCACTCCTCCGCCTGGCCGCTGGAAACGCCCACGCCACTGGCTTCATCGTCCATCGCCTGTTTGAGCAGCTCGGTCAGGCGGGTGAACACATCGGTGAGTTTGGCGAAGCCTTTCTTCAGCTCGATGCCCAGCTCACGCAGGTGCTCGGGCACCAGGCCGCCGACAAAGCGGTGACGGGGTCGCTCGCGCCCCTCCATGTCCTCGCCGGCCTTGAAGTCGGCCAACTGCTCGCAGGCACTGAACATGAACTGCTGCTGGGTGCGCAGCTCGCGCGCCAGTTCCGGTACGCCCTCGATCAGGCGGCCAAGCTCGCCGGGCAGCGGATGCTGGGCCAGCAGCTTGGTCAGGTTCTTCTCCACCTGGCCGAGCCAGTCGGCGGTGCTGCGCAGGCGGGTGAAATGGGCGAAGTGGCCGATGGCCTTGTCCGGCAGGTGGTGGCCTTCGTCGAACACATACAGGGTTTCACGCGGATCGGGCAGCACGGCACCGCCGCCCAGGGCCAGGTCGGCCAGCACCATGTCGTGGTTGGTGACTATCACGTCGACCTTGCCCATGCCCTCGCGCGCCTTGTAGAAGGCGCACTGGCCGAAGTTCGGGCAATGGCGGTTGGTGCATTGGCTATGGTCGGTGGTCAGGCGGCTCCAGACCTGATCCTCCAGCTCTTCCGGCCAGCTGTCGCGGTCGCCATCCCAACGGTTGCCGGCGAGCTTCTCGATCATGCCGGTGAACAGCTTCTGGCTGCTCTCGTCGACATCCAGACGAAAGCCTTCCTCAGCGAACAACTGGGCCGTGGCACCTTGGGCCTCGCCTTCCTGCAGCAGCATGTCCAGCTTAGACAGGCACAGGTAGCGGCCGCGGCCCTTGGCCAGGGCAAAGCTGAAGTTCAGCCCGCTGTTGCGCAGCAGATCGGGCAGATCCTTGTGCACGATCTGCTCCTGCAGCGCCACGGTCGCCGTAGCGATCACCAGGCGCTTGCCGGCGGCCTTGGCCGTAGGGATCGCGGCCAGGCTGTAGGCCACGGTCTTGCCGGTACCGGTGCCCGCCTCCACTGCCACCACGGCCGGTTCGCCGTCCCGCTGCCCCTCGTCGTTGTGCCGGATCGCGCCCAGCACCTTGGCGATCTCGGCGATCATCAGGCGCTGGCCATAACGCGGCTTGAGGCTCTTGGCTTCGAGGAAGCGGCTGTAGGCACCCTGGATCTGGGACTTGAGTTCGGGACTGAGCATGGGGGCAAAAAACTGGATAAATTCTCAGTAGTTTACCGATAGGTTATGCTCGCGCGCCATCTTTAACCGTCCCGGAGCCGACAAGCCGATGACTGTCTTCGCCGCCCTTTACGCCCTGCATGTCCTGGCCGCCCTGATCTGGGTCGGCGGCATGTTCTTCGCCTGGATGATCCTGCGCCCCGCCGCGGTGAGCGTGCTCGAGGCCCCTGCCCGCCTGACGCTGTGGGCCGAGGTGTTCCGGCGCTTCTTTGTGTGGGTATGGATCGCCGTGCTGGCCCTGCCGGTATCAGGCATGGGCATGCTGCAGCTGCGCTTTGCCGGCTTCGAGACGGCGCCGCGCTACGTACACATCATGATCGGCCTGTACATCGTCATGCTTGCCCTGTTCTTGCGCATCCAGGCGCTGTTGCTGCCGGAGCTGCGCAAGGCCGTCGCGGCGCAGAACTGGCCGGCGGGTGGAGAAGCACTGGGGCGCATTCGCAAACTGGTGGGGATCAACCTGCTGGTCGGCCTGGCGCTGGTTGCCATCGCGGCATCCCGGCCCATGTTCTGAGGCCTGCGGGTCGATTGCACAAGGTTGGGAACTCCTGCGTCATCGGCATGCCGACAACGCAGGAGTGAACTGCAGGGCAACAGTGTCGGCCAGCTAAGGCTTGGCCTCGACTGCCGCCTCTACGCGACGGTTGACGGCGCGGCCTTCGTCGGTGCCGTTGTCGGCCACCGGTCTCGACTCGCCATAACCCACCGCCGATACACGATCACCGCCCACGCCATACTGGTTGACCAGCACGTCACGTACCGCATTGGCACGGCGTTCAGACAAACCCTGGTTGTAGGCATCGGTACCCTTGGAGTCAGTGTGACCCTCAACCACTGTAGTGGTCTGCGGGTATTGGCCCATGAAGTCGGCCAGCGCCTTGATATCGGCCTGACTCTCTTCCTTGACCACTGACTTGTCGAAGTCGAACTTCACATCCAGCTCGACGCGCACCGCATCGCTCACTTCGGCAATCGGCGCAGCCGGCTCCTCATTGCTCGGATAGACCGGCAACGGGCAGCCATTGTGACGAACCGGGGTATTGGGCGGGGTATCGGGGCAACGGTCGCGACGGTCGAAAACGCCATCGCCATCCTGATCGCCATCCTGGGCATAGCAAACCAGGGTACCGACGACCGCACCGGCCACCGCACCTCCAGCTGCCCAGGCTGAACTTTCGATTGCGCCAAGACCGCCTCCGGCCAGGCCACCAATCGCCGTACAAATAGGCCAGTTCCCTTGGTTGAGCGGCGCATCTCCCGTACTGGAAGTAGTGACGCAACCAGAAAGAACACTGCTGACCAAGAGAAGGGGTACTGCAGCCCTTGAGAGTCTTGTTCTCATGGCGGTGATCTCCTGTGTCACCGGTTGAATACCGGTAACACAGGAGTAAAGACCCGTCCCCCTAAGTGTACAAGCCAGCGGCCGCCGACTTGTACGGGGCACGGGGCTTACGGACGCGCTTCGACCTCAGCCTCAACGCGACGGTTGATGGCACGGCCTTCGGCGGTGGCGTTGTCGGCAACCGGTTTCGACTCGCCATAACCCTCGGCGCTGACACGATCCGGAGTCAGGCCGTACTGATTGACCAGCACGTCACGCACGGCGTTGGCACGGCGCTCGGACAGTTTCTGGTTGTAGGCGTCGGTGCCCACGGAGTCGGTGTGGCCTTCAACCGTGGTGGTGGTTTGCGGGTACTGCGCCATGAAGTCGGCCAGGGCTTTGATATCGCCGTAGCTTTCTTCCTTGACCTTGGACTTGTCGAAGTCGAACTTGACGTCCAGCTCGACCCGTACCGGCTCGGCCACTACCGCTTCCTCGACCACTGCAACCGGCTCCGGCAGCGGGCAGCCCTTCTCGTCGACCTTGGTGCCTTTCGGCGTGTCGCGGCAATCGTCGAGCTTGTTGACCACGCCGTCGCCGTCCTGGTCGCCGTGCACCCAGCAATAGGCCGCAGCAGTGATTGCACCAACGCCCAGACCGCCGGCAGCCCAGGACGCGCTTTCGGTAGCCCCGAGCCCGGCCCCAGCAACACCACCGATCAACGCACAAGGCGGCCAATCGGTTTCCGGCCCAGTGGCACAACCTGCCAGCAGGCTTCCGCATAGAATCAAAGGTACTGCTGTCCTTACCATACTCATCTGCTGCTCTCCTCGAAAGATCGGTTTATCCCGATGCCTTAGAATTAAAGACGGCGCTATTAAAATCCGCCAATCTAGAGCCAAACAGATTCAATAACCGGCCAAGAGACCTCCATGAGTGCACCACAAACGCCGCAGCAGGCCATCGCCGCCCTGCTCGACCGCTACCAGCCCGGCAGCCTGCTGCTGGTAGGCGCCGGCGACATTCCGGCCGTCGCCGCGTTTGCCGAAGCCCACCCCGCGAGCCATATCCATCAGGTACCGGCAGAGCCCTTGGACAAAGCGACGGCAGCCCAGCGCTTCGAGCTGGCCCTGCTGGTAGACTGCCTGGAACACCTGCCCAAACGCACCGGGCTGGAACTGCTCGGCGGTATCCGCAACCTCAACGCCAGCCGCCTGGCCGTGCTCGCCGACCTGAACGCCTGCGGCTGGCAGGAAGCCGACTTCTTCGCCCTCGGCCTGCGTATCGATGCGCGTTTCCAGCGCGAAGAACAGTGCCTGCACCTGTTCAGCTACGACCTGCACGACTACAAGCAGATCCCCGACTGGCTCAACGCCAAGTTCTGGGCCAACCCAGAAAACTTCGGCAAGTACTGGTGGTAGCCCATGAATGAAGCCTGCCCCTGCGGCAGCGGCGACATCCTGGAGCGCTGCTGCGGCCATTACCACGCCGGCACTCCGGCGCCCAGCGCGCAAATCCTAATGCGCTCGCGCTACAGCGCCTACGCCCTGGGCCAGATCGACTACCTGCTGGCCACCACCCTGCCAGCCCAGCAGGCCGGGCTCGACCGCGAGGCCATCCGCACCTGGAGCCTCGGCAGCACCTGGCTGGGGCTGGAGGTGGAAAGTGCCGAGCTGATCGGCGGCCAGCCCGAGCACGCCTTCGTCACCTTTACCGCGCGTTGGCACGACGGTAGTGGCGAACACAGCCACCGCGAACGCTCGGCGTTCGTCCAGCACGCCGGGCGCTGGTACTTCATCGACCCGACCATTGCGCTCAAAGCCGGGCGCAACGATCCCTGCCCCTGTGGCAGTGGGCAGAAATTCAAGAAGTGCTGCGCCCCTTACCTGTGAAATGACAAGGCCCTCGAATGAGGGCCTTGTTCTTACTGCAGCTTGAGATGGGACGTATCCGGCGGCGGTGCGGCCGGCGTGCCCTTGGCCTGGCCCATGTCGCTGCCCACCGGGGCCAGGCTGAACTGACTCAGGTCAACCTGCGGCGCCTGCGCATCGGGGCGGGCATCCTGCAGATCGGCGCCTACCGGGGCGATGCCGAAGTCCGGTGCCTCGACATCGGCGAAGGCCGCCATGTATTCGTCGCGCGGTACCACCCGGGCGCCAGGCGCGGCGCTGGCAACAGCCGCCACTGGCGCGGCTGCAGCGGCAACCTGCGGCTGTGGTGCCGGCGCCGGTGCGGCCGGCGGCGGCGCCAGCTCGACCTCTTCCACCGCCAGGGACTGGACGATGGCCACCGCCCCCGCGCGCTCCAGGGTGGCGCGGTACTTTTCCGCGCCGACTGCATCCAGGTTGCTCTTGATCACGATGCGCCGCCCGGAGAACAGCAGGGCAATGCGTTGCTCGTCGGCCTGGAACAGCCGCGCCAGGTTCTCCCGCACCAGCTCCGGCTGGGCGCCTGGCACCAGTTGCCCGGCAAAGGCAATCTCGTAGAGGCTCATGGTCACACTCCTGTCCAATTCGGCCCCCAGTATGGCGCAGTTTTTTTCCCAGAACAGCCCATGGCAGGCCGACCCGTGCTTGTTAAACTGGGGCCAAGCACGGGAGGCGCGCATGTTCAGATCGATCGGCCTGATACTCGCTTTATGCACCGCCCTGGGCGGCTGCAGCAGCTGGTTCAGCGACGACTTCGAGGATCCGCAGGTGCGCCTGCTCAAGGTCGACGTGGTCAAGGCCAAGCTGCTGGAGCAACAGTTCATCCTGCGCTTTCGCATCGACAACCCCAATGGCCAGGACTTCCCGGTGCGCGGCCTCGACTACGCCGTGCAGCTCAACGGCGTGCCCCTGGCCAGCGGTGCCTCCAGCGACTGGTTCGACGTGCCCGCCCGCGGCCACCAGGAGTTCTCGGTACCGGTACGCACCAACCTCTGGCGCCACCTGAAAGACATAGTCGAAGCCCTGGACAACCCCGAGCAGCCGATCCGCTACAGCCTGCGCGGCGAAGTGAAAACCGGCCTGTTGTTCGGTCGCAGCGTGCACCTGACGCGTAATGGCGAGATAATCCCCGGCAATTACATCCCGGAGGATTCCCCATGACCCAGCAAGCCCACGTCCACGGCCCGGACTGCAACCATGATCATGACCACGATCACCACCATGATGACGGCCATGTGCACGGCCCGCACTGCAACCACCACCAGGAGCCGGTGCGCAACCCGCTGAAGGAAGTCGGGCGCAATGATCCCTGCCCCTGTGGCAGCCAGAAAAAGTTCAAGAAGTGCCACGGCGCCTGATCTGAACACCCCGGCAGGGCCTCCGCGCCCTGCCCCGGCCGCCTGGCCCCTACCACCGCCCCACCTGTGCCCTCTACAATTCGCCCATTCTCCGACTCCCTGCGCCAGGAGCCAGTTCATGGGTTCGCGCCTGCTCAACCGTTCCGCATTCGTCGCCGCCGCTACCACCCTGTGCAGCACCCTGCTGCTCGGCGGCTGCCAGTCGTTCCTCAATAGCCGCTATGCCGCCAGCGTACCGCCGGATCAGGGCATCGTCCGCGTGCAGGGCCTGGCGCAGAGTGTGGTGGTACGACGCAACCCGCTGGGCATGCCGCTGATCGAGACCACCACCTTCCACGACGCGCTGTTCGCCCTGGGCTACGTGCACGCCAGCGACCGCCTCAGCCAGATGGTCGGCATGCGCCTGCTGGCCGAAGGTCGCCTGGCGGAGATGAGCGGCCCCGGGGTACTGGAAATCGACCGCTTCATGCGCACGGTCAACCTCAAGCGCAGCGCCGAGGTGCTGTACAAGAACGCCTCGCCGCGCATGAAGAAGTTCTTCGAGGTCTATGCCCGCGGCGTCAACGCCTACCTGTTCCGCTACCAGGACAAGCTGCCGATGGATCTGGCCGAGTCCGGCTACCGGCCGCCCTACTGGAAGCCGGAAGACTCGGTGCTGGTGTTCTGCCTGCTCAACTTCGGCCTGTCGGTCAACCTGCAGGAGGAGATCGCTTCGCTGGTACTGGCCGGCAAGGTCGGCAGCGACAAGCTGGCCTGGCTGCTGCCGACCTATCCGGACGAGCCGCTGCCGTTCGAGGAAGCCGAGAAGCTGCGCGGCCTGAGCCTTGCCGGCAAGATCCCCGGCCTGGCCGCGGTCGACCAGGCTGCCGGCCAGGTCGCCGCACTGAACATGCTCGGCGTCGCCGCTTCCAACAACTGGGCCATCGCCCCGCAGCGCAGCAAGAGCGGCAAGAGCCTGCTGGCCAACGACACCCACCTGCCGCTGTCGATGCCCTCGGCGTGGAACTTCGTGCAGATCCGCTCGCCGAAATTCCAGGCCGCCGGCGTCTCCATCGCCGGCGTGCCGGGCATAGTCGCCGGCTACAACGGCAAGCTGGCCTGGGGCATGACCATGGTCATGGGCGACAACCAGGATCTGTTCCTGGAGAAGGTCAAGCGCGAAGGCAGCCGCCTCTATTACCAGGCCGACGGCAAATGGCTGCCGGCCATCGAGCGTCAGGAAACCTTCTTCATCAAGGGCCAGCGGCCGATCCGCGAAAGCGTCTTCGAGACCCGCCACGGCCCGCTGCTCAACAGCGCCCTGGGCGAGCGCAAGATGCCGCTGCAGCCGCTATCGTTCGCCAGCGGCTATGGCCTGGCGCTGTGCACCCCGCAGCTCGAGGCCGACACCTCGCTGGACGCCTTCTTCGACCTGTCCCGCGCGCAATCGGTGGAACAGGCCTTCGAGGCCACCCGCGAGGTGCGCGCCATGGCCCTCAACCTGGTGTTCGCCGACGCCCAGCACATCGGCTGGCAGGTCACCGGGCGCTTCCCCAACCGCAAGGCCGGTCTCGGCCTGGTGCCTTCGCCGGGCTGGGACGGCGCCTACGACTGGGACGGCTACGCCGACTCCATGCTCCACCCCTACGACCAGGATCCGCAGCAGGGCTGGCTGGGCACCGCCAACAACCGCACGGTGCCGCGCGGCTACGGCATGCAGCTGTCCAACTCGTGGTTCTATCCGGAGCGGGCCGAGCGCATCGCTCAGCTGGCCGGCGCCGGCAAGCAGGATCAACAGAGCATGATCGCCATGCAGTACGACCAGACCACGCCCTTCGCCGGCAAGTTGCAGGCGATGTTCGAGGCACCGGGTATGGCCGCACCACTGAAGCAGGCCATCGACGCCCTGCCTGCCGGTGAGCGGGCCAAGGCCCGCGAAGCCTACGACCGACTGATGGCCTTCGACGGCCGCCTGAGTGCCAGCTCGGCGGATGCTGCGCTGTACAGTGCCTTCCTCCAGGAAAGCGCCAAACAGACCTTCGCCGACGAACTCGGCCAGGACAGCCCGGCCTGGCAAGCCTTGGTCAACACTGCCGACAACTCCTATTCGGCCCAGGCCGACCACCTGCTCGGCCGCGACGACAGCCCGTTCTGGGATGACCTCAAGACCGCGCAGAAGGAAGACAAGCCGGCCATCCTCGCCCGTAGCCTGGCAGCCGCGGTGACCTTCCTCGAGAGCAAGCTGGGTAGCAACCGCAGCGCCTGGCAGTGGGGCAAGCTGCACAGCTACAACTGGGTTAGCGATGCCAGCCATATGGCGCCCTACCTGAGCGCCAGCCAACGCAGCAGCATCGAGAGCGTTGCCGGCTACCTGAATCGCGGCCCCTATCCCGCCGGCGGCGACCACAGCACGCTGAACGTTTCCGCCTATCACTGGGGCAACGACTTCGACACCTGGCTGATCCCGGCCATGCGCATCGTCGTCGACTTCGGCCGCGAAGAGCCACTGATCGGCGTCAACAGCTCCGGCCAGTCCGGCAATCCGGCCAGCCCGCACTATGCCGACGGCATCGAGGCTTGGCTCAAGGGCGGCTACATGAGCTTCCCCTTCCAGTCGCGCAACATCGACAAGGTCTATGGCAGCAAACGCCTGCTACTGATGCCCGGAAAATAGCCCCGGGCGATGGAAGCGGACTGCCTTATCGCAGTCCGCAATAGCCCAGCCTCTCCCTGCTTCCCAGGCGCCTTCCGGCGCCTGTTTCTTGCCGACCGGCCTACTGTGGCGGCCATCACAAAACTGCACGATCCGCTCTAGGTCGCCTGTGCCAGCGCAGCCCTAACCAAGCGGACAGGTGCGTGGCAAAAAATCCTTGCGACTCAAGCACCCAATAGAGGAATAGGAATCTCCGTTCCGAAGTGCGCCAATTTAATGGCGCCACAAGTGCGACAAACGGCACTTAACCTCGCCCCCGGCAATCCGTATAAAGCGCCCATGCCAACTTGCTGACGCCATAAAACAGGCACAACAACTGGCATCCAGTCGCTTCATTCAGTGTGCGAGTTACCGGCAAGCAGGCCGGGCAGTTACAGATCCGGATTCGATCTGCGCTCCGAATGATCCACCGCCTCTTTTCGGAGCCTTTGCCTCATGATCGATCTCAACACCTGGAACCTCACCATCCCCGTCGGCCAGCCAGCCACCACCATCGAAACCCCGCAACTCGCCGGCGGCTACCAGGACGATTACTTCCAGAACATCAACGGCGCCATCTTCTTCTGGGCTCCGGTCAATGGCACCACCACGCCCAATGCCAAGTACCCGCGCAGCGAACTGCGCGAGACCTATGCCAATGGCGACGAGCGCAACTGGAAGTACAGCGCGGCCGACAACTACCTGAAGGCCACCCTGAAGGTCACCCAAGTACCGTCCACCGGCAAGATCGTCATCGGCCAGATTCACAACGTCGAAGGCGACGACCCGCCCCTCAAGCTCTCCTACCAGTACAAGAGCGACACCAAGACCGGCAACATCGTCGCCATCTACCGCCTCACGCCCGGCGCCGACACCGTCAGCACCACCATCTTCACCGGCGTGGCCCTGGGCCAGAACTTCACCTACAGCATTCGCCTGACGCCCAGCGGCACCCTGGCCATTGCGGTGAAGACCTCCACCAGCAGCACCTACAAGTGGACGGGCAAGCTGGACAGCGCCTGGGCCACGCAGAACATGTACTTCAAGGCCGGCGCCTACGTGCAGGACAATGTCGGCGATACCACCGAAGCCGGCTCCGTGAGCTTCTCCACCCTGACCATCGAGCACCTCTGAGCCCCGCCTGCCAGCTCGCCCTTGCCCGGCCTCGCCGCGGCAAGGGCACACCAGCCCTGACTTCCAGCCGCTACCAGCCCGGTGCTTTTAAGCACCGAGCGGCATATCAGCTACGATCAAAATCCTTAAACAGTTTAAAAACAGCCCTTTACAGCCGGTTTGTCGCACTACACTTCAAATCGAGCGGCTAACCCCGCTCCCGGTGGGGTCTTTATTAAAACCAAGAACAGCTGCCAGGCACCTGACCCCACCGGCACCCTATCGGGGGACTCCATGGGTATTGCCGCCAGCGAACTCTGCCAGTACGTCATCCGCCCTACCCTGCTCTACCTCGGGCGCCACTCTGCCACCGCCGAAGCCCTGCTGCTGGGGGCCGCCGCCAGCCAGTCGGAGCTCGGTTCGGCCCTCGGCGACCAGCATGGCCATGGCCTCTACCACATCAGCGCCCAACGCCATCGCCAGCTGTGGGATCAGCACCTGGCCCGGGATCCCGAACTGGCCAGCCTGGTGCGCGGCCTGGCCAGCCAGCATGCCTTTCTCAGCGCCCCGCACCTGGAACTGGCAGTCAACCTGCGCTACGCCACGGCCATTGCCTGGCTGCTGGTGGAACAGCAGCAGACCGTGCTGCCCGCCGCCGACGACCTGCACGCCCTGGCGCGCATCTGGCGTCAGGTTTTCCACCCTCACGGTCGCCTGCGCGACTTCCTCAGTGCCTGGCAACAATGCATCGGCCAGCAGCATCAGGCGGCCTGAACAACCCCGCCACGAACTGACCCAACAGTCAGATAGATAGCTCGGATAGGTTTCGCCAATAGTCCAAACAAATGCGATCTAGAGCGGTTGGCAAGGCAGGGCAAAAGGGTTAGTTTGCCGCCCCCTGTTTTTGCTGAACGCGAGTTCCCTGATGAAACAAACCTGGTTGAAGACCACCCTCGCCCTGGCCGTCAGCGCCATTTCCACCCACAGCTTGGGCAACGGACTTGCCATCAACGAACAAAGCGTCAGCGGTATGGGAACCGCCTTCGCCGGCCGCGCCTCGGCCGCCCAGGATGCCTCGACCCTCTACGGCAACCCGGCTGGCCTGAGCAAGCTCAAGCGCACCGAAGTGGTCGCCGGTATGGCGATGATCGACGCCAAGGTCGACATCGACGACTCCAGCGCCGAAACCCACAAGGGTGACATGGTGCCCCTGGCCTCCGTGCCGTTCGGCTACATCGCCACGCCGCTCAACGAAGACTGGCATTTCGGCGTCGGCGTCTACGTGCCCTTCGCCCTGATCAGCGACTACGAGAAGAGCTTCGGCGGCCGCTACAAGGGCCAGTACAGCAAGGTGCAGGTGATCACCCTGCAACCGACCCTGAGCTACCAGATCAACGACCGCGTGTCCGTTGGCTTCGGCCCGACCTTCAACAAGATCGACGGCAAGCTGACCAGCAAGCTGAACGATGGCGCCCTGCTCGGCGATGGCGACACCTCGGTCAACATCAAGGGCGACGACACCGCCGTCGGCTACAACATCGGCGTGCTGGTGGACGTCACCGACCAACTGGCCTGGGGTCTGACCTACCACTCCAAGGTCGACTACACCCTCGAAGGCCGCACCAAGATCGGCGGCGGCGACGGCCCGATCTTCAGCCAGTTCAATGGCGAGTACGACGCCCAGCTGGACTTCACCACCCCCGAGTCGGTCGATACCTCGCTGACCTACAAGCTGGACGACAAGTGGACCCTCTACGGCGGCGCCACCTGGACCCGCTGGAGCCGCCTGCAGGCCATCGTGGTAGAGAACGAAGGCACTCCGAGCATCCTCGGCAGCACCCCGCTGGCCGAAGTCAGCGAAGAGATGAAGTGGAAGGACACCTGGGGCTTCGCCATCGGCACCTCCTACCAGCTCAACCCGCAGTGGGTTCTGCGTACCGGCTTCGCCATCGACGCCGCGCCGACCGCCAACGACAACCGCACCGTGCGTATCCCGGTGGGCAACCGCAAGGTGTTCTCCCTGGGTGCCGGCTGGTCGCCAACTGCCGACATGACCATCGACGTGGCCTACTCCTACCTGCGCGAGAACGAAGCCAAGGTCAACCAGGCCGCCACCGAAATGAGCGCAGGCAATGTCTCGGTGGAAGTAGCACCGGGCTACAGCGCCACCTACAAGAACAGCGCCCATGGTCTGGGTGCGCAGATCACCTATCGCTTCTAAGAGCGTGCCTAGGGTCTCTTGATCGTCGGCCATGCTGCGTTGAAATTGGGTTCGGACTGCTCATTTACACCTCGTAAACTCCGCGTCCTCACCCAATTTCGCCTTGCCTGACTCTAGCTCAAAAGCCCCTAAACAAGCTCTACACAAACTAGTGACATGAAAAAGCCGGGCATTGCCCGGCTTTTTTCTGCCCGCAGGAATCACGGCTGAGTGGCGATGGCCTGTTCGATGGCCGCCTGCAAATCCTCGTCGTCCGGCTTGGTCAGGCTGGAGAAGCTGGCGATTACCTTGCCGTCGCGGCCCACCACGTACTTGTAGAAGTTCCAGCGCGGCGTGCTGCTCTGCTCGGCCAACTGACGGAACAGCGGCACCGCCTCGTCGCCACTGACGTGCTGCGCCTCGCTCATGGTGAAGGTCACGCCGTAATTGACGAAGCACACCTTGGCCGTCTCGCTGCTGTCGGCGTCTTCCTGCTTGAAGTCGTTGGACGGCACGCCCAGCACTTCCAGGCCCTGGCCCCTATAGCGCTGATACAAGACTTCGAGACCCTTGAACTGCGGAGCGAAGCCGCAGTGGCTGGCGGTATTGACCACCAGCAGCGGCTTGCCAGCGAAGCGCTGGCACAGGTCGATCTGCTCTTTCGAGCGCAACTGCTGCAACTGGCCCTGTTCCTTGAGCAAGGGCGGGCAGTCGGCCGCCTGAACCAGCCCGCCCAGCGCCAGTAGCACGTTAGCGGCGGTGAATCGGATGAACATGATGCCTACCTCGGCAATGACGATGAGCCAACGCTACTCGCCTGCGCCGGGCAGAACAATCAGCACAGGCTCATGTTCAGTTGCAGCAGGGCAAGGCCGCCATACTGCCAGCCCCACCAGGCCAGGCCGAGCAAGGCGACAAGCAGCGCCACCAGCCCGCCGGCAAGCGCCCTGCTCACGCGGCCTCCGCCGCCCGCAGACGTTCCACCGGCTGCTCGCGCACCGGCCAGTTGAGCGCCGCCGCCAGCAGCCCGAGGAGGATCGACAGCTGCCAGACCAGCTGGTAGCTACCGGTATGGTCATACAGATAGCCGCCCAGCCAGCCGCCGAGGAAGGCGCCGAGCTGGTGGAAGAGGAACACGATGCCGCCGAGCATCGACAGGTTGCGCACGCCGAACAGGGTGGCCACCGTGCCATTGGTCAGCGGCACCGTGGACAGCCACAGCAGGCCCATGGCCACGCCGAAGGCATAGGCGCTCCACTCGCTCAGCGGCGAGTAGACGAAGGCCACGATCACCAGCGTGCGCAGCAGGTACAGTGCAGTCAGCAGGCGCGGCTTGGACAGCCGCCCGCCGAGCCAACCGGCGATATAGGTGCCGAACACGTTGAACAGGCCGACCAGCGCCAGCACCGTGGTGCCGACCTTGGCCGCCAGGTGCTGGTCGACCAGGTAAGCCGGCAGGTGTACGCCGATGAATACCACCTGGAAGCCGCAGACGAAGAAGCCCAGCGCCAGCAGCCAGAAGCCGGGGTGGCTGCAGGCCTCGCGCAGCGCCTCGCCCAGGCTCTGTTCGGCACCCTGGGCCGGCAGCGGCTGGTCACGCACCATCAGCGCCAGCGGCATGATCAGCGCCACCAGCAGGCCCAGCGCCAGCAGCGCGGCCGACCAGCCCAGCCAGCCGATCAGGCCGAGGCTGCCCGGCAGCATGGCGAACTGGCCGAAGGAACCGGCCGCGGCAGCGATACCCATGCCCATGCTGCGTTTCTCCAGCGGCACGGCGCGGCCGACCACGCCCAGCAGCACCGAGAAGGAAGTGCCGGACAGGCCGATGCCGATCAGCAGGCCGGCGCTCAGCGACAACGACGCCGCCGAGTCGGCATGCGCCATCAGCGCCAGGCCGGCGGCATACAGCAGGCCGCCAGCGGCGATCACCCGGCGCGCGCCGAAACGGTCGGCAATCGCCCCGGTGACCGGCTGCGCCAGGCCCCAGATCAGGTTCTGCAGGGCAATGGCGAAGGCGAACACTTCACGCCCCCAGCCGAATTCGCTGCTCATCGGCGTGAGGAACAGGCCGAAGCCATGGCGGATACCCAGCGACAGCGCCAGGATCAGCGAAGCACCGAGCAACACCCAGCCACTGGTACGCCATACGGAAGTCATGATTCATCCTCTGCGGGCAGGCACCCGCCTGATAGCAACAACAAGGCTCAGTCGAGCCGTTCCAGATCGTCCAGCAGTTCGAACAGCAAGGCTCGCCGCTCGCTGCCAATCCGCTCGGCCAGGTGTTTCTGCGCCCGCTCCCAGACCTGCAGCGCCTGGCTGACGCAGGCCTTGCCGGCGTCGCTCAGGCTGACCAGGCGGTTGCGCTGATCCTCGCCGCCGGCCAGCAGCACCAGGCCGCGCCCCTCCAGCACCTTGAGGTTGCGCCCCAGGGTGCTGCGATCCAGCCCCAGCGCTTCGGCCAGCGTACTGATGCTCGGCTGGCCCAGGCGCTGCAGGTTCTTCAGCAGCGAATACTGGGCAGCGTTGATCCCGATGCCAGCAAGGGCATCGTCGTAGACTTTGGTCACGCTGCGGCTGGCGCGGCGCAACTTGGTACACAGGCAGTGGGTTGGCAACATGATTAGATGTATATACCCGCATCAGGCAAAAAGCCCGCACAGTTGCCAAGCAACCAAGCGGAACAGTTGCTGAGATCGAAACGTAGGGCGGGTGAAACCCGCGCCCCGATCACCCGGGTTTCACTCGCCCTACAGCAGCGCCAGGGCCACCAGCACCGCGCATTCGGCCAGTTCCAGCAGCGCCCCGGCGGTATCGCCAGTGGTGCCCCCCAGGCGGGCGACGAAGGCGCGGCGCAGCAGGTAGAAGGCCAGCAGCGCGGCGAGGATGGCCGCCAGCCCACTCCAGCCGAAGACCAGCATGGCCAGGCCGTTGACCGCCAGCAGCAGCGGCAACTGCTGGCGCGGCAGATGCTGGCTGAGCGCCTCGCCCAGGCCGCCGGCGCGCACATAGGGCGTCGTCAGAAACAGCAGCGGCAACAGGCTGCGCCCCAGCCAGGGCGCCAGCAGCAGCGCCACCCATTGCCCGGCCTGCAGCAACGCGACCAGCGCGACGAACTTGAGCAGCAGCACCAGCACCAAGAGCACCACGGCAATCGGCCCGCTGCGCGGATCCTTCATGATTTCCAGGGTGCGCTCGCGGTCGCCGTAGCCGCCAACCCAGGCATCCGCCGTATCGGCCAGGCCATCCAGATGCAGGCCACCGGACAGCCCCACCCAGGCCGTCAGCAGCAAGGCCGCATGCAGCAGCAGCGGCGCACCGCCCAGCAGCAGATGCAGGGCCAGCAGCAAGCCGCCAAGCAGCAGGCCCACCAGCGGATACCAGAGCAGCGAGCGGCCGATATCCGCCGACGCCGGCATACCTGGCAGGCGTACCGGCAGGCGGGTGAGGAACTGCAGGGCGATCAGCAGGGCCAGCGGCAGGCGCATCTCAGCACTCCCGCAACTGCAGATCGGCGTCGACCTGCAAACTGAACAATCCGCCATGAGGCGCGGCCACCTGCATCAGCTGCTCAGGCGGCAACTGGCGGGCCCGCGCTACCAGCAGGTTGATCACCCCGCCGTGGGTCACCAGCAGCACATGGCGGCCGGCATGCCGTTGCTGCAGGCGCGCCAGGGCAGCCAGCACCCGCGCCTCGAACTCGACCAGCGGCTCGGCTCCCGGCGGAGTGAAGGCATAGGGGTTGTGCCAGAACAGGCCCAGCTCGCGCTCGGCGGTGTCCATCAGTTCGGCGGCCGAACGCCCTTCCCATTCGCCGAAATGCAGCTCCTGCAGATCAGGCTCCAGCTCCAGAGCCAGCCCGTGCTGCTCAGCCAGCTCCTCGGCGAAACGCGCACAACGCTGCAGCGGTGAGCTGACCAGCGCCTGCCAACCACTTCGGCCGGCCACGGCGGCACGCATCTGCGCCCAGCCGCTGGCGGTCAGGGCATCGTCGAGGCTGCCGCGAAAACCACCGCCGCGCTCGGTTTCGCCATGCCGTAGCAGGTCAAGGCGCAGGCTCATGCCGGGCGATCCGACACCGCCGCCTCGGCAAAGGTGGCCATGCCGTTGTGCAGCGCACAGGCCAGGCGCAGCAGCGGTACTGCCAGCGCCGCCCCGCTGCCCTCGCCCAGGCGCAGGCCGAGCTGCAGCAGCGGCTCGCCCTGCAAAGCGTCGAGCAGCAGGCGATGACCCGGCTCGGCGCCACGATGGGCAAACAGCAGCCAGTCGCGACAGGCCGGATTCAGGCGCACCGCGCACAACGCCGCCACCGTGCAGATAAAGCCGTCGACCAGTACCGGCAAACCTTGCTGGGCACAGGCCAGGTAGGCGCCGGCCAGCGCAGCGATCTCGAAACCGCCGAGACGCTGCAGCACTGCCAGCGGCTCGTCCAGCTGCCCGGCGTGCAGGGCCAGGGCACGCTCGATCACCTGCGCCTTGTGCGCCACGCCGCCAGCATCCAGCCCGGTACCGGGGCCGACCAAGGCGCTGGCCGGCTGGTCGAGCAAGGCGCAGGCCAGGGCCGCCGCTGCCGTGGTGTTGCCGATGCCCATCTCGCCACCGATAAACAGTTCGGCACCGGCGGCACGGGCCCGCTGCGCGCTGGCCTGCCCGGCCGCCAGGGCGGCCTGGCACTGGGCCGGCGTCATCGCCGCCTCACGCGCCAGGTTGGCCGTGCCCGCGCCCAGCTGCAGGTGCTGCACACCCGCCAGAGGCTCCAGTGGCACGGCGGTGCCCAGGTCGATCACTTCCAGGCGGGCATCGAGCTGGCGGGCCAGCACACTGATCGCCGCGCCACCCGCCACGAAGTTGCGCAGCATCTGCCCGGTGACCGCCTGCGGAAAGGCCGACACGCCCTCCTCGACCACCCCGTGGTCGCCAGCGAAGATGGCGATCCAGGGCAGCGTCACGCTCGGCCGCTCGCGGCCCTGCAGACCAGCCAGGATCACTGCCAGCTGCTCCAGCTGGCCCAACGAGCCGGCCGGCTTGGTCAGTTGCTGCTGACGCGCCAGAGCCTGCTCACGGGCGGCCTGGTTCACTGCGCGGCAGTCGTGCTGCCACCACTCTTGTGCACTCACAGCGGCTCTCCTTTGAGCAACATGGGCAGGCCGGCGACGGTGAACACCACGCGCTGGCTACGCGCGGCGATGTCCTGATGCAACCAGCCGGCCAGATCGACATAACGCCGGGTCAGCTCGCCCAGCGGCACCACGCCGAGGCCGGTTTCGTTGCTGACCAGGATGATCCGCCCCGGCAGCTCGCCGAGACAGGCCAGCAGCGCATCGCGCTCGGCCTGCAGACGCCCGTCGTCGTCCAGCATCAGCAGGTTGGTCAGCCACAGGGTCAGGCAGTCGACCAGCAGGCAGCGATCGGCCGCCGCCTGTGCGCCCAGTACCCGAGCCAGGGCCAGCGGTTCTTCCACCAGCGCCCAAGAGGCCGGGCGCCGTGCCCGGTGATGGCCGATGCGCTCGTTCATCTCGCCATCCAGCGCCTGGCTGGTAGCGATATAGGTCACCGCCAGGCCGCTGCCTTCGGCCAGTTGCTCGGCCAGGCGACTCTTGCCGGAACGCGCACCACCGAGGATCAGTTCAAGCATGTTTCGCCTCGTTCAGGGTTCTCTCCAGGCCACACAGTTCGCGCAATCGAGCGGTATCCAGATGCGCCTCGACCAGGTCGGCCAGGCGCTCGATATCACGCTCGCGCAAGGCGTGGTAATCCACCGTCTGCACCTCGCGCAGACCGGCCCAGCGCAGCAGCGCGGCGCAGGCCGCACTCGACTCGAACAGACCATGCAGGTAGGTGCCGATGATCTGCCCGTCGGAGCTGCTCACTCCATCGCTACGACCATCGTCCAGCCTGACTGCCGGGCGCTCCAGCGCCGGGCCGCTACTCACTCCGGCATGGATCTCGTAGCCGCTCACCGCCGCCTGCTCCAGGCCCAGCACGCCCTGTACGTTGCGCAGCTGCTTTTCTGCTTCCAGTACGGTGACGAAATCCAGCAGGCCGAGCCCGGCGCTGCTGCCGGCCGGGCCTTCCAGGGCCAGCGGATCGTCGATGCGATTGCCGAGCATCTGCAGGCCGCCGCAGATACCGAGCAGCTTGCCGCCGTAGCGCAGGTGACGGGCAATCGCCGCTTCCCAGCCCTGCGCACGCAGATGGGCCAGGTCGGCGCGCACGCTCTTCGAGCCGGGCAGGATGATCAGGTCGGCCGGCGGTATGGCCTGGCCAGGGCCGATAAATTGCAGGTCGACCTGCGGATGCAGGCGCAGCGGGTCGAAATCGGTGTGGTTGCTGATGCGCGGCAACACCGGTACCACCACCTTGAGCTGCTCGGCGCCCTTCTGCGCCTGGCGCACGTCAATCGCATCCTCGGCTTCCAGGTGGAAGTCCATCAGGTACGGCAGCACGCCCAGCACCGGCTTGCCGGTGCGCTGCTCCAGCCAGTCCAGGCCCGGCTGCAACAGGCCGATATCGCCACGGAAACGGTTGATCACGAAGCCCTGCACCCGCGCCTGCTCGCTCGGCGAGAGCAGTTCCAGGGTGCCGAGCAGATGGGCGAACACCCCGCCCTTGTCGATATCGGCGATCAGAATCACCGGACAGTCAACGGCCTCGGCAAAGCCCATGTTGGCGATATCGTTGGCGCGCAGGTTGATCTCGGCCGGCGAGCCGGCGCCTTCCACCATTACCACCGGATACTGTGCGCCGAGGCGTCGATGCGACTCCAGCACCGCCTGCAGCGCCACCCGTTTGTAATCGTGGTAACCCACTGCCTGCATATTGCCCACGGCGCGGCCGTGGATGATCACCTGGGCGCCGGTGTCGCTGTTGGGCTTGAGCAGCACCGGGTTCATATCGGTATGCGGCTCCAGCCCGGCAGCCTGGGCCTGTACGGCCTGGGCGCGGCCAATCTCGCCGCCATCGGCGGTCACCGCGCTGTTCAACGCCATGTTCTGCGGCTTGAATGGCACCACGCTGACACCCTGGCGCCTGAGCCAGCGGCACAGGGCCGTCACCAGGGTGCTTTTACCGGCATCGGAGGTGGTGCCCTGCACCATCAGCGTGGAACTCATCGCGGCATCTCCTGCAGAGCCTGCTCCAGGCGCTGCCAGCCGACCTCGTCGGGCGGCAGGCCGAAGCGCAGGCAGCGGGTTTCGGCGAACAGGCGCAGGAGAATGCCGCGCCGGGCGAAGTAACCGTGCAGGCCGACCGCCTGGGGATGGCCAACCAGCTGGAACAGCGCGGTGCCACCGGCCGGCGCCAGGCCATAGGTGCTGAGCAGCACGGCCAGGCGCAGGCCATCGCCGCGCAGGCGTTCGCGCTGGCGCTGCTGGCCCTCGACATCACCAAGCAGGGCGCTCGCCACCGCCCGCGCCGGGCCGCTTACCGCCCAGGGCCCGAGCGGCTCGGCCAGGCGTTCCAGCAGTTCGCTTTCAGCCAGGACGAAGCCCAGGCGGATGCCGGCCAGGCCGAAGAACTTGCCGAACGAGCGCAGCACGATCAGCCCCGGCAGATGACTGTCGGCGGCCAGGCTGTGCTCGGGAGTGCAGTCCATGAACGCCTCGTCCACCACCAGCCAGCCACCGCGCTCGGCCAGGCGTGCGTGCCAGTCAAGCAGTTGGCGGCGCTCGAGCAGGCGCCCGCTGGGGTTGTTGGGGTTGACCACCACCAGCACGTCGAGACGTTCCAGGGCGCGATCCACCGCGCCCTCGCCCAGTTCCTGCAGCGGATGGCCCTCGCGGCGCCAGGCGGCGGCGTGTTCGGCGTAGGCCGGGGTCAGCACGCCGACCCGCGCACCACGGCGCAAACGCGGCAGGGCCTGGATCGCCGCCTGCGAGCCGGCCACCGGCAGCAGTGCCGGCGCGCCGTAGTAGTCGCGGGCCAGCGCCTCCAGGCCATCGTCGCTCTCCGGCAGGCGCTGCCAGGCAGACGCGGGAATCGCCGGCAGCGCCCAGCCATAGGGGGCGATGCCGGTGGACAGATCCAGCCAGTCCGCCAGGGCAATGCCATAGCGCTGCGCCGCCGCGCGCAGCCGTCCGCCATGTTCAAGCAAGCAACAACCCTCCTGCCAGCAGCAGGAACAGCCACAGGGCCACCCCGCCATGCACCAGATTCAGCGCCCGCTCGATATCCCGCGCGCGCGGCGGCTCGCCCTCGCCCAGCTGCGGGCGCTGCTCCTCGATCCCATGGTAGACCGCCGCGCCACCCAGGCTCACGCCCAGGGCTCCAGCACCGGCGGCCATCACCGGGCCGGCATTCGGACTGTCCCACTGCGGCGCCTGCCGGCGCCAGCAGCGCAGGGCCAGGCGGGTATGCCCGAGCAGCGCGTAGGTCAGCGCCACCAGGCGTGCGGGAATGTAGTTGAGGCCGTCGTCGATCTTCGCCGCGGCCCAGCCGAAGCGCTCGAAGCGCTCGTTGCGGTAGCCCCACATGGCGTCCAGGGTGTTGCTCAGGCGATACATCACTACGCCCGGCGCGCCAGCGACGAGGAACCAGAACAATGCGGCGAATACTGCGTCGGAACCATTCTCCAGCACCGACTCGGTACCGGCGCGGGCCACCCCGGTGCTGTCCAGCTCGCTGGTGCGCCGGCTGACCAGATAACCGACCCGCTTGCGCGCCTCGGGCAGATCGCCCAGGCGCAGGGCCTGGGCCACCGGCAGGGCATGCTGGCCGAGGCTCTTCAGGCCGAGGGCGAAATACAGCGCGACGATCTGCACCAGCCAGCCGAGCGAGTCGCTCAAACTCAGCAGCCAGACCAATGCCACCGGCGGCAGCACCGCCAGGCACCAGCCGGTAACACCGTGGCTACGCCAGCCATGGCCACCGCTGTTGAGGCGCTGCTCGATGCGCTGCGCCAGGTTGCCGAAGCCCACCAGCGGGTGCCAGCGGCGCGGCTCGCCGAGCCAGCCATCGAGGGCCATGCCACCGAGGGTCAGCAGGGCCAGGCTCATGGGCGGTTTTCCCAGTAGTCGGTGAACAGCATGTCCTGCAACGGCCGCGCCTGCGCCCAGCCCTCCTGCACCAGCATCGGCTCGCTATAGAACTCGCTCACCGGGCCCAGGCACAGCACCGCCATCGGCTTGCTGCCGGGCGGCATGTGCAGCAGCTCGGCCAGCGCCTGCGGCTCGAACAGCGACACCCAGCCCAGCCCCAGGCCTTCGGCGCGGGCGGCCAGCCAGAGGTTCTGGATGGCGCAGGCCAGCGAGGCCAGATCCATTTCCGGCAGGGTGCGGCGGCCGAAGATGTGCTCCTCGCGACGATCGCTCAGCGCCACCACCAGCAGCTCGGCGCAGTCGCGGATGCCCTCGACCTTGAGCCGCATGAACTCATCGCTGCGCTCGCCCAGCGCCTCGGCGGTGCGTACTCGCTCGGCTTCGACCTGGGCATGGATCGCCTCGCGCAGCTCGCCACGGGTGATACGGATAAAGCGCCAGGGCTGCATCAGGCCGACGCTGGGCGCCTGGTGCGCAGCCTGCAGCAGGCGTGCGAGCAACTCGGGCGCTACCGTGCCGCCGGCGAAGTGGCGCATATCGCGGCGCTCGGCGATGGCGCGGTAGACCGCGGCGCGCTCGGCGGCGCTGAAGGCCTGATCGCTCATGGCAGGAACAACCCGGCGGCGGCCTGCGGGTTGGACGGCAGGTAGAAGTGAATATAGGAAGCGGTCAGCCGACCCAGACGATAGACCGCCTCGCTGGCTGGGCGCTGGTTGGGGCTGGTACCGCGCGCCAGCGGTTCGAGGGCGCAGTCGAGCAGCGAGTGGTGATAGGTATGCCCGCGCAGCAGCCCTTCCGGCAGCTGCACTTGCTGCAGGCCGAGAGCGGCCATGCGCGGCTGCATCTGCGCGCAGCCCGGCAACAGGCCGAGCAGCTCGCCACTCTGGCCTTGCTTGTCGGTCAGCCGATCGAGCAGGTAGAGCATGCCGCCGCACTCGGCGAGGATCGGTTTGCCGGCCGCATGGTGCGCCTGGATCGCCGCCGCCATGCTGCGGTTGTCCTGCAGCTGCGCCAGGTGCAGCTCGGGGTAGCCGCCGGGCAGGTACAGGCTGTCGACCTCGGGGAGAACACTGTCGCTCAGTGGCGAGAAGTACTCCAGCTGCGCGCCCAGGCGGCGCAACAGGTCGAGGTTGGCGCGGTAGAGAAAGGCGAAGGCGGTGTCGCGAGCCACCCCAATGCGCACGCCAGCCAGCAGCGGCGCCACCGGCTCATCGACCGGCGCAGCGAACTCGACCGCATCGGGCAAACCATCGCCGGCGCTGGCCAGCAAGGCATCGGCGGCGGCATCCAGGCGCGCATCCAGGTCAGCCAGCTCGGCAGCCTGCACCAGGCCGAGGTGGCGACTGGGCAATTCGACCGCGGCGCTGCGCGGCAAGGCGCCAAACCAGCGAATCGCCGGCGGCAGGCTGTCGCGCAGGATCTCGCCATGTCGTGCGCTGCCCGCCCGGTTGGCCAGCACCCCGGCAAACGGCAGGCTGTGCTGGAAATTGGCCAGGCCATAGGCCAGGGCGCCGAAAGTCTGGGCCATGGCGCTGCCATCGATCACCCCCAGCACCGGCACCTGGAAGCGCCGCGCCAGGTCGGCAGCGGAGGGGCTGCCATCGAACAGGCCCATCACCCCTTCGATCAGGATCAGGTCGGCCTCGTCCGCCGCTTCCCAGAGCAGGCGCCGGCATTCGTCCTCGCCGACCATCCACAGGTCGAGCTGGTACACCGGCGCGCCGCAGGCATGGGCGAGGATCATCGGGTCGAGGAAGTCCGGCCCGCACTTGAACACCCGTACGCGCTTGCCGGCCCGCGTATGCAGGCGCGCCAGGGCGGCGGTGACCGTAGTCTTGCCCTGCCCGGAGGCAGGGGCGGCAATCAGCAGGGCTGGGCAGCGACGACTACTCATCGGCAATCACCTGCCATCCGGTATGTCGGGCACAAGGAAGCGGCACGCAGACAGTACAAGCAGGTACGGCAAGTGCCGCTGACACAGCGCACGGCGTGCTGGGGGCAGGTAATCATCAGAACTCGATGCCCTTCTGTGCTTTCACGCCCGCCTTGAAGGCGTGCTTGATCAGGTTCATTTCGGTCACCGTATCAGCCGCCTCGATCAGCTCGTCGCGGGCGCCACGCCCGGTCACCACCACGTGCTGGAGGAAGGGGCGCGCCTGGATATCGGCGAGCACCGCGTCCAGTTCCAGATAGCCGTGTTTGAGGGCGATGTTCAGCTCGTCCAGCACCACCAGGCCGATGCTGTCGTCGGCCAGCAGCTCGCGGGCCACCTGCCAGGCTTCCTCGGCCTTGAGCTTGTCACGCTGGCGATCCTGGGTTTCCCAGGTGAAGCCTTCGCCCATGCGGAAGTAACGGACTTCCTCGGGAAAACGGCGGAAGAAGGCTTCCTCGCCGGTGGCGGCGCCCTTGATGAACTGCACCACGCCGACCTTGATGCCGTGACCCAGGGCACGGGCGACCATGCCGAAGGCCGAGCTGCTCTTGCCCTTGCCGTTGCCGCTGTGCACCAGCAGCAAGCCACGCTCGTCCTGGGCCTGGGCGATCTTTTCGTCGATCAGCGCCTTCTTGCGCTCCATGCGCGCCTTGTGGCGCTCGTCGCGTTGCTCGGACTCGCTCATGCACAACTCCTCGCGGCCCGCCGCCGCGCCAATGCACAAGCGCCACGGCACAGGGAAGTGCGCGGCGCAGGAACAGGATAGGGGCAATACGGGGGATGACACGCGGGTAGGCACGCAAGGCCCGCCCACCCACAAAGCCCGCCGCAATGCCGTGGATCGCTGCAGGCCGGTCTCCGGGCTTGTGAGTGGAACCATCAGGTTCCTTCGATCGCGCCTTCCCATGCCAAGCACAGTGGCTGATGCGACCTCTGACTCACCTACCGTTGCGGGGGCAGCGCCGGACTCTTCGCGGACGAATGTACCGGCTTCCCTGTTTCACCCCATGGACGCGCAGCATCCGGGGCACCTGTAGCAAGGGGCGCAGGGTAGAAGGTTGGGGGTGGAGCGTCAACGCTTGCGGCAGAGGGTCAGGCCGTCGCCGACCGGCAGCAGCGACAGGTCGAGGCGCTGGTCGCGCTTGAGGGCGCGGTTGAGTGCTTGGATGGCGCGGGTGTCGGCGCTGTCCGGGCTCTGTTCAAGCACCCGGCCGCTCCACAGCACGTTGTCGAACAGAATCAGGCCGCCCTGGCGCGCCAGCACCAGGGCGTGCTCCAGATAGACCGGGTAGTTGGCCTTGTCGGCATCAATGAAGATCAGGTCGAAACTCTCGCCCTGCCCCGCGCGTTCCAGGGTATTGAGGGTTTCCAGGGCCGGCGCCAGGCGCAACTCGATGCGTTCCAGCACTCCGGCCTCATGCCAGTAACGGCGGGCGATGGCGTTGTAGTCGCCGGGCAGGTCGCAGCAGATCAGCTGGCCGTCTGCCGGCATGGCCTGGGCCAGGCAGATGGCGCTGTAGCCGGTAAAGGTGCCGATCTCGAGGATGCGCCGGGCACCCGTCAGTTGCACCAGCAGCGCCATGAACTGGCCCTGCTCGGGCGCGATCTGCCAGCGCGCCATGGGCAGCAGCGCGGTCTCGTCGCGCAAGCGCTTGAGCAGCGGTGTCTCGCGCAGGGACACATCCAGCAGGTACTGGTAGAGGCTGTCGTCGAGATTGAGGCTGCGCTGGGTCACGGCGTCTGCGCCAGGTGGTTGCCGCTCAGCACGCGCTTGGCGGAGAGGAAGCTCTTCTGCCAGTAGGCGGCATACAGGCTGTCCAGGCGCACGGTGCCGCCGCTGGACGGCGCATGCACGAAGCGCCCTTCGCCGACATAGATGCCGGCATGGCTGACCTGACCGCCGCCATTGGTGGCGAAGAACACCAGATCGCCGCTCTGCAGGGCATCGCGGCTCACGCTGGGCACGCGCAGCCCGACCATCTCGCGGGTCGACCGCGGCAGCTGGATACCTGCCGAGTTGCGGTAGACGTAGCCGATCAGGCCGCTGCAGTCGAAACCGCTGTCCGGGGTGTTGCCGCCGTAGCGATAGGGGGTGCCAACCAGGCCGATGGCACTGATCAGTACATCGTCGGCACTGCCGTCGCTGACAATCGGAAAGGGATTTTGCGGTTCTGGAGCGGGAGGGTTGCCGGCGCAGGCGGTAAGCAGCGCGGCGAGAACTAGCAGGGCGAAACGAGCCGTGTAATGCATGAACGGGCGATCCTGGCCGGAATGCGCCCTACTCTGCCGAGCAAGCGACGCGGGCGCAAGGCCCGCGGCAGGGAATCAGCGGTGCAGCGGGCTGCCCGACTGGGCGTCTTGCTGCGGCGCCATGGCCAGGGCGCGCTTGGCTTCCATGTAGCTGCGGCTCCAGTAGCTGTCGTCCAGGCTGTCGACCCGTACGCCGCCACTGCGGCTGCTGCTGGAGTGGATGAACTGGTCATCACCCAGGTAGATCCCGGCGTGACTGACGCGGCCGCGGCCACGGTTGTTGAAGAAGATGATGTCGCCCGGTTTCAGCTCGCTGCGCGATACCAGCGGCGCGTCGAGGTTGATCAGCTCGCGGGTGGAACGCGGCAGCTGCATGCCCGCCTCTTCCTTGTACAGGAAGCCAACGAAGCCGCTGCAATCGAAACCGGTGGTCACCGAGGTGCCGCCCATGCGGTAACGGGTACCGACCAGCGACAGGCCGTGGGCCAGGATGTTGTCCGCCAGACCCGGCAGCTGATAGGGCTTGTCCTTGGCGAAGTCCGGCAGCTGCTCATCGCCGAGGTATTCAACCGGCTTGGGCTCCTGCTGCAGATCGACCTCGGCGAGGTTGACCTGGGTGGACTGGGGCGCCTGATTGGTGGCGCAAGCCGCCAGCAGGACTGTAAGTGCGAGGGGCACGAGGGGTGCGAAGCGCTTTAGCATGGGCACGACCGTGTCTGTCTGGTTTTTATAAGGGGGCGACTATGCCGTCTGTCGAACGAGATTGCAAATTCAATGCCCGGAAATGTGACTTAGTAGTTCCGGAAAAACATCTAACGCCCGCCCCGCCAAACAGACATCCACCCGGCCGCTGAGTTCCGTCCGCGCCGGGTTCACTTCCACGGTGAAACCCCCATTCCTGCGGGCTTGCGCCACAGGTTCGACGATATAGGGGAAGCTCGCCGTGGTGCCCACCGCCAGCACCACCTCAAAGCCCTCGCGCACCTGCTCATAAAGCCGACCAATGGCATCCTCGGGCAACATCTCCTCGAACAGCACCACCGGTGGGCGCAGGATGCCCCCGCATTGCGCACAACGGGGCGGCAAGGGTCGTTGCAGGTGCGCCGCCAGCTGCGGATCCTCGGCGCCACAGGACTGGCAATACAGCGGCGCCAGCTCGCCATGGATCTCGATCAGCCGCTCCGGCGGCGAACCGGCCTGGCGGTGGTAGCCGTCGATATTCTGCGTCAGCACCCAGCAACCCGGCTTACGCCGCTGCAGCTCAGCGATGGCGGCATGCCCGGCATTCGGCTGCGCGCCCAGGCAGGCCTTGCCCAGCTCGGCCAGGTACTTCCAGCACAGTGCCGGATCGCGCTGCAGCATCGGCCCGGACAGCGCCGCCTCGATCGGCAGCCCTTCCGCCGTCAGGCCGTTGTACAGGCCACCAAGGCCGCGGTAGGTGGGCAGGCCGGAGTCGGCGGAAAGCCCGGCGCCGGTGATGATCAGGATGCGTTCGGCGCGCTGGATGGCCTGGGCGACGCGGATGATGTCCTGTTCCATAAGACGTCCTCACGGAATTCAAAGCGTAGCGAGCGAGTGTCAGCTCGGGGCGGCCGGAGCGCAGGAACCGGAGTGTACGAGTAGTACATTCAGATGACTCGCTCCGCTCGCTCTAGCGAGCCGCACTAACGTGCGTTCAGTCGGCACACCGACTATCCGAGCACCGCCCAACCCGAGATCACGCTCGCGCAGTAGCTTTGTCAGTGATTGACCGTGTGGGCCAGCATCACCGACAGCTGACACAGCGGCCGGCCGCTTTCGGCGTGCCACTGATTGAACGCCGCCTGCACCGCGGCCAGCTCTTTCTGGCTGGTCGGCGCCTTGTCGACGATTTCCTGGGCCTTGAGCGCGGCGACCATGTCGTCGGTGGGAATAAAGGTGTCCTTGCCGATCATCCGCAGCAGGCGCGGCGCGGACAGGCCGCCAAGCTGGCTGCCGTGCTTGGCCAGGTATTTCCACAGGCCAACGATATCGGTGACCGGCCAATCGGCGATCAGCGCGCCGAAGCTGCCCTTGTCCTTCTGCACATCCAGCACGAACTGGGCGTTGCGCGGCACGCTCTTGAGCTTGCCCAGATGGCGGATCAGCCGCGCATCCTGCATCAGCCGCTCGAGGTGCTCGGCACTCATCAGCGCCACCTTCTCCGGGACGAAGCCGAAGAACACTTCCTCGAAGGCCGGCCACTTGGCATCCACCAGGCTGTGCTTGAGGCCGGCGCGGAATACGCGCAAGGCGATCAGCGACAGATAGCGGTCATCACTCAGGGCGCGCAGCTCGGCGGCACTCTTCACCTGTGGCAGCCGGGCCTCCAGGGCTGCGACCGAACCAAAGCGATTGAGGCAGTACTCGTATAGCCATTGATAATCACGCATAAGAAATCCTTGCCTGAAACAGGTGCACAGGGTGCCCGCAACCCCTGGCACCACGCAACACGGCTTGCCGCCAACAAGCTGACACGGTATTGGCGTGCTGCACGCCAGGGGCAGCCGCAGAACAGGCCCTACCTGGCCGAGCGCAATTTCTGTGCAGCCTCACGCAACATCGCAGCGGTGCCAGTCCAGCCCAGGCAACCGTCGGTGATCGACACACCGTAATGCAGATCAGCCGACAACGACTGACAGCCGTCGAACAGATGGCTCTCTAGCATCACTCCGCGCAGGCTGACATCGCCAGCCAGGCGCTGGTCAAGCACATCGCGCAGTACTGCAGGCTGGCGCAGCGGATCCTTGCCGCTATTGGCATGGCTGCAGTCGACCATGATCCGCGCCGCAATGCCCTGCTTCTCGAGACTCGCCCGCGCCACGGCCACACTGGCTGCATCAAAGTTCGGCCCACCGTGGCCTCCACGCAGTACCAGGTGGGTATCCGGGTTACCGTTGGTCTCGATCAGCGCCGGGCGGCCCAGGCCGTCCACACCGAAGTGCTGGTGCGGGTGCGCCGCAGAACGCATGGCATCGCAGGCGATGGCCAGACTGCCATCGGTGCCGTTCTTGAACCCCACCGGCACATCCAGGCCGCTGACCAGCTCACGGTGCACCTGCGATTCGCTAGTGCGCGCGCCGATAGCAGCCCAGCCCAATAGATCGTCGAAGTAGCCAGCCAGCAACGGCTGCAGAAGCTCGGTGGCCACCGGCAGGCCGCGTTCGAGCATGGCCAGCATCAACCGACGCGACAGTTCAAGGCCGCCCGCCATGTCGCCAGTGCCATCCAGCTGAGGGTCGTACACCAGGCCCTTCCAACCGATGGTGGTACGCGGTTTCTCAACGTAGGCACGCATTACCAGCAGCAGTTGATCGCTTATTTCAGGGGCCAGTGCGGCCAGGCGGTCGGCGTATTCGAGGGCGGCAATCGGATCGTGAAGGGAACAGGGGCCGATGACGACCAGCAGGCGTGGGTCGGAGCCGTCGAGTACAGCGCGGATGGCCTCGCGCTGAGCTTGTACCTGACTGGCGAGAGCGGTAGGCAGCGGCAAGCGCTGACGCAGATCGACGGGAGTCGGCAGCGGTGTTGCTCGGCGGCAAGTGGTGGATGGCGACACGGCTTGTGCGCGCAGCGCGGTAACGGAAGCATTCATGGCAATAATCCTCGGCCGGCGTGGCCTCATGCCACGCGCGGCGCTCTATCTGGGTGTTCGACTGGATTCTCGGAGGTGTGCGGCAGCGCTGCTAAATCGCCAGGCACAAGTACGGTAAGAGCAGTAATAGGCGGTGTAAGCGGTCATGTTTCGATCCTCTGTGTGCATCGTGCTGGCCTTGTGGGCCGAAAAATAAAAAACCCCGGTCGGGTGGCCGACCGGGGTTTCATGAAACTGGTTGGTGGCGACCCTTTGCTCTGGGGCGCCTAAGGGGTATCAGGCGCGCTAGTGGCTAAACCAATACCCGTAAAAGAAATAAGCAGCGGCCTCGACCTGCGCGCGCGCGCCCACCACGCCGACAACGGCGCAGCGAATGGGGCATTTCAGGTAAGGGCGAGACGACATACGGATCTCCATAACAATGATGTCACGCTAACCTAACGCGCCGTGCCCTTTCAACCCTTGCCCGCAAGATGCCTCTCGCTTTACCCGAGGCAATGCGAACAAGCCAATTGAATGACCTTCTGAGTGGGGCTCATAGGCTCCCGGCCAGGCAAGAGCTAGTCCAAAGCGAGCACTCTGGCTGACTTCAAGTGTTGAGTTACAGCTCATCAACCGGCCCACTGCCGTGCGATGGCCCTGACAATTGCTGCATCAAGCGCCCAGGATCTGAGCATTAGAGCCAGAGCGCTCCTCTCGAAGCCAGACAATATGGACACTAGTAAAACAGCAGGATGCCACCCGTCTGCCCTTCCACCACCAGCTCCGGCGGGAACTCAGCGATGAACTCATCGACAGCTGCAGTGGCCCCTGGGAAGTGAGTGGAGGCGTAATCATCAACCACAACAACCCCACCCTTGCTAATCCGCGGTACGTAGAAGCGCAGCGACTCCAAAGTCGGCGCATACAAATCCACATCGAGGTGCACGAGGGCAAAACGCCGCGAATCAAGGCCCTGAACCTGAGTAAAGACCTGGGGAATCCAGCCCTTGTGTAGCTCAACGAACGCAAAAGGGCTCAACACGGCAGCCACTGCATCCTGGTCAGAGGCGAACAGGCGCTTCTGCCTGAGTGTTTCCTCGGCACCGGTATCACCCAGCAGCGCCCGATCCTGAGCGACCTTATCGGAAAGCCCACCCTCGAAACTGTCGAATATCAGTAAACGCCCTGCCCAGCCCGCTTCAGATAGCACGCTTGCCATCATGTGACTGGAATGACCCCGCCAGCAGCCGCACTCCACCACATCACCAGCCACTTGCCCACTCGCAACCCGCCTGACCATCTGCATAAGCGTATGGAAACGCAGTTGCTTGGCGAGATCATCAGTCGAGGCAGTAAGGTGACGAGAATGTTGATAGGCCTCGAGAAAAGCATTCCCGCAGCGCGGGTAATTCCAGTAACGCTCAATTTCATCGAGATTGAGACGGCTATCGATGCGTCCTAGCGCCTTATTGAAGATGAAGCGCATTCGCGCCAGCCAGTCCATTGCCATAGCCTCTCCAGGATATTTTCAGGTAGATATCGCCCCCATGACGGGCTTATGGACTCAGCCGCACCGTGATAAGGGCAAGTCAATGTAACGCCGATCCCGCCTAAACCAGCACAGAACACCGAAGCGATAAGTCACGCTACGAGGCTATTCAAAATGGCCTGCCATGAAGTCATATCCTTTGGCCTTGCACTCAAACGCCTCGCGCGCATCGAACCGCAGCCGCACACAACTCATCAGGCAATAAAGCGTTGCCGCTACAGGTGCATCCAGCCCGTAAAGCCCACCCAGAAAACCAGCCCCCACAAACAAAATCGGCCGCTCAACGCGGCCGACCTGGGATTACAGACTCATTACATCGAGGAAGCGCGGAGTGGCACTGTCGTCGATCTTCAGGCTCTGGAAGTCGAACAGCTCGCGGTCGGCCAGCTGCGACGGCACCACGTTCTGCAGGGCGCGGAACATGATCTCGGTACGCCCCGGGCTCTTGCGCTCCCACTCGTTGAGCATCTCCTTGACCACCTGGCGCTGCAGGTTCTCCTGCGAGCCGCAGAGGTTGCACGGGATGATCGGGAATTCCTTGAGCTCGGAATAGGCCTCGATGTCCTTCTCGTTGCAGTAGGCCAGCGGGCGGATCACCACGTTGCGGCCGTCGTCGGACAGCAACTTGGGCGGCATGGCCTTCAGCGTGCCGCCGTAGAACATGTTGAGGAAGAAGGTTTCCAGGATGTCGTCGCGGTGGTGACCGAGGGCCATCTTGGTCGCGCCGATCTCGTCGGCGTAGGTGTACAGGGTGCCGCGGCGCAGGCGCGAACACAGTGAGCAGGTGGTCTTGCCTTCCGGGATCTTCTCCTTCACCACCGAGTAGGTGTCCTTCTCGATGATGTGGTACTGCACGCCGATGGATTCCAGGTAGGCCGGCAGCACGTGCTCGGGGAAGCCCGGCTGCTTCTGATCCATGTTCACCGCGACGATCTCGAACTTGATCGGTGCCACCTTCTGCAGGTACAGCAGGATGTCCAGCATGGTGTAGCTGTCCTTGCCGCCGGACAGGCAGACCATCACCTTGTCGCCGTCCTCGATCATGTTGAAGTCGGCGATGGCCTCGCCGACCTGGCGACGCAGGCGCTTCTGCAGTTTGTTCTGGTTGACCGAAAGGGTGCTGGGCATGGTGCTGGAAAATCCGGGGGAAGGCGAAAAGCTGGCTATTTTACGCACAAAGCCGGCGAACGGCAGCCCATGTTAGGCTGAGCGGATGAATGATCTCGATCCCATGCTCGACCTGGCCGAGCAACTGCACGAATTGCTGCGCGACGCCCCCGACGGCATCAGCGAATTCAACCTGATCCGCCAGCTCAAGGCCCGCCACTCCACCCATATCCCGCACCTGGGACTGGACGACAAGCTGGTGCTGTTCCGCACCCACTTCCTGCTGTTCAACGCGCTCTACCAACTGCGCGAGCGGCTGTGGCTGAGCCAGACCGCGCACCTGCAGATCAACCCGCTGAGCGTGCAACTGCAGCCCTGGCAGCCGGGCAGCAACGAACTGGCCGAAAGCGACCCGTTACGTGACTACTATCTCAATCTGCAACATCTGCGCGAAACCAGCGAAAGCGACGTGGAAAAGCTGCTGACCAGCTTCTGGACGCGCATGCAGGGCGGCGACGAAAAGCGCGCGGCCCTCGAACTGTTCGAGCTGGAGAACGAGCGAAGGCTCAATCTCGCCACCATCAAGCTGCGCTACCGGCAGTTGGTCAGCCAGCACCACCCGGATCGCGGCGGCAGCACCAGCCGTCTGCAGTCGATCAATCTGGCGATGGAAATACTGCAGCGCTATTACAGCTGAGTCGCAGAGAGCGATTCGCTCTAAAACCACGGCTCACGCGGGCTCCAGCCTTCTCCTATACTGCGTCATACGGTCGCAGTGATTCGGCCTGCACCTGGCACCGCTGAGCACGCGGGCCAGGCGCTACGCTCGGGGGCGATCGACAATAACAAGAGGAGGTGTCTGCATGATCCACCATGTCTGGGGGCTCTTCACCCATCCCGACCAAGAGTGGCAGGAAATTCGTGGCGAGGAAGAAACCATCAGCCACATGTACCTGACCCACGTTCTGATACTCGCCGCCATTCCCGTACTCTGCGCCTACTTCGGCACCACCGAGGTCGGCTGGACAGTGGGCAATGGCGACCCGGTCAAGCTCACCAGCGCCAGCGCGCTGCAGATGACCGTGATGTCCTACCTGGCGATGCTCGCCGGCGTTGCCGTGATGGGCGCCTTCATCCACTGGATGGCACGCACCTATGACTCCAACCCGAGCCTGACCCAGTGCGTGGTGTTCGCCGCCTATACCGCCACCCCGCTGTTCATCGGAGGTATCGCCGCCCTCTACCCGAGCCTGTGGCTGGGTATGCTGATCGGCACCGCAGCGGTCTGCTACACGGTCTACCTGCTCTATGCCGGCATCCCGACCTTCATGAACATCCCCTCGGACGAGGGTTTCATGTTCTCCAGCTCGGTACTGGCCGTGGGCCTGGTGGTGCTGGTGGCGATGATCGCCTGCTCGGTGATTCTCTGGGGCTTCGGCGTAGGCCCGGTGTACACCAGCTAGTCCGTTAGCGAAAACCCCGGCCTGCCGCCGTACGAAGCCGCCATTGGGCGGCTTCGTCTTTTGTGGGGCCAGATAAAGAACGGGATCAGGGTCTCCGAGCTAGAGCCGCGCAAGGCATAAAGCAGGCGAGGACGCGGAGTTTACGAGGTGTAAATGAGCAGTCCGAGCCTGGTTTTAACGCAGCGGGGCCGACGCGCAGGAGATCATGAGCCCGTTCTTAGGCATAATTCGGCTATGCCCGAACTTCTCCACGCTCGCGTCGAAGCCTGTTACCAACTGGCCGAAGACTTCTTCAAGCGCCGCTTCCCCCGCCCCGAGGTCAGCTTCAAGCTGCGCGGGCAGAAGGCCGGGGTCGCGCACCTCACGGAAAACCTGCTGCGCTTCAACCCCAAGCTGTATGCGGAAAACCGCGAGCACTTCCTCAAGCAGACGGTGGCCCACGAAGTCGCCCACCTGGTTGCCCACCAGCTGTTCGGCGGACGCATCCAACCCCACGGCGAGGAGTGGCAACTGATCATGCGCGGGGTCTACGAGCTGCCGCCGGATCGCTGCCACACCTACGACGTGGGCCGGCGCAAGAGCACTCGCTTCGTCTACCTGTGCCAGTGCCCGCAGGGCGAGTTCCCCTTCTCCTCCCAGCGCCACCGCCTGGTGGCCCAGGGCCGGCGCTACTTCTGCCGACGCTGCCGGGCCACCCTGGTGTTCAGCGGTGAGCAGCGGGTCGAATAGAGAGCCAGCGACACTCAGCTCAGCGATCACAGCGCCAGCCCGCTGCCCATCTCGTAGGAGCGAGCTCTGCTCGCGAAGCCCTTATGCCATCAGGCTCGCGAGCAAAGCTCGCTCCTACCTGCCGCAATCCGCACCATCTGGGCGCCGCCCATTCCGTACTACCCCAGCGCCTTGGCCGCCTTGAGCGCAGCGATCTGCTCGTCGCTGTAGCCCAGCTCGCGCAGCACCTCGACGCCGTGCGCACCCACCGGGCTGCCGATATGCCGTGGCGCCTCGAGGCCGGCGGAGAAACGGATCGGGCAGGCGATCTGCGCCAGCGCCGACTTGCCCTCGCGCGGCACCTCGGTTACCACGCCGCGGGCCTTGAGCTGCGGATGCTCGATTGCCTCGGAGAGTTTCAGCACCGGTTCGACACAGGCATCGACCGTGGCGAAGCGCGCCTGCCACTCGGCCAGTTCGTGCTTCTCGATCTCGATGCTGATCTCGCGCTTGAGCTGCTCCTGATCCTTGGGCGACAAGCCCAGGGCAGCCAGCTCCGGGCGCCCCAGCGCGGCGCAGAAGGCCTGCATGAACTGCGGCTCCAGGCTGCCCACCGACAGCCAGCGGCCGTCGCGGGTGCGGTAGTAGTCGTAGAAGCTGCCGCCGTTGAGCACCTGGTTCTCCAGATCCGGCTCCACCCCGGCGGCCAGGTAGCCGGCCCCGGACATGGCATGCAGGCTGAAGGCACAGTCGCTCATGCTGATATCCACGTGCTGCCCCAGGCCCGTACTCTGGCGGGCGATCACCGCGGCCAGCAGGCCGATCACCCCGTGCAGCGAACCGCCGGCGATGTCCGCCACCTGCACGCCCAGCGGCAGCGGGCCGCTGTCGCGGCGCCCGGTGTAGCTGGCCAGGCCGCTCAAGGCCAGGTAGTTGAGGTCATGGCCAGCGCGCTCGCGGTACGGCCCGGTCTGGCCGTAGCCGGTGATCGACACATAAATCAGCCGCGGGTTGAGCGCCTTGAGCGCCGCGTAGCCGAGGCCGAGCTTGTCCATCACGCCGGGGCGGAACTGCTCCAGGACGATGTCGTACTCGGCCACCAGCTGCTGCACCACCGCCAGCGCCTCGGGGCGCTTGAGGTCGAGGGCGATGGAGCGCTTGTTGCGGTTGAGATAGGCGTGGCTGGCGGATACCCCGTCGACATGCGGCGGCAGCACGCGCACCAGATCCATGCGGGTCGGTGATTCCACCCGCAGCACCTCGGCGCCCATGTCGGCCAGCAGCAGCGAGGCGAACGGCCCCGGCAGCAGAGTGGAGAAGTCGAGCACCTTCAGCGAAGACAGCGGGCCTTTCATCGATCTACCTCTTGCAGGCCGGGCACAGCGGCGCCCGGCGGTCACGGTTTCAGTTTTCCCAGTGCAGCGGCTCGCCGGCCGGCAGTGCGGCGGCCAGCCCGGCATAGCGCGCTTCCAGCACCGCCCGGCGAATCTTCATGGTCGGCGTCATGCAGCCGTTATCCACCGTCCACGGCTCGCGCACCAGCACCAGATGGCTGAGCCGCTCATGGGGCAGCAGCCCGGCATTGAGCTGTGCGAGGCTGGCCTGCAACTCCGTGGTGATGCGCTCGCGCGGCTGGCTGCGGGCGGCCGGCGACAGCTCGATCAGCGCCAGCGGCTGGTCGAGGTTGCTGCCCATCAGGCAGACCTGCTCGACCCAGGTGTTCTTGGCGATCTCGCCTTCGATCGGCGCCGGCGCCACGTATTTGCCCTTGCTGGTCTTGAAGATGTCCTTGACCCGCCCGGTGATGTGCAGATAGCCCTGCTCATCCAGCTCGCCACGGTCGCCGGTATGCAGCCAGCCGCCGGCCAGCGCCTCGGCGCTGAGCTCCGGAGCGCGGTAGTAGCCCTGCATCAGGGTCGGGCTGCGGAAGAGGATTTCGCCGCTGTCGGCGATGCGCGTCTCGAGGAACGGCATCGGCCGGCCGACGCTGCCGAAGCTCACCTGGCCCGGCCGGTTGAAGGTGCCGTAGGCGAAGTTCTCGGTCATGCCGTAACCCTCGCAAATGGTCAGGCCCAGGCGCTGGTACCAGTCGAGCAGCCCCGGCGAAATCGCCGCCGCGCCAGACACCAGGATACGCGCGCGATCCAGGCCCAGGCCGCGGCGGATCTTGCGCGCCAGCAGCGCACCAAGCAGCGGGACGCGCAGCAGCAGCTCCAGCTTGCGCTGCGGCAAGCGCTCCAGCACGCCCTGCTGGAAACGCGTCCACAGCCGCGGCACGGAGAAGAACACGGTCGGGCGCACCCGCTGCAGGTCGCCGGCAAAACTCTCCAGCGAGTCGACAAAGGCCACCTTGCCTCCGCTGTAGAGGCTGTTCATCTGCACCAGGAAGCGCTCGGCGGCATGCGACAGCGGCAGGTAGGAGAAGAACTGGTCACGCTCGTCCAGGCGCATTTCCAGGCAGGAGTTGGCCGCCGAGAAGGCCATGGCCCGCGCCGACAGCATCACGCCCTTGGGCTGGCCGGTGGTGCCCGAGGTATAGAGGATGCTCAGCAGTTCGTCGCCCTGTTGCTCGTGCAACTGCTGCAACGGCGCATGCGCTGCCAGCAGCGTCTGCCACTGGTGTTCGGCGGCCAGGGTCGGGTACGGCATGGCGATACGCCGGATCTGCGGGCCGATACTGGCTTCCAGCTTGTCCGCCTCGTCCAGCTTGCCGAGGATGATCGCCTTGCAGTCGGCATGCTCCAGCACATAGGCCACGCTCTCGGCCGACTGCAGGGGATAGAGCGGCACGCTGATCAGCCCGGCCATCATGATCGCCAGGTCGCTGATCAGCCATTCGGCGCAGTTCTTCGCCAGCAGCGCGACCCGCTCGCCGGGCACGCAGCCCATGGCCAGCAGCGCGCTGGCCAGGCGCCGGGCCTGGTCGTCGGCAGCGCTCCAGCTGATCTCGTGCCAGTGCCCGGCGTGAGGTTGCTGCAGCCAGGTGGCGTGCGGACGCAGCGCCACCCAGTGCAGGAATCGTTGCAACGGCAGTTGTTCGGTCATCGTGGACTCTCTTGTTGTTCTTGTTCTGCTGGGCAGCCGACACCCGTCATGCCCTTAAAGCTTGAACACCCGCTGCGCATTGCCGCCGAGAAACTTGGCCTGCACCTCGGCATTCAAGCCGAGCTCCTGCACCTGGGCCATGCAGCGGCTCAGCGACAGCTGCGGGAAGTTACTGCCGAACAGCACCTTGTCCGCCCCATAGCTCTGCATGAATTGCAGCAGCTGCTGCGGGTAGTAGCGCGGCAAGTAGGCCGAGGTGTCGATATAGACGTTGTCGTGCTTCCAGGCCACGCCAATCATCTCGTCAGTCCAAGGGTGGCCAATATGCCCGGCGACGATGCGCAGCTCGGGAAAATCCAGCGCTACCTCGTCCAGGTACGGCACCGGGCGCCCGGTCTCCGAGGGCAGCAGCGGGCCGGTATGGCCGACCTGGGTGCAGAACGGGATATCCAGCTCGATGCACTTCACGTACAGCGGGTAATACAGGCGGTGGTTGGGCGCCAGCTGCCACAGCCAGGGCACGATGCGCAGCGCCTTGCAGCCCAGCTCCAGCACCGCCCGTTCCAGCTCGCGCACGGCCGCCAGCGGCTTGCGCAGGTCGACCGTGGCAACGCCGACGAAGCGTTCGGGAAAGGCGCGGGTGAACTCGGCGATAGCGTCGTTGCTGAACACCCAGCCCTCGGGCCGGCACCAGGCCGCCAGCATCAGCTTGTCCACGCCCGCCTCGTCCATCAGGGCCACCGTCTGCGCCGGACTCAGCGCCTGGTCGAGCAGATGCCCCGAGCCGGACTTCTCGAACAGCCGCGCCACCTCCGGCATGCTCTGGCGCAACAGGCCGTTGGTGGGCTGGGCCCAGGCATCGATCACCGCAGTCGCTGCCATGCTCAAGCTCCTTGTCGAGGGATGACCCTGGCAGGTTAGGCAGCCCCCGCGGTCACCTCAATGACCCAAGCGCTCGGCACGATTGACCCATTCGCCCAGAGTGCCCAGCCCGCAGCAGAACTCAGGCGATGCCGCGCTCGCCCAGGTAGGCCTCGAGGAAGTCGATGAAGGCCAGCACCTTGCCGGTGGCCCGCCGGTGGCTCGGGTAGACCGCCAGGATCTGCGAGCCGAAGGCATCCGGGTCGATCTGGTAGTCGCTCATCAGGGGCACCAGGCGGCCGTCGGCCAGGTAGGGGGCGACGCTCCACAGCGGCGTGTGCAGCACCCCGCGCCCGGCCAGGGCGCTGGCCAGCAGCAGGTCGTAGTTGTCGCTTTCCAGACGTGGCAGGCGCGGATGTGCCAGGCCAATGCGCTGGCCGTCGCGCTCGACCCACCAGATGCCGCGCCCCAGGGCCGGGTGCTGGTACATCAGCCAGTCGTGCTGCTCGATGGTCTCCGGAGTCAGCGGCAGGGGTTGCCGCGCCAGATAGGCCGGGCTGGCGCTGAGCACGATGCGGTTCTGCCCGACCACCCGGGCAATCAGGCCCGGCAGGTCGCTACGCCCTTCGCGCAGGGCCAGGTCGTAGCCGGACTCGACCAGATCGACGAAGTCGTCGCACAGGTCAATGCGCAGCTTGATCTGCGGGTACTGCTCGAGAAAGTCGGCACACACTGCATCGAGAAAAGCCCGACCAAAAGCCAGCGGCGCGGTGATCCGCAGGCTGCCCTGCAGGCCGTGCTGCAGCTGGCCGATTTCCTCGCCGACCTCGCGCAGGCGCTGCAGTACCTGGCGCGCGGTCTCCAGATAGAGTTGCCCCGCTTCGGTCAACACCGTGCGCCGGGTGCTGCGCTCGAACAGGCGCGCGCCCAGCTCGGCCTCCAGATGGCTCACCGCCTTGGTCAGGGCCGACGGCGTCTTGCCCAGTTGCTCGGCCGCGCGGCTAAAACTGCCGTGCTCGGCCGTGGCGACGAACATGTTCAACGCGCTGAGCTTGTCCATCCAAGTCTTTCCAAGTAGGCAAAAGGGTTTTGCACAGCTTGGGCGTTCTGCCGCCCTGGCGCAATCGCTAGTCTCGCCGCAACTCAATAAAAACAAGGGGGACTCGAATGAAACGGTTTATTCCCAACCTGCTGGCCGCAGCAGTAGCTTTTTCCTCGATGGAATCCATGGCCGCCGCCGACCTAGTGCTGTTCAACGGCAAAGTATTCACCGCGGATCAGGCTCAGCCACAGGTTCAGGCCATAGCCGTGGAGAACGGCAAGATCCTCCAGGTCGGTAGCGACGCCGCGATCAAGGCCCTGGCCGATGCCAATACCAAGCTCGTCGACCTCGGCGGCAAGCGTCTGATGCCGGGCCTGATCGACAGCCACTCGCACGCCATCTTCGGCGGCCTGGAACTGGCGGCCGCCAACATGCAAGACGAACTGGTCAGCGTCGATGAGCTGGAGAAGCGTCTGCGCGGCTGGCAGGCCGACGGCCGCGCCGTGCATGGCGACGTGCTGCAGGTATCGGGCATGAACTCCGGCGCCTGGGCCGAAGCCGAAGCCCTGGGCAAGCGCTTCAACCAGGGCGAATGGGCCAAGCTGCCGATCGTGTTCATCGGCAGCGACCACCACACCGCCTGGGCCAACGCCGCCATGCTCAAGCGCGCCGGCATCGACAAGGCACTGATCGCCAGCCTGGCCAAGGGCGAGCGCGACACCATCGGCATCCTGAAAAATGGCGAGCCCAGCGGTTTCCTGGTGGATGCCGGCTGGGATCGAGTGGCCAGCGTGCTGCCGGCGATCAGCCCGGCCGAACTGCTGCGTGGCGCCGAAGCCGCCGTGCAGCTCAACAACAGCCTGGGCATCACTGCCTGGATGGATCCGGCGGCCAATGCCGCGCCGGGCGAAGCGGTGTTCGACCTCAAGCCCACCGAGAAGAGCGTCGGCGTGTTGCCCGCTTACAAGGCGCTGTCCGAGAAAGGCGGGCTGAACGCCCACGTCGCCGCCCTGCTGGTGGCCAATCCGAAAAGCCGCCCGGCCGATCTGGATGTGCTCGCCAAGGTGCGCCAGCAGTTCCAGGGCGTAAACAACCTGAGCCTGCCGGGGATCAAGATCTTCGCCGACGGCGTGCTGGAGTTCCCGGCACAGAGCGCGGCGCTGCTCGGCCACTACCACAACTCAGACAAGCAGGGCGAACTGCTGATCGACCCGGCGCACTTCGGTGAGCTGGTCAGCGCCGCCGATGCGCGCGGCTGGCTGGTGCATATCCATGCCATCGGCGACCGCGCGGTGCGCGAATCGCTCAACGGCATCGAGCAGGCACGCAAGGATCGGCAGAGCGGCGTGACCCACTCGATCACCCACCTGCAGCTGGTCAACCCGCAGGAGTTCGCGCGCTTCAAGCCGCTCGGAGTGATCGCCTCGATGCAACTGCTGTGGGCCGGTGCCGACGCCTACACCACGGACATGGTCAAGCCCTACGTCGACGCCGACGCCTATCGCTACCTGTACCCGGCCCACTCGCTGCTGGCCCAGGGCGCGACCATCGCCGGCGCCAGCGACTGGCCGGTGTCCTCGCCCAACCCGTGGAACGCCATCGCCCAGGCGGTCACCCGCGAAGGCGAGAAAGGCGTGCTCAACGCCGACGAGCGCATCGACCGCGAGACCATGTTCTACGCCTACACCCTGAACGCGGCCAAGACCATCGGCCTGGAGCAGCAGATCGGCTCGCTGAGCGCCGGCAAGCAGGCCGACTTCGTGGTGCTCGACCGCGACGTGTTCAGCGTCGACAACAAGGCCCTGAGCGATACCCAGGTGCTCGCCACCTACTTCGCCGGCCACCAGGTCTACGCCCCCGCGCAATAACAAGATGCAACCCGCTTCGTCGCCCTCCTGGCCCGGCCAGGAGCGGCGAAGCCTTGCCGCCTATCTGCCAAAAACAACCACAACACGAGATAGCATCCATGAAAGGCTCCACCGCTCTCCTCCTCGCCGGTCTGACCCTGACGCCCCTGTGCAGCCAGGCCATCGAGCTCAACCAAGACTTCTCCCTGATGGTCGATGTCAACCTGGCCAGCGACTACCGCACCCGCGGCATCTCGCAGACCCAGGGCGACCCAACCCTGCAGGTCGGCGCCACCCTGGCCCACAGCAGCGGCCTGTACGCCGGCGCCTGGACCTCCAACGTCGACTTTGGCTACGGTCTGAAAACCCGCCAGGAAGTCGACTACTACGCCGGCTGGTACTGGCAGGCGACCGACGCGATCAGCCTCGACCTGGGTCGCATCAAGTACGCCTATCCGAAGGAGAGCCAGTTCAACCAGACCGAGACCTACGCCATCCTCAGCGCCTATGGTTTCAAGGCCGCCGCCTACTACTCCGATGACCTGCCCAACTTCATCGGCAAGGATCAGGACAGCCTCTACACCTGGGTCGGCTACGAAACCCAGCTGCCGCTGGAAGTCGGCCTGGAACTGCGCTACGGGCGCATGGACTTCAAGGATCCGCTGTTCTGGTCGGGCAGCGGCGACTCCCGTGAGTCCTACCACGAGTGGGAAGCCAAGCTGACCCGCGACTTCGTCGGCGTCACCTGGGGCCTGAGCTACGTGGATACCGACCTCTCCGAGAACGAGTGCGCCAGCAACTACGGCTTCACCGACACCTGCACCGCCACCCTGGTGGCCAGCGTGAGCAAATCGTTCTGAGCAAAGCCAGCCGGGCTGCCGCCAACGCAGCCCGGTAGTGCCCAACTGTATGGCTGATTTGAAAGCCAGCTGCGGATTGCGCTACCCAGCGGGTGGCGTAATCTGGCCGTTTCCTTCCTGCCGTACTGCCCTATGAAACTCGCTGATCTGCTGCGCCTTCTCCTGCTTGCCGCCATCTGGGGCGCCAGTTTCCTGTTCATGCGGATCGCCGTACCGGTACTGGGCAGCCTGCCCACCGCCTTCTTCCGCGCCAGCCTCGGCGCCCTCGGCCTGCTGGCCTTCCTCCTGGTGCTGCGCCCGACCTGGGATTTCCGCGGCAAGTTCAAAGCCTGCCTGGTGCTCGGGGTGATCAACGCCGGCCTGCCCTCGGTGATGTACTGCCTGGCGGCGCTGGTACTACCGGCCGGCTACTCGTCGATCTTCAATGCCACTACGCCGCTGATGGGCGTGCTGATCGGCGCGCTGTTCTTCAGCGAGGCGATGACCCCGAGCAAGGCCGCCGGCGTGGCCCTCGGCCTGTTCGGCGTGGCCGTGCTGACCCGCACCGGCCCGGTGGCCTTCGATCTGCCGCTGCTGCTGGGCGCCACCGCCTGCCTGGTGGCGACCATCTGCTACGGCTTCGCCGGTTTCCTCACCCGCAAGTGGATCGGCCCGTTCGGCCTGGACAATCGCCTGGCGGCCTTCGCCAGCCTGGTCGGCGCCAGCCTGTTCCAGCTGCCGCTGTTCGCCGGCAGCCTGGCCTGGCACGCCCCCGCCAGCTGGGGCGGCATCGAGGTGTGGCTGTCGCTGGCGGCTCTCGGCCTGGTCTGCACCGCCTTCGCCTATGTCCTGTACTTCCGCCTGCTGACCGACATCGGCCCGATCAAGGCCAGCACCACCACCTTCCTGATCCCGCCGTTCGGCGTGCTATGGGGCGCCCTGCTGCTCGGCGAACCGCTGTCCTGGGCCTACCTGCCAGGCTGCCTGCTGATCGGCGTGGCACTGTGGCTGGTGGTACGACCAAGCGCGCCCAGCGCGGCGCCGGCCAAGGCCTGATCCCTCTCACAAAGGGAGAGGAGGAACAAAAAAGCCGCCCTAGGGCGGCTTTTTTCATGCGCTACACAGCTCTTATTGTTGCAGCTCCTGCTCGGTGAACAGATCGCTGAACAGCATGCTCGACAAATAACGCTCACCGGAGTCCGGCAGGATCACCACTATGGTCTTGCCCTGCATCTCCGCCCGTTCGGCCAGACGCACCGCGGCGGCCATCGCCGCACCGCCGGAAATGCCGCAGAGGATGCCCTCTTCCTGCATCAGGCGCAGGGCCATGGCCTTGGATTCGTCGTCGGTGACCTGCTCGACCTTGTCGATGATCGACAGGTCGAGGTTGTTCGGCACGAAACCGGCGCCGATGCCCTGGATCTTGTGCGGGCTTGGCTTGATCTCCTCGCCGGCCATGGCCTGGCTGATCACCGGCGAAACCACCGGCTCCACCGCCACCGAGAGGATCGGCTTGTGCCGCTGCTGCTTGATGTAGCGGGACACGCCAGTGATGGTGCCGCCGGTGCCGACGCCGGCCACCAGCACGTCGACCGCGCCGTCGGTGTCGTTCCAGATCTCCGGGCCGGTGGTCTTCTCGTGGATCGCCGGGTTGGCCGGGTTGTCGAACTGCTGCGGCTGGTAGTACTTGGCCGGGTCGGCGCTGGCGATCTCATTAGCCTTCTCGATGGCGCCCTTCATGCCCTTGGCCGGCTCGGTCAGCACCAGCTCGGCGCCCAGGGCCTTGAGCACCTTGCGCCGCTCCAGGCTCATCGAAGCCGGCATGGTCAGCACCAGCTTGTAGCCGCGGGCGGCGGCGACGAAGGCCAGGCCGATGCCGGTGTTGCCGGAGGTCGGCTCGACCAGGGTCATGCCCGGCTTGAGCACGCCGCGCGACTCGGCATCCCAGATCATGTTGGCGCCAATCCGGCATTTGACCGAATAGCCCGGGTTTCGCCCTTCGGTTTTCGCCAGAATGGTCACGCCCTTGGGGCCGAGGCGATTGATCTGCACCAGCGGCGTGTTGCCGATGGACTGGGCATTGTCGGAATAGATGCGGCTCATGGCGAAAGATCCTTGGACAGATGAGGCAGACCGCCAAGCCTATGCCCCTGTTCCAGAGGCGTCCAGCCGCAACACGTGGCCGTAGAGCGGGTGACCCGCCATTCAGTGACTGAATGGCGCGTCTGCGTTCACAGTCTGCCGGAGTGCGCGGTATAGTCGTTCTTTATGTTTTTGCTGCGCCGGGCCCGACCCGGGGCGTTACCGTTCGAGGATTACACGATGAAGTTCGAAGGCACCCAGTCCTACGTCGCCACCGACGACCTCAAGCTGGCGGTCAACGCCGCCATCACCCTGCAGCGTCCGCTGCTGGTCAAGGGCGAACCGGGCACCGGCAAGACCATGCTCGCCGAGCAGCTGTCCGCCGCCTTCGGCGCCAAGCTGATCACTTGGCACATCAAGTCCACCACCAAGGCCCACCAGGGCCTGTACGAGTACGACGCGGTCAGCCGCCTGCGCGACTCGCAGCTGAACTCCGAAAAAGTCCACGATGTGCGCAACTACATCAAGAAGGGCAAGCTGTGGGAGGCCTTCGAGGCCGAGGAACGGGTGATCCTGCTGATCGACGAGATCGACAAGGCCGACATCGAGTTCCCCAACGACCTGCTGCAAGAACTCGACAAGATGGAGTTCTACGTTTACGAGACCAACGAGACGATCAAGGCCAAGCAGCGCCCGATCATCATCATCACCTCGAACAACGAGAAGGAACTGCCGGACGCCTTCCTGCGCCGCTGCTTCTTCCACTACATCGCCTTCCCGGATCGCGACACCCTCAAGCGCATCGTCGACGTGCACTACCCGAACATCAGCGGCGAACTGGTGGCCGAGGCACTCGACGTGTTCTTCGACGTGCGCAAGGTGCCGGGCCTGAAGAAGAAGCCGTCCACCAGCGAACTGGTCGACTGGCTCAAGCTGCTGATGGCCGACAATATCGGCGAAGCGGTACTGCGCGAACGCGATCCGACCAAGGCCATCCCGCCGCTGGCCGGAGCCCTGGTGAAGAACGAGCAGGATGTGCAGCTGCTTGAGCGCCTGGCCTTCATGAGCCGTCGCGCCAGCCGCTAAGGCTTGTCTCCCCTCTCCCACCGGGAGAGGGGCCGGGGGGGAGGGATGTACCGGGCAGCTCCACGCTGCCTGCTATCCCCTCACCCTAACCCTCTCCCCAAGGGAGAGGGGATAGTCCGCAATCCCCTGAGGGCACGCACATGCTGCTCAACCTGTTCAATGAAATGCGCGCAGCCAAGGTACCGGTCTCGGTACGCGAGCTGCTCGACCTGATCAATGCGCTGAAGAGCCACGTGATCTTCGCCGACATGGACGAGTTCTACTTCCTCGCCCGTACGGTGATGGTCAAGGACGAGCGCCACTTCGACAAGTTCGACCGCGCCTTCGCCGCCTACTTCAAGGGCCTCGAGCGGCTCGACGACTTCCTCGAGGCGATGATTCCCGAGGACTGGCTGCGCAAGGAGTTCGAGCGTCACCTGACTGACGAGGAACGCGCGCAGATCCAGTCCCTCGGCGGCCTGGACAAGCTGATCGAGGAGTTCAAGAAGCGCCTCGAAGAGCAGAAGGAACGCCACGAAGGCGGCAACCGCTGGATCGGTACCGGCGGCACCAGCCCGTTCGGCTCCGGCGGCTACAACCCGGAAGGCATCCGCGTCGGCGACGCCGGCAAGCGCCAGGGCCGTGCGGTCAAGGTGTGGGATCAGCGCGAGTACAAGAACCTCGACGACCAGGTCGAGCTGGGCACGCGCAACATCAAGGTAGCCCTGCGCCGCCTGCGCAAGTTCGCCCGTGAAGGCGCGGCGGAAGAGTTCGACCTCGGCGGCACCATCGATCACACGGCCAAGGACGGCGGCCTGCTCAACATCCAGATGCGCCCGGAACGGCGCAACACGGTGAAGCTGCTGCTGCTGTTCGACATCGGCGGCTCGATGGACGCGCACATCAAGGTCTGCGAGGAACTGTTCTCGGCGTGCAAGACCGAGTTCAAGCACCTGGAGTACTTCTACTTCCACAACTTCGTCTACGAAAGCGTGTGGAAGAACAACCTGCGCCGCACCAGCGAGCGCTTCTCCACCCTCGACCTGCTGCACAAGTACGGCCCGGACTGGAAGATCATCTTCGTCGGCGACGCCGCCATGGCGCCCTACGAGATCACCCAGGCCGGCGGCAGCGTCGAGCACTGGAACGAGGAAGCCGGCTACGTGTGGATGAAGCGCTTCATGGAGAAATATAAGAAGCTCATCTGGATCAACCCGTACCCGAAGGATGCGTGGAGCTACACCGCCTCCACCAACATCGTTCGCGAGCTGATCAACGACCAGATGCACCCGCTGACCCTGCGCGGCCTGGAAGAAGGCATGCGCTTCCTCTCCAAGTAACTCACGAACGGGCCTGCGGGCCCGTTCTGCTGTCAGCCGCCAGGCTCACCAGTCGCCACTCACACACCTCAAGGATGGGGAACCCAGCATGTATATCGGCAAGCTCGCCAAGTTGACCGGCTGCACACCCAAAGCCATTCGCCTGTATGAAGAACTGGGGCTGTTCGCGGCACCGCCGCGCCAGGGCCGCTATCGCATCTATACGCCGCAGCATGTCGACATCGTGCGGCTGATCCGCATCGCCCAGGCGGCGGGCTTCAAACTGGCCGAGCTGAGCGGCCTGCTGGCCAGCAAACAGCGCGAACAGCGCTTCCCGCTGGAGCTCGCCCATCTGGGCATTGCCACCAAGCGCCTGCAGGTGCAGGCGCAGATCGCCGAGCTGCATACCCTCGATGCCCGCCTGGTGGAACTGGGCGAGGAAGCCAACCGCCTGTTTGCCGAGCAGTCACCCCAGCGCTGCAGCCACTAACCGGCGCGCTGCTGGAGGAAGGCGAAGGCCTCGCGCAGGGCCTGCTCCACCGGCCGCGGCCGGTAACCCAGCTCGGCGCGCGCCTTGGCGATGCTGTACTCCTGGCGCACGCCATGGAACAGCCGCACCTGGCTGACCAGCAGCTTGGCCGGTTTCCCCGTCAGCTGCGCCGCGCGCTCCTGCAGCCAGGCCAGGGCCAGCAGCAGCCAGCGCGGCGCTGGAGGCGGCAGACGATAGCCCGAAGCCACCGAGTTGGCCGCGGTGATCAGCGCCTGCAAGGGTGACGACTGCTCGCTGGCGAGGATGTAGCGCTCCCCTGGCCGGCCCTTTTCCGCTGCCAGGATCATGCCCTCGGCCACGTCGCGCACATCGACGAAGTTGAAGTGGAAGCCGGGATCGAGCGGCACCTGGCGCTTCAGCACGCTATCGAGAAAATCCATGGTATCGGTCAGGCGTTGCGCATGGGGGCCGACCATGGCCGCCGGCAGCACCACCACCAGATCCAGGCCCAGGCGCTGCGCCACCTCCTGGGCCATGCGCTCGGAGAGGATCTTGGAGCGGTAGTAGGCATTGTCCTCCTCGCTGTTCCAGTGCTGCTCGTTCAGCGCCTGGCCATTGTGTCCCACCGCCGCTACCGAGCTGACGTAGACCACCCGCTTGACTCCCGCCGCGGCTGCGGCCTCCAGCACATTGCGGGTGCCCTCGACATTGGGCACGACGATCTCCGCCTGCGGGTCGCGGGCCCAGTGGCGGAACACGGCGGCAACCTGGTACAGCACTTCGACGCCTTGCAGCGCCTGCACCAGGGCCTGCTTGTCCTGCAGCTCGGCATACACCAGCTCGCAGTCAAGCCCGGCGAACGCCGAACGCTCGAGTGGATCGCGCACCCCGGCGCGCACGCGCTCGCCCCGCGCCAGCAACGCGCGCACCAGGGTATTGCCGAGGTGGCCGTTGGCGCCGGTGACCAGAGACAACTTTTCCATGTGAAGCACTCCCTGCATGAAGATGGCGCCAGCCTAGAGTCTGTCCCTAGGGGCAGAGTCAAGCGCGCCCCTTCGCCGCGAGCGTGCCCATTGCCGCAGCCACAAAAAAGGGCCCCGAAGGGCCCTTTTCATTGCGCGGGATGACTTAGCGCGGGGTTTCCTCGGCCTTGGCCGTATCGCCCGGCGCCGCCGTGCTCTCCTGCAGCGGCTCATCCGCCTGCGGTTGCGCCGCCTTCTTCTTGCCACCCAGACGCTTGGCGATCCAGCCGAAGACCAGTACCGGCACGATCCACAGTTTCTTCAGCAGCAGCAGCGCCGCGGCGAACAGACCGGCCTTGGCCGCCAGCTTGCCGGCGATCAGGGCGCCCAGGCCATAGGCCGCAACCTTGTCGATATCCGGATCGAACTCGGCGTAGCGGTGGCCTTCGTTGAACTCGGTCATGGCCAGTACCGCCGGCACGCTCTGTTCGATCTGCGGCAGCTGATCCATGTTGGCAATGAAGTTGAGCACCAGCACGCCCTTACGACCGAGCACGCGGATGTTGTAGTTGAGGGTGTTGACCTCGCTGTCACCGAACTTCAGCTCCTTGGCCCAGTGCAGCTTCTTGCCTTTTTCGTCGTAGCGCGGGGCCGAGGCCCAGCCGATCAGCTCCACCGGCTCGTAGTCGTTCTCGGTGCGCCACTTGTTGTCTTCTTTGGTCTCGTCCTTGAGATCCTGGAGCATCTCGTCGTAGTCGATGTCGGCGGCGTCCTCATCGGAGACATAGCCGCTTTCCTCGTACTCGACCGTCACCGCCCAGGATTCCTGAGCCAGCGGCGAAACGCCGGCCGGCAGGATCATGCCCAGCGGCAGCTCGCTGTCCGGCGGGTTGCCCCAGGCCTCCACCAGCAAGCGCTCGGCTTCTTCGCCGTCGAGGAAGACGAACTGCTCGGGCAGGTTGAGGGTGGCCAGGTTGTCACCCAGCACGATCTTGCCCTTCTGGAAATGCAGGCTGGCGACGAACTCGTCCTCGCTCATGCCTTCATCGGTGGGCTCTTCTTCGCTGACGGTCTCTTCGTCGAGCACCTGCTCGCTGGCCGTGGGCTCGCTCTCGGTCTGCTCGGCCGCCGGAGCGGTGGCATGGGCAAAGGGGATGGCGCTAGCCAGCAGGCCAGCCAGGATCAGTTCCTTGATCGACATAAAAACTCCATGACGACGGGTGTTGGATGGGGTGCCCACCCTAACATGCCACGCCCCTGCGTTCGGCGAGCCAGCGCAACTTTTTGCAACAACTACCGGGGCTTAGCGCCAGTGGCGCTTCTCGTAGGCGATGGCCTTGTGGGTACGGCCGAAGCCCAGCGTCCAGCCCAGGCCGAGGAAGACCAGCTCCACCAGCCAGGCCAGCAGCACGGCACAGCCGAGCCCCCAGGCGATGGCCTGCGGCGCCAGCAGTACCTGATAGCCGTAGGCCTCGTAGGTCTGCTGCAGCAGTACCGGGTCGGCCGCCGTGGCCAGGTGCCAGAGCTGCGCATACCAGGGCCCCTGCATGGCCAGCCACTCGGCCTCCAGCAGGTTGTTGCGCTCGACCAGGTGGGCGACGCTCTCGGCATCGCTGCGCATCACCGCATCCGTGCTCGCCCGGTAATGGGCGACCAGGGCATTCAGGTCACCCTGGAAGAACTGCGCGGCGGTCTGGCGGAAGCCGCTCAGGCTCTGCTCCGACTCGTCGCGCTGGGCGGTCACGCGCTTGCTGTAGTCGTCGATGAAACCCGGCACCTGCACGCCGACCAGCAGGCCCAGGGCGAACACCGCCAGGCGCAGATAACTTCTGAACATTGCCTTACTCCCCTGTCTGTCCCTGGGCGATGCATTCGCCGCGCCGCCACAGGCTCCATTGCCCCGGCCGCAGCAGGTTCCAGGACTCATTGTCGGTCAGCGGCTCGGTGGCGATCACCGTGACCACATCGTTGGGCGTGGTTTCCGCCTGGAAGTCCACCGTCACGTCGGCGTCCTTCAGGCGGGCCGGGCCGAAGGGCGCACGCCGGGTGATCTGCGCCAGCTTGGTCGAGCAGAAGCAGAACAGCCAGTCACCGTCGCTGAGCAGGCAGTTGAACACCCCTTTGCCGCGATATTCCTGGGCAGCGCGAATCAGCACCGGCAGCAGCACCTGCACCGCGACCGGCTCGGGAAACTCCGTGCGCACCCGGTTGAGCAGCTCGCAGAAGGCCGCCTCGCTGTCGGTATCGCCCACCGGGCGGTAGAAGCTGAACTGCGGGGCGAAATCGGCCAGCTGGCCGTTGTGGGCAAAGCACCAGTTGCGCCCCCACAGCTCGCGCACGAACGGGTGGGTGTTGGACAGGCAGACCTTGCCGACGTTGGCCTGGCGGATATGGCCGATCACCGTCTCGCTCTTGATCGGGTAGCGCTGCACCAGGCGCGCCACCTCGGAGTCGACGCTGGCCGCCGGATCCTGGAACAGGCGCAGGCCGCGCCCTTCGTAGAAGGCGATGCCCCAGCCATCGCGGTGCGGGCCGGTGCCGCCACCGCGCTGCATCAGCCCGGTGAAGCTGAAAACGATATCGGTCGGCACATTGGCACTCATGCCCAGCAGTTCACACATGGATCAGGACTCGCGTTGCAAGGCGTTGCGCAGTACATCGGCCTCGTGTGCCAGGCGCGCCTGCAGGCGCCGGCGGCCGAACGGCAGAAACCGGGTGAGGATACGCCAGCACAGGGCCGGCAGGTCGCCGCGGCGGCGCGGCAACAGGTGCAGATGCAGGTGCGGCACGTGCTGGTTGGCCACCGGGCCGTCGTTGAGCAGCAGGTTGATGCCCTGCACGCCCAGGCCACTGGCATACAGCGCGCGGCTCACCCGCTCGGCCAGCGCCAGCAGGGCATCGCGGGCCGGCAGCGGCAGGTCGCCAAGCAACGGGGCATGGCCACGGGCGACGATCAGCACATGGGCCGGACGCAGCGGGAAGATATCCAGCAGCACGATGAAGTGTTCATCCTCGTGCAGGGTATGCGCCGGCAGCTGGCCGTCGGCGATGGCACAGAATACGCAGCTCATCGCCGCCGCACCTTAAAGACGCGGCTCGATGCGCAAGCGCCGGTCGCCACGGGCATCGGTGCGGGTGTCGGCGTCGTAGCGCTCGTCGTCGCGCGCCATCATCTCGCGCAGGGTCGGCTCATCCTCCGCCGGCACTTGTGCCGGCGCGCCCTGGCGCCCCTGCCACCAGCGCTCCAGCGGCCAGCGCAGGGCGGCGAACAGCAGCCACACGGCAAAGGCGATCACGCCGTAGATGGCCAGGTCGGCCACCGCATGCCAGGCGTTGTTGCCGACCTTGAACAGCACATCCAGGGCCGTCACGGCGATGGCCGGGGCATACAGATCGCGGGCCGGGTCGACAATGGTCGGGGTCAGCAGCAGCACCGCCACCAGCAGGCGCAGCGGCTCGCGCAGCCAGCGCCAGATCCAGCCGGTCATGCGCAACCACACCAGCAGGCAGCCGAGTGCGGCAACGGCATACACGCCCCAGGCAAGCAGATAGTCTTGTTCAGTCATGCGAGTTCATGGCTAGGCCGGCAAATGGGCGCTTATGATAGCGACTTTTGCCCACGCCGGCGCCCCTGCCGTCGTCACCGCCCCACCGAGACCCGCCATGCCCAATGCCCCGATTGCTCGCCGCGAAGCCGCCGCCGACCCCTACCGCTGGCTGGAACAGCGCGACGCCGCCGAAGTGCTCGACCACCTCAAGGCGGAAAACGCCTACCTGGAGGCCGAACTGGCTGAGCAGAGCGAGCTGCGCGAGTCCCTGTTCCAGGAGATCAAGGGGCGCATCCGCGAGACCGACCTGTCGCTGCCCAGCCCCTGGGGCCCCTGGCTGTACTACCAGCGCACCACCGCCGGCGACGAATACCCGCGCCACTACCGCTGCCCGCTGCCGGCCGACGGCTCGCTGACGGTGGACGAAAGCGCCGAGCAGTTGCTGCTCGACCCCAACGAGCTGGCCGGCGACGGCTACCTGTCGCTGGGTGCCTTCACCGTCAGCCCCGATCACCAGCTGCTCGGCTACAGCCTGGACACCTCCGGCGACGAGATCTACCAGCTGTTCGTCAAGGATCTGCGCAACGGCGCCATCACTGCCCTGCCCTTCGACGACTGCGACGGCAGCCTGACCTGGGCCAACGACAGCCAGACCCTGTTCTTCGCCACCCTCGACGACACCCACCGCCCGCACCAGCTGCATCGCCATCAGTTGGGCCAGGCCGGCGCGGAGCTGGTGTTCGAGGAGGCCGATGGGCGCTTCTTCCTCAGCTGCTACCGCTCCAGTTCCGAACGTCAGCTGATCCTGCTGCTGGGCAGCAAGACCACCAGCGAAGCCTGGGTGCTCGACGCCGAACAGCCGCTGGGCGCCTTCAGCTGCCTGGCCGCCCGCGAGGAAGACCACGAATACTATGTCGACCACGGCCAGCTCGACGGCGCCTGGGCCTGGCTGATCCGCAGCAATCAGAGCGGCATCAACTTCGCGCTCTACAGCGCTACCGAACAGCAGCCGACCCGCCCGCACTGGCGCGAGCTGATCGCCCACGACCCGCAGCGCATGCTCGAAGGCGTCACCCTGAACCAGGGCGCCTTCGTGCTCAGCCTGCGCGAGGGCGGCCTGCCGATCATCCAGGTGCACCCTGCCGGCGCCGCACCCTATCCGGTGCAGCTGCCGGATGCGGCCTACAGCCTCTATGTGCAGGACAGCCTGGAGTTCCACAGCCCGGTGATCCGCCTGCGCTACGAGGCACTCGGCCGCCCGGCCCAGGTGCGCCAGCTGGAACTGGCCAGCGGCGCGCAGCAGGTGCTCAAGCAGACCCCGGTGGAAGGCCCGTTCGATGCCGACGCCTACGAGAGCCGCCGCCTGTGGGCCACCGCCGAGGACGGCACCCGGGTGCCGATCAGCCTGGTGGCGCGCCGCGAGGTGCTCGCCGCCGGCGCGCCAGCCCCGCTCTACCTGTATGGCTATGGCGCCTACGGCGAGAGCCTCGACCCCTGGTTCAGCCACGCCCGCCTGAGCCTGCTGGAGCGCGGTTTCATCTTCGCCATCGCCCATGTGCGTGGCGGCGGCGAGCTGGGCGAGGCCTGGTATCGCGCCGGCAAGCTGGAACACAAGCAGAACACCTTCGGCGACTTCATCGCCTGCGCCGAATACCTGATCGCCAGCGGCCTGACCCGCGCCAGCCAGCTCGCCATCAGCGGCGGCAGCGCCGGTGGCCTGCTGATCGGCGCGGTACTCAACCAGCGCCCGCAGCTGTTCGCCGCGGCCATCGCCGAAGTGCCCTTCGTCGATGTGCTCAACACCATGCAGAACCCCGACCTGCCGCTGACCGTCACCGAGTACGACGAATGGGGCGACCCGCACCAGCCCGAGGTGTACGAGCGGATCAAGGCCTACGCACCCTACGAGAACGTGCGCGCCCAGGCCTACCCGGCGATCCTTGCCGTGGCCGGCTACAACGACAGCCGCGTGCAGTACTGGGAAGCGGCCAAGTGGGTGGCCAAGCTGCGCGCCAGCCGCACCGATAGCAACCTGCTGCTGCTCAAGACCGACCTCGGCGCCGGCCACGGCGGCATGAGCGGGCGCTACCAGGCACTCAAGGATGTGGCGCTGGAATATGCGTTCCTGTTCAAGGTACTGGGGCTGGCCTGAGCCCGCCGCCTACCTTATCGTGGCCGGGCGGCGCCATGCGGCGTCCGGCCTCTTCCCCGCAAAGGACTTCGCCCATGCCCGGCCCCCGGTTTCTGCTTCTGCTGGCCCTGCTCGCTGCCCCTGGTGCCCAGGCGCAGATCTACACCTGGGTCGATGCCGACGGCCAGAAACACTTCGGCAGCCAGCCGCCCACCCCCGAGCAGCCCCTGGAGACGGTCGAAGTCCGCCCGGCCTACCAGGGCAGCCCGCTGCCGGCGCCCGCCGTCCCCAGCGCCGAAGCCCCCGCCAGTCCGGAGGCGGATAGCGCTCCGGCTGCCGCCGAGACCAGCAGCGCAAAAAGCGAAAAACCTGTGCCGACCCGCCAGATGTGCAGCAAGGCATTGCACTGGACAGGCATCGACCTGCCCAACCTGCGCGAAATCGCCCGTGAACGCCGCCGTCAGGGACGCATCGACCAGAGCCAGTACCAGAAGGCCATCGCTGCCCTCGACCAGGTCGAGAAGGAAGCCACCATGCCCAACTGCATGGCCAGCGAGGGCAAGGATCTGCACACCTACGAGTGCATGGCCCAGGGCCTGGGCATCGTCGTCTGCTCGGGCGCGCTGAGCGAAGCCCTGAACAAGTTCTGATCACGCAAGGAATGCACCCATGCAGAATCTGCTCTACCGCTGGCTGCTGCTGGTCGGCCTCGGCCATGTCGGCCTGGGCGTGCTGCTGGCCTTCACCGCCCAGCTGCCGCTGGCCGATTTCTACTTCCAGCACCTGTACGCCAGCTTTGCCGTGGCCGACGCGCCCACCGCGTACCAGCAGTTGCTGAGCACCCTGGTACGCCTGTTCGGCCCCACCGTGGCCAGCTGGGGCCTGCTGTTCACCCTGCTGGTACACCTCTACCGCCAGCACGGCCACGCCCTGATCAAACCGGCACTGTTCGCCGCCCTGCTGCTCTGGTGCGTGCTCGATAGCGCCATTTCGGCCTATTACGGCCTGTTCCTGCACGTTTACCTGAACAGTGCGGCGGCGCTGTCGATTGCCGTGCCGCTGTGTTTCCTGCGCCCCATTACTCATTAGCTGAACGCCAGATAGCAAAACGCCCGCAGGGATCGCTCCATGCGGGCGCTGTTGAGGCCAGGGCCTCAGAGCATGTGGTTCTTCTTGAACTGGGCGATGGTCGCCTCCGGGCGGCCTTCTTCCTTCTGCAGGCCGTAGATCACGGTCTTGCCGTCCGGGCCGCCGCCGATATCGGTGTAGCGGAAGGTCGGCTCACCCAGCTTGATCATGTCGAGCATGTCGCCGTAGCGCTTGAATACGTAGATGGCATCGCCCTGGCGCACTTCACCGTAGAACGGCGAGGCCGGCGGCTGGGAGACCTTGAGGAAGCGATAGGCGGAAATCTTGTCCAGCGGCTTGCCGGCATCGTCGGCACGCAGGGCCAGGATCTGTTCCTGGCCGGTGGCTGCCTTCTCTTCCAGGGTGCGCAGCACGGGAGCCTTGCCCGTGGCGAGGAAGTCCTTGAACACCTGGTAGTCGTCGAACACGTAGACCTGGGTTTCGGTGCGAACCTGGTACCAATCCTCGTTATCCAGCGCGACCGGCTTGGCGGCCTGCATGGGCGCAGCGCAGCCGCCGAGGGTCGCGGCCAGGAGGGCGAAGGACAAGGGTTTGAGAAGGGACATGGCAGTTCCTGTTGGCTGTTGTAGTGGCCAGGCACGTTGCCGTAGTCGGGTTACCGCTGAAAGACGATTACATGGCAGTTATGTGACATGCCCGCAGCCACCGGCGAAACCGTGGATTTATTGCGCCCCTCACTCGGCCCGCTCGAGGCGCTGGAGTTTTTCCGTCGAGCTCGGCGGCCTCCGCTCGGGCTGCTCCTGCAGCTGCGGCAGCGGTTGATCCTTGGGCAGGGGCTGCGGGACGCTGAGCGGTCGCGGCCGTGATGGATTGTTCAGTAGCGGCGGGTTGCTGATGCTCCGCCCGAGCGGGCGCACCTGTGGCTGGGCGTAGGGTTGCGGGGTAGCGCTGCCAGGCATCGGCGAACGCAGCAGCTCGGCAGCGGCCAGCCAGCTCGTCGGCAACAGCAGCAAGGCGATCAGCAGGGAAAAAAGTCGCATGGCAGGGCTCCGCCAACAGGGCTTTGGCTTTATTCTGGCAGCATCGGAACCACTGCGTTCGCCACCCGACCACAGGCCCCGCCATGAGCACCAACCCCACCTACACCCTGTCGGCCAAGGCCGAAGCCGACTACCGGCAAAAGGCCCTGAAGATGTACCCGCACGTGTGCGGCCGCTGCGCCCGCGAGTTCAGCGGCAAGCGCCTCAGCGAGCTGACCGTGCACCACCGCGACCACAACCACGCCAACAACCCGGCGGATGGCTCCAACTGGGAGCTGCTGTGCCTGTTCTGTCACGACAACGAGCACTCGCGCTACACCGACCAGCAGTACTTCGCCGAAGGCTCCCTGGCCAGCCCGCAAGCGGCCAAGACCACCTACAAGGCCTTCGGTGACCTGGCCAGCCTGCTGAAAAAGGACGAGTAGCCGGGCGCCGGCCTGGCCACGCCCGTATAATCGCTCTCTTTTTGCGCGAGCGTTGCCGTGGCCAACAAACGATACAGCTGCATCGGCCTGTTCAATCCCAAGTCCCCGGAGAACGTCGGCTCGATCATGCGCGCGGCCGGCTGCTACGGGGTCAGCTCGGTGTTCTACACCGGCACCCGCTATGACCGCGCCAAGGATTTCGTCACCGACACCAAGAAAGTCCACCAGGACATTCCGCTGATCAATATCGACGACCTGCGCCGCATCGTGCCGCTGGGCTGCACCCCGGTGGCGGTGGAGCTGGTCGAGGGCGCCCGCCCCCTGCCCGACTACACCCACCCGGATCGGGCGCTGTACATCTTCGGCCCGGAAGATGGCTCGCTGGATAAGGAAATCCGCGACTGGTGCGGCGCCGAGGTGGTGTACATCCCCACCAATGGCTGCATGAACCTGGCGGCCACGGTCAACGTGGTGCTCTACGACCGCCTGGCCAAGGGCAACAACACCCGCTCCGGGCCGCAGTTCTAGGAGCCTGCCTACGATCTCTTGATCGTCGGCCATGCTGCGTTGAAATCGGGCTCGGGCTGCTCATTTACAGCTCGTAAACTCCGCGCCCTCGCCCAATTTCGTCTTGCCTGGCTCTAGCTCAAAAGATCGCAAACAGGCTCCAGATCAGCTCAGGGCTTGAGCAGATCGCTGTCGAGCACTTCCGAGCCGCGGCCCATGACGTTCTCGCTGACCTCGATGAAGTCCTTGGTGCTGACCTTGTCCATGCGCATCAGGCCGCGGGTGACGTCGTCCAGCGAGTGCTGGTTGTTGGTGTTCTTGCGGATCTCGCGATCCAGCTCCTGCAGCAGCAGTACCGCGCGGGCGGTGATCGGCCCGCTGGATTCCTCGGTGCGCAGGCTGCTGACCGATTTGCTCCAGCCAGTCAGCTTCTTGCGGATGGCCTGGTAGCGATCCTCGCTCATGCCGCCGGCACGGCGCATCAGCTCGATGGCGTAGTACTCGGCAAGGCCCTCGCTGATCCAGTCGCTCTTGTTGGTGTCGCGGATGCGGCTGAACACGTGCACCAGCTCATGCACCAGCGAACTGGTGCCGTTCTCGCTGACCAGCGGCCGCTCGCTGTGCATGAACAGCGAGTTGGGCGCCGACAGGCCGCCGCGCCACATCGGGTCGCCGGCGCCGACGATCAGCAGCTTGGCCGGGTCGCGCGGGAACACCGCCTGAGCCTCCGGCCAGATGAAGGTCAGCAGGGTGATGATGTCCATCCGGCGCATATGCTCGCCCACCGGCGCGGCCACGGTCACGTCGGTGTCGCCGAGCTTGGCGCGGCGGGTGCCGATCTTGCCGGCCAGGATCCAGCCGATCGGCCGGTCGAACTTGCGCGACGGGTTGTCGATACGGAACTTGTTCTCGCCGATGCGCGGCCAGCCGGTTTCCACGCCATTCCAGTCCTTGGGCAGGACGAACTGCAGACGCGCCACCAGCTCGATCTTGTCGTCCTTGACCAGGCGCGCGCTGGGCACCAGGTCGTCGCCGCGCAGCAGGGCCCAGTCCGGGGTCATGCGCGCATCGAAGCTGCCGGACTTGCGCGGGTGGCTGACCTTGACCTTGTAGCTCAAGGTCGACTTGCCCTTGCCGGGCAACCAGGAGCCTTTTTGCTCACCCTCCTGCTGCCAGCTGCCATCCGCCTTGAAATCGCTGTAATAGCCCTTGTCACCCAGGTCGAAGGTCAGGCTGTGCACCGCCTCGCCCTGTTCCAGGGTCAGGCTGACCTCGGCCTGTTCGCTTTCCGGAAGGAAACGCACCTGGTAATCCAGGTCGACTTTCTTCGCCGCCCAGGCGGGCGCAGCAAGGCACAGCAGGGCAAGCGAGGCGAACAGCTTGAAACGGGCAGGCATCGGGGTGGTGCTCCATGCGGAATCGAATACCGGTGTTCGACCGGTTCAGGACAGAAAAGCTCAACCGGCGCGAAAAATCAGGTGATCTTCCCAGTCATCTTCGGCCACGCTGTTTTCGCTGAGCATGCGCCCGGACTGGGAAATCCGCTCGTGGTGCACCGCATCCGGGTCGCCGCAGACCAGGTGGTGCCAGAGCGGCAGATCCTTGCCCTCGCTGACCAGGCGGTAGGCGCAGGTCGGCGGCAGCCACTGGAACTGGTCGGCCTGCGCCGGCGTCAGCTGGATGCAGTCCGGCACGTGGGCGCGACGGTTGGCGTAGTCGGTGCAGCGGCAGGTCTTGAGATCCAGCAGCTTGCAGGCGATGCGCGTGTAATAGACGCTGCCGTCGTCCTCGTCTTCGAGCTTCTGCAAGCAGCACAGGCCGCAGCCGTCGCACAACGACTCCCACTCGTCCTGATCGAGCTGGGCGAGGGTCTTGCGTTTCCAGAAGGGTTCGACTTTGGCGGCCATATCGGTTTGCTGCGCGGAAAAGGCCGGCAGTCTAGCCCCAAGGCGGGTGCCGGCCAAGCGCTGGCGACTGGTGGTCAGTAGCCGCGGGCGAAGTCCACCAGCCCGCGCAGCGGCCGATCCTGGCGGTAGCGCTGCAGGTTGTCGAGGAACAGTTCGACCATGGCCGCCGGCTCGGTGGGCGCCGAGCTGTGCCCGGTGAGCAGCAGGCGCGGCGCATCCCAGAACGGATGCCCCGCCGGCAGCGGCTCCTGACGGCACACATCGAGCACCGCACCGGCCAGCAGGCCGCTGCGCAGCGCCGCCAGCAGGTCGTCGTCGACCACCGCCACGCCGCGCCCGGCATTGATGAACAGGGCCTGGCCGGACATCCGCGCGAACAGCGCGGCATCGTAGATATCGCGGGTGGCCGGGGTATCCGGCAGCAGGTTGAGCAGACAATCGGCCCAGCCGGCCTGCTCGCCCAGCGCGTCCAGCCCATGCACTTCGGCAAACGGTGCGATGGCCCGCGGCTGGCGGGCGATGGCGCGCAGCTCGACGCCGAACGGGGCGAGGAACTGTGCCACCGCGCAGCCGATGTCGCCGGCACCGACCACCAGCACCTTCAGCCCGTGCAAGCTGGCCGGCAACGGGCCGTCCCAGCGTTGCTCGACCTGGCTGGCCAGGCGCCCCAGCAGATTGCGCCGGTGCGCCAGCAGGTAGGTCAGCACGTACTCGGCCATGACCTGGCCGAAGATGCCGACGGCGCGGGTCAGCCGGTAGTCCTGTGGCAGACCGGGCTGCAGCAGCGGGGTGATGCCGGCCCAGGTCGACTGTAGCCAGTCAGGCCGCAGCCCGGCGCGCAGCAGCGGCTGCAGCAGATCCGGCTGGCCCAGCCAGAGCGGACATTGCGCGGCCTGCCCCAGCAGCTCGCGGGGGTCGGCCGTGGCCACCAGCTGCAGATCCGGCGCGGCGCCGTGCAGCAGCTCGGCATAACGCGCGTGGGCCTGTTCGGCGAGCAGCAGCTTCATCAGACCGGGTCGTTGCGACGCAGCAGTTCTTCCGGCAGGTGCTCGATGTAGTCGTCTTCCGGCGGCGGCATCTGCAGGTGGTAGCCCTGCTTCTCGAGGTTCTCCAGCACCTGGCCGATGTCCTCGCGGGCCAGTTTCTTCTCCGGCGTGAGGATCATCTCGAAGCACAGCTGCGGTGTGCCGAAAGCCGCCAGCAGGCCTTCCGGCACGCGCTTGAGGGCGTCGGCCTTGAGCACGTAGAGGTACATCTCGTTCTTGCGCGGGCTTTTGTAGATCGAACAGATTTTCTTCATGTCACTCGTCCAGGGCGGCCAGCAGGGCCTCGCCCATCAGTTCGCGGCGCCAGCCCTTGAGGCTGTCCGGCAATTGGTAGGGGCCATCCGGGTAGCCGCTCTTGAGCAGGCTCTCCAGGGATTTCTTGCGCAGCATCAGCTCCGGGGCGATCTGCAGGCGCTCGGCCTCGCGCTGGCCCACCGCCCGCAGCTTCTTCAGCAGCACGGTCGACTCCAGCGGCAGCGGCTGCGGCAGGGCCTCGGGCCACTCCGCCGGCGGCAGCGCGGCGGCTTCCTTGATCAGCTTGAGCAGGGTTTCGCCATCTTGGCGCACGGTCTTGGGGTGCATCTCTTCGATGCGCGCCAGGGCCACCAGGTTGTCCGGCTGGGTCTTGGCCAGCGGCCACAGCGAGTGCTCGCGGATGATCCGGTTGCGCGGCTGGTTGCGCGCCCGGGCCTGGCGCTCGCGCCAGGCACACAGGGCGCGCATCACCGCCAGCTGCTGGCGCGACAGTTTCCAGGCCAGCTTGGCCTCGCGGTAGAGCTCGTCCGGTACCACCTCGCGGCGCAGGTTGCCAACCAGCTCGGCGCCGTCCTCCAGCACCCAGCTCAGTTTGTCGGCCGCCAGTTTGGGCTGCAGCACCTGATACAGCTCAGCCAGGTGCTGGGCATCCTCGGCGGCGTAGCTGATCTGGGTCGGCGACAGCGGGCGCTGCAGCCAGTCGGAACGGGTCTCGCCCTTGGGCAGCTCGATGCCGAGGACTTCCTGCACCAGGCGCGAATAGCCCATGGAGAAGCCCAGGTTGAGATAGCCGGCGGCCAGCTGGGTATCGAACAGCGGCGCCGGCAGGCTGCCGGTCAGGCGCGAGAACACTTCCAGGTCTTCGCTGCAGGCATGCAGCACCTTGACCACCGCGGTGTCTTCCAGCAGCGCGGCGAACGGCGACCAGTCGCCGATGGTCAGCGGATCGACCAGGAAGGCCCGCTGGCCATCGCCCACCTGCAGCAGGCCGGCGATCGGGTAGAAGGTGTCGACCCGCATGAACTCGGTGTCGAGGGCCACGAACGGCAGACGCCGCCACTCGGCGCAGTGACGCGCCAGGCTGGCGTCGTCGAGGATCCATTGAATATCGATAGCCACGCGGTGCTCCTTGGGCAATGCCGCGCAGTATATATGCCCGGCGCGCCAACCGGGCAGCTGCGGCAGCCCACGTCCGGCTTATGGGGCGATATTCCAGAGCCTGTGTCCCGCCCTACCCGGCAGCCACCGAGGCTGTACACTGCCGTCCACCTCACCACAGGGAAGAACAACAATGAAGAAGCTCCTCGGCCTGTTCGGCCTGCTGCTCGCCGGCGCTGCCGCCTACCTGGCCCTGCGCCCCAGTCCGATCGACCCGCTGGCCTGGCTGCCGCCACCAGCCCCGACGCTGACCGGCGTGCTGGAACCCAACGACACCCTGATGAAGGCCGAGCTGCTCGGCCAGGGCCAGATCCACGGCCCGGAAGACAGCGCCGTGGACGCTCAGGGCAATGTCTACGCCGGCCTGCATGACGGCCGCATCGTGCGCATCGGCGCCGACGGCCAGATCGAGACCTTCGCCGCCACCGGTGGCCGCCCGCTGGGCATGGATTTCGACGCCCACGGCAACCTGATCGTCGCCGACGCCTACAAGGGCCTGCTACGCATCGACCCGCAGGGGCGCGTCGAAGTGCTCGCCACCGAGGCCGACGGCCTGCCCTTCGGCTTCACCGACGACCTCGACATCGCCAGCGACGGGCGCATCTATTTCAGCGACGCCTCCAGCAAGTTCCACCAGCCCGACTACCTGCTCGACCTGCTCGAAGGCCGCCCCTACGGTCGCCTGCTGCGCTACGACCCGACCAGCGGCAAGACCGAGGTGCTGCTCAAGGATCTGTACTTCGCCAACGGCGTGGCGCTGTCGCAGCACGAGGACTTCGTGCTGGTCAACGAGACCTACCGCTACCGCATCACCCGCTACTGGCTCAAGGGCGACAAGGCCGGCAGCCACGACGTGTTCATCGACAACCTGCCGGGCATGCCGGACAACCTCCAGGGCGACCGCGCCGGCACCTTCTGGGTGGCTCTGCCGACCCCACGCAAGGCCGATGCCGACTTCCTGCAGAACCAGCCCTGGCTCAAGGCGCAGATGGCCAAGCTGCCGCGCTCGATGTGGCCCAAGCCGCTGCACTACGGCCTGGCCATCGCCCTCAACGAACAGGGGCAGATCGTGCAGAGCCTGCACGACGCCAGCGGTACCCACCTGCACATGGTCACCTCGGCCAAACCGGTGGGCGACTACCTGTACTTCGGCAGCCTGACCAACGACCGCATCGGCAAGCTGAAGATCCGCTGAGCCCGCACGCAATCAAGGCAATGAAAAAGCCCGCCAATCGGCGGGCTTTTTCATGCCTGTGCAGCAGGGCTCAGACCGGCTGTGGCCGCAGCGGGCTGGCCGCCGGCGCCTGCTGGCTCTGCTCCCCCAGCAAGCCCTGCATGCGCGTACGCGCCTCGCTCATCAGCTCGGCCAGTTGCTCGACGCTGTAGCGGCTGGCATCGATGGGCTCGCCGACATGCAGCTGCACCGCCAGGCCCAGGTTGAAGCGCCAGGTGCGCGCCGGCAGCACCTCGTGGATGCCGCGAAAGGCAATCGGCACTATCACCGCGTTGGTATCCAGGGCCAGGTGGAAGCAGCCTTTCTTGAACGGCAGCAGCTGGCCGTCGCGCGAACGCGTGCCCTCCGGCGCGGCCCACAGCACGATGCCGCTTTCCATCATGCGCTTGGCCACCTCCAGATCCTCGCGGGCCTGGCGCGGGTTGTGCCGATCCACCGAGGGGAACTCCGCCGCGCGAATCGTCGAACCGAACAGCGGAATGCCGAACAGTTCCTTCTTCGCCAGCATGCGGATCGAGCCGGGCAGCAGGGCGAAGCTGGCGGGAATGTCGTAGTGGCTGGCATGGCTGCTGAGCAGGATGTAGCGCCGCCCGTCGTTGAAGTCCGGCAGCTGGCCATGCAGGCTCAGGCGCATGCGCACCAGGCGCAGCAGCAGCGCCGACCAGCGCCGCGTGTAGCGGTCGACATCGCTGCGGCGCAGGCGCCCGCAAGCCCCGCGCAGCAGGATCAGGATGCAGTAATACAGGGTGACCAGTGCGGATCCGAGGATCACGCCGACACGGCGGGCCAGATTGGCACTTTCGATGGCAGGCTGCAGGCTCAACATGGGACTTCCTCGCGGGATGCCCGCTTCGGCAAAGCCGGGGGCACTTCTGGTTATGGCCAGGCGACGAACTGCCTGGCTCTCCTTATGATGTCCATAGTCCCGAATTCGACACAGGAGTTCCCATGCCGCTTGCCCAATTGCTTGACGCCACGACCCTGCACGCCCGCCTCGACGAACCGGGCCTGGTGCTGCTCGACTGCCGCTTCGCCCTCGACGACCCGACCTATGGCGCGCGCAGTTACGCCGAGGCGCATATCCCCGGCGCGCAGTTCGCCGACCTGGAGCACGACCTCTCCGCTCCGGTGCGCAAGGGCGTGACCGGTCGCCATCCGCTGCCGGAGGTGGCCCAGCTGCTGGACAAGCTGCGCGCCTGGGGCATCCGCCAGGACTCCGCCGTGGTGCTCTACGATGACGGCCCTGGCGCCTTTGCCGCCCGCGCCTGGTGGCTGCTGGCCTGGCTGGGCAAGCGCAACGGCGTGTACCTGCTCGATGGCGGCCTCAAGGCCTGGAAAGAAGCCGGCCTGCCGCTCAGCGCCGAACTGCCAAACGTGGCCGCTGGCGACTTCAGCGGGCAAGCCGACCCGGCCCTGCTGCTCGACGCCCGTCAGCTGCAGGCACGCCTGGGCAGCCCGACCCTGACCCTGCTCGATGCCCGTGCCCTGCCGCGTTTTCGCGGCGAGGTGGAGCCGCTGGATCCGGTCGCCGGGCATATCCCCGGCGCCCAGTGCGCAGTGTTCACCGACAACCTCGGCGGCGACGGTCGCTTTCTGCCGGCCGAGCAGCTGCGCCAGCGCTTCAACGCGCTGCGCGGTGCAAAACCGGTGGAGTCTCTGGTGGCCTACTGTGGTTCCGGGGTGACCGCCTGCCACAACCTGTTCGCCCTGTGCCTGGCCGGCTTCCCGCTGGCGCCGCTGTATGCCGGCTCGTGGAGCGAATGGATCACCGACCCGAGCCGCCCGGTGGCCACCGGCGACTGAGCGGCAGGCTTGTTCAGCCGGCGTTGCGCAGGCTGCGCGGGGTCAACCCCAGGTAGCGGCGCATCGCCGTGGTCAGCGCGCTCTGGCTGGAGAAACCGCACTCCTCGGCGATCCGCACCAGCGGCAACGGGCTTTCGCGCAGCAGGCGCGCGGCGCGGTCGAGGCGGGTCTTGAGCAGGTACTGGTGCGGGGTGAGGCCGAGGCTGTCCTTGAACTGGGCATGGAAGTGGCTCGGGCTCAGGCAGGCCACCTGGGCCAGTTCGATCACCGTGATGCGCCGGGCCAGGTGCTCGCCGATGTAGCGATCGAGCCGGTCGATATCCAGCGCTCCACTCGGCAGCTGCGCACGCTCGCCGAACAGACGCAGGTGCAGGGCACGCAGCAGCACGCCACCCAGGGCCCGGGCCAGGTGCGGGTCGCTGCCATAGCGGGCCAGTTCGGCGCCGGCATAGCTCAGCAGGTTCTGGAAGTCGGCATCCAGCGCCGGATAGCGCGGGCTCTCGAACAGCTCGGCGAGCAGGCTGAGATCCTCGGCCGAGGTGTCCTGCTCATCCAGGTCGAGGATCAGCATGCGGTTGTCGCCAACGCCGGCGAACTGGTGCTCGGCATCGCCCGGCACCAGGCAGGCGCGCATGCGGCAGACCTCGCCGCCCCGCCCATTGACCTCGAACTCGGCGCGGCCGGACAGCGACATGACCAACTGGTGATAGTCATGGGCATGTTCATGGGCCTGGTTGTCCAGGCACATCAGGCGGGCTTTGAGCATGGCGGGCTACGGCTGAAAGGCAGGCTGCACTTTAACCAGTTGGACAGAAAATCGGCAATGCACGCGACGGGTGGCAGGCTGGAACTCGGCGCCGGGCTGTCCAGTACCAGCGCCGGCACGCCGACAGCAACAGATCCGCAATCGCTGCCGCTGCAGCTGCGCTACCTGAGCCAGCGCCTGCGGCCCCGTGCACTGCGCCAGACGGCTCTGGCCCAGGCCCTGGAACAACTGTGTCGGCAACTGATCGAGCCGGCCCAGGTGCTGATCGCTCCCGCCGAGTGCTTCAGCCTGCTGCCCCCGCTGATCGACGAGCAGCTCGGCCAGCGCCGCAGCCTGCTCGGCTGAACCCTGGATTGAAAAGCCGCTGCCACTGCCCCATCTAGTTCGGTACTAGCCGTCGAACCAGCAAGGGCAGTCATGAGCGAACAGGACAACTCCGCGGAATACATCGAAGCCCCGGCCACCCGCCTGGCCCTTCCCAGCCAGGCCCTGCCGGACAAGCTGTACATCATCCCGATCCACAACCGCCCGTTCTTCCCGGCCCAGGTGCTGCCGGTGATCGTCAACGAGGAACACTGGGCCGAAACCCTCGACATGGTGGCCAACACCGAGCACAAGAACCTGGCGCTGTTCTACGTCGACCAGCCGGTGAGCGACCCGCGCCACTTCGATACCGCCAGCCTGCCCGAGCACGGCACCCTGGTGCATGTGCACCATGCCAGCCGCGGCGACGGCAAGCTGCAGTTCGTCGCCCAGGGCCTGCAGCGGGTGCGCATCCGCGGCTGGCTCAAGCGCCATCGCCCGCCCTACCTGGCCGAGGTGGAATACCCGCAGAGCGCCGACGACCCGCGCGATGAGGTCAAGGCCTACGGCATGGCGCTGATCAATGCGATCAAGGAGCTGCTGCCGCTCAACCCGCTGTACAGCGAGGAGCTGAAGAACTACCTGAACCGCTTCAGTCCCAACCAGCCCTCGCCGCTGACCGACTTTGCCGCCGCCCTGACCACTGCCCCGGCCGGGGTGCTGCAGGAGGTGCTGGACACCGTGCCGATCCTCAAGCGCATGGAGAAAGTGCTGCCCATGCTGCGCAAGGAAGTGGAGGTGGCGCGTCTGCAGAACGAGCTGTCGGCCGAGGTCAACCGCAAGATCGGCGAACGCCAGCGCGAGTTCTTCCTCAAGGAGCAGCTGAAAATCATCCAGCAGGAGCTGGGCCTCAGCAAAGACGATCGCAGCGCCGACGCCGACGAGTTCCGCGCCCGCCTCGACGGTAAGCAGCTGCCGGAACAGGCGCGCAAACGCATCGACGAGGAACTCGGCAAGCTGGCCATCCTCGAGGCCGGCTCCCCCGAATACGCGGTCACCCGCAATTATCTGGACTGGGCCACCAGCGTGCCCTGGGGTCGCTTCGGTGCCGATCGCCTCGACCTGCCACACGCCCGCCAGGTGCTCGACGGCCAGCACGCCGGGCTCGACGACGTGAAGGCGCGCATCCTCGAGTTCCTCGCCGTGGGCGCCTTCAAGGGCGAGATCGCCGGCTCCATCATCCTCCTGGTCGGCCCGCCCGGGGTGGGCAAGACCAGCATCGGCAAATCCATTGCCGAGAGCCTCGGCCGGCCCTTCTACCGTTTCAGCGTCGGCGGCATGCGCGATGAGGCGGAGATCAAGGGCCACCGCCGCACCTACATCGGCGCCATGCCCGGCAAGCTGGTGCAGGCGCTCAAGGACGTCGAGGTGATGAACCCGGTGATCATGCTCGACGAGATCGACAAGATGGGCAGCAGCTACCAGGGCGACCCGGCCTCGGCGCTGCTGGAAACCCTCGACCCAGAGCAGAACGTCGAGTTTCTCGACCATTACCTGGATCTGCGCCTGGATCTGTCCAAGGTGCTGTTCGTCTGCACCGCCAACACCCTGGACTCGATCCCCGGCCCGCTGCTCGACCGCATGGAGGTGATCCGCCTGTCCGGCTACATCGCCGAGGAAAAACTGGCCATCGCCAAGCGCCACCTGTGGCCGCGCCAGCTGGACAAGGCCGGGGTCAAGAAAAACCAGCTGAGCATCAGCGATACCGCACTGAAGGCGGTGATCGAGGGCTATGCCCGCGAGGCCGGAGTGCGCCAACTGGAGAAACAGCTCGGCAAGCTGGTGCGCAAGGCAGTGGTTCGGCTGCTGGAGCACCCGGACGAGAAGGTGAAGATCGGCCCGCGCGACCTCGAAGCCCTGCTCGGCATGCCGCCGTTCCGCAGCGAGCTGCATATCCAGGGCACCGGCGTGATCACCGGCCTGGCCTGGACCAGCATGGGTGGTGCCACCCTGCCGATCGAGGCCACCCGCATCCACAGCCTCAATCGCGGCTTCAAGCTCACCGGCCAGCTTGGCGAGGTGATGAAGGAGTCGGCGGAAATCGCCTACAGCTACATCGGCTCGCACCTCAAGCGCTACGGTGGCGACCCGCACTTCTTCGACCAGGCCTTCGTCCACCTGCACGTGCCCGAAGGCGCCACGCCCAAGGACGGCCCCAGCGCCGGCATCAGCATGGCCAGCGCCCTGCTCTCCCTGGCGCGCAACCAGGCGCCGAAAAAGGGCGTGGCCATGACCGGTGAGCTGACCCTGACCGGCCAGGTGCTGGCCATCGGCGGGGTGCGCGAGAAAGTCATCGCGGCGCGCCGGCAGAAGCTGTTCGAACTGATCCTGCCGGAGGCCAACCGCGGCGACTTCGCCGAACTGCCGGACTACCTCAAGGAAGGCCTGACCGTGCACTTCGCCAGGCGCTACGCCGACGTGGCCAAGGTGCTGTTCGACTGAACCGTAGGGCGAGTGAAGCCCGCGTGGCCAATCGCGGGTTTCACCCGCCCTACGGACTTGCGCTCGCCCCAACGGCAAGGCAACCGCTATGCTGCAGGGGTTTTCGATCGACCGGAGTCCGCCATGAACCGTGCCCACCGCCTGCTGCTGCCCTGCAGCCTCGCCCTGCTCGCCGCCTGCAGCTCGGGCCCCAAGCCCAGCGTCAACATGGAAGAGAAGCAGCTGGGCAAGTGCCCGATGCAACTGCACAGCGGCCAGACCCTGACCATCACCCTGCCAAGCAACCCCACCACCGGTTTCCGCTGGGTGGTGGCCGATGCCGCCCCCGGCGTGCTGCGCAGCCTCGGCCCGGAGGTCTACGTGACTCCGGAAGACGCCGGCCTGGTGGGCGGTGCCGGCCAGTCCAGCTGGCGCTACCAGGCCTACCAGGTCGGCCAAGGCCGCCTGCTGATGCAGTACCAGCGCCCGTGGGAAGTGGGCGTGGCGCCGGCCAAGACCATCGACTGCGCCATCAGCGTGCGCTGAGGCCCGCACGGGCCTGACGCCATCCGCCACCGGGATTGGCGCGCGTTGCCGGCGGCGCAGCGCCGACTGTGGGAATAATGGCGAAAAAGAGAGCCCGCCCCATGCCCCTCCGCCTGCTCCTGCTTGCCCTGCTCGGGATTGTCCTGATGCTGCTCGGTCGCCTGCTTGGCCCGCAGTGGCTGTGCCTGCTGGGCAAACCGCTGCCGATCCTCGCCCTGCTGCTCTGGCTGCGCCAGGCGCCGGCCGGAACCTATAGACGCTGGATCGCGGCGGGGCTGGGATTGTCCCTGCTCGGCGACCTGCTGCTGGAATGGCCGGCCGATCTGTTCGTCTTCGGCCTCGGTGCCTTCCTGCTGGCCCACCTGGCCTACCTACGCGCCTACCTGAGCAGCAGCCGGCGTCTGGCTCCGGGCGCCCTGCTGCTGGCCGTGCTGGCCAGCGGCGGCATGTTCGCCCTGCTCGCCAGCGCCGGTCTCGGCGCCCTGCTGCTGCCGGTGGCATGCTACAGCCTGGCCATCGGCGCCATGCTCTGGCGCGCCCTGGCCCGCCTGACAGAACCGGCCATCGAACGTCGCTCAGCCTGCCTGGCCGGCCTGGGAGCGCTGCTGTTCGTGCTGTCGGACAGCCTGATCGGGATCAACCGCTTCGTCCTGCCCTTCGACGGCGCCAGCTACACCATCCTGCTCAGCTACTGGCTCGGCCAGCTGGGCATTGCCGCCTCCTGCCTGGCGCGCACGGCTCAGCCGGGTGTGGCCGCGGTATCGCTGGCGTCACTGCGGTAGATGCACAGGCGGTTACGCCCATCGCGCTTGGCCTGGTACAGCGCGGTGTCGGCGGCATGCAGCAGGCTGTCCGGCTGCTCGCCATCGGCCGGGAACCAGGCCATGCCCAGGGAAATGCTGATCGGCCCGAGCGGCTGGCCGCCATAGCGCACCTGCAGGCGGCTGACCGACAGACGCAGCACTTCGCAACGGTCGATGGCGTCTTCGCGGCTGATTTCCGGTAGCACCAGGGCAAATTCCTCGCCGCCATAGCGGCAGGCAAGGTCGCTGCTGCGCACATGGCGCTTCATTTCCTGGGCCAGGTGACGCAGCACCAGGTCGCCGGCCTCATGGCCGAAGGTGTCGTTGAAGCGCTTGAAGTGGTCGACATCCAGCAGCACCACGGCCACCGGCTGCTGCTTGCGCCCCGCGCGCAGCAGTTCGCGGCGCAGGGTTTCGTCGAGGAAGCGGCGGTTGTGCAGGCCGGTCAGTGCATCGATCAGCGACTGCTGGCGCAGGCTGTCGCGCAGCGACAGGTTGGCTACGCCCAACGACACCTGCTCGGCAAAGGCTTCGGCCAGTTCCAGGTCGGCGCTCGGCTCGCCATTGAGGGTCAACACCCCCAGCGGTTCGCCCTGGGCCATCAACGGTACGCACAGGTAACCATGGGCCATCACGTGGCTACCCTCCAAGTGCGGGCAGAGCAGATCATGCTCGACATTCAGCACCTGGTGGCTCTGCCCGCGGCGGATGGCCCAGCAGCTCTGCGGCTCGAACATGTCCAACTCGGCTGGCCAGCCGCCCCAGCTGGCCACCGACTCGAGCACGTCGCGCGAGGGATGGAACAACGCCAGGCTGCCCATGTTGCGGGGGAACAGCTGCTGGGCGAAACGGCCGATGATGCTGTAGCACTCGTCGAACTGGCTGACCGAGTGCAGCGCGCCGGCCATGCGGCTGAGCAGCGAGATCTCGCGGTTGCGCAGTTCCAGGCGCTGCAGGCCACCGGACAGCTGCTCGCTCAGCGCCTGCAGACTTTGCCGTGCACGCCGCCCTTCGCGCAGCAGGCGGAAGGTGGAGCGGAACAGCAGGCCAATCATCAGCAGATCCAGCACCGCAATCAGCAGCAACAGGATCAGCCCCAGCCGATCCTGCCAGGCCATGTCCTGCTCCAGCAGCAGCAGGCGCCGCTCAAGGATCATCTGCAGGTCGGCAACCTGATGACGCAGGCTATCCATCAGGCGCTTGCCCTTGCCCTCGGCAATCCGCTCGCTGACCGCCTGCAGACCATCCTGACGCCGCAGCTGGATGACCTCATTGAAATAACTGCGCTGCTCGACAATCAGCGGCGCCATGCTCTGCACCAGGGGTTCCAGTTCGGCATCGCCGCTGGCTTCGAGGCTCATCCCGTGCAGCAGCGCGTCGACATCGACGAAGCTCTGGTACAGCGGCGAGAGGAAGTCTTCGCGGGCGGTGAGGGAAAAGCCGCGCTGGCCGGTCTCGCCATCCTTGAGCGCCGAGAGCAGTTGCTGGTTCTGGTTGCGCATCTGCTCCTGGGCCTCGTAGCGCGCACGTAGCTGCGCCTGCTGATGGCTGCTGAACAACGGCAGCAGGATATTCAGGCCGAGGAACACGATGGCCAGAACAAACCCGGCCTGTAGTCGGTTAGCAGCACTCATGGGCATACAGCGATCCATTGCCAGAACTTCCCCCAAGCTTAACCGCTGATGGTCGTTGCGGCGAAAAGCCGTGCAGGGTTTTGCACAGTGCTGCGAGCCCCCGCACCTGTATCGCTGCTGAAACGGCATGCCGCGCACAAATCGTCTATAGAGAGAAGGCAGACCTCGAAGGGAGAAGATGATGAACGGCATCAAGCAGTCGATCACGGCGTGCACGGTAGTCCTGCTGAGCGGCTGCGGCAGCCTGTTGCCCAGCGAGCAGGCGGAAGACCTGTCGCCCTTCAACGACTACCTTGATGCCGAGATCCGCTACTCCCAGGCGCAGACCGGCAAGACCACCCGCTCCGAACTCTTTGCCCTGGGCTTCGACCCGCTGACCCAGGGCAACGGCAAGATGCTCTCGTTCATCGACCTGCGCCTGATGTTCGTGCAGCCCAACGTGCCCATCAGCTATCTGCCGGACGGCCTGCTGCAGTGCCTGGATGCCAAGGATCGCTGCATCGGCTACGCCTTCGACTTCAAGAAGACCGACACCCAGCGGGTCGGCAACTTCTGGGCCGACGTGTTCAACTTCCGCAAGAAGCGCGAGCTGCAGGGCTGGGCCTTCCGCGCGGTGTTCGTGCTGGTCGACGACACCCTGGTGCACAAGGTCAGCAACGGCGAGCCGAACATCCGCCGCTACGAGGTCAAGCGCAATCCACTGGGCCCGCTGCAGGGCGCCGGTGAGTTTTTCTCCGACCAGCTGAAGTAAGAACCTGTTCATGATCTTCCGTCCGTCGGCCATACGGCGTTAAAAACAGACTCGGGATGCTCATTTACAGCCCGTAAACTCCGCTCCCTCATCTGTTTTTGCCTTGTCTGGCCCTAGTCCAAAAGATCGTGAACAGGTTCTAAGGGATTTGGGCCGCGGCCGGCACTTCGCTAGAATGCCGGCCTTTTCCGCTCCCCGACGACGACGCCGTGAAACAGACTCCCGACCGCCTCTTCGCCCAGCCCCTGGATCAGGTGCCGGACTTCGCCTTCAACGAGGACGTGGTCAAGGTCTTCCCGGACATGATCAAGCGCTCGGTGCCGGGCTACCCGACCATCGTCGAGAACCTCGGCGTGCTGGCCGCCCAGTTCGCCCAGCCGAACACCCTCCTGTATGACCTGGGCAGCTCGCTGGGCGCAGTGACCCAGGCCCTGCGCCGGCATGTGAAGGCCGAAGGCTGCCGGGTGATCGCGGTGGACAACTCCCACGCCATGGTCGAGCGCTGCCGCGAGTACCTGCACGCCCAGGATGCGATGTTCCAGGAGCTGCTGCCGGTCGAGGTGATCGAGGCCGACATTCTCGCCCTGGAGCTGCAGCCGACCTCGCTGGTGGCCTTCAACTTCACCCTGCAGTTCATCGCCCCCGAGCAGCGCCTGGAACTGCTGACCCGCATCCGCCAGGCCCTGCTGCCCGGCGGCGCGCTGATCCTCTCGGAGAAGCTGCGTTTCGAAGACAGTGAAGAACACCAGTTGCTCGGCGACCTGCATATTGCCTTCAAGCGCGCCAATGGCTACAGCGAGCTGGAAATCGCCCAGAAACGTAGCGCCATCGAAAACGTGATGAAGCCCGACAGCCTCGAGCAGCACCGCGAACGCCTGCTGGCCGCCGGTTTCAGCAAGGTCGTGCCGTGGTTCCAGTGCATCAACTTCGCCTCGCTGATTGCCCTGCCATGATCGCCCATCTCGACCTCGACGCCCTGCAACAACGCCTGGCCGGCAGCCCGCTGCAAGACTGGGCTGCCGACTTGCCGGCACAGATCGACGCCAAGCTGGCAGTCGGTCACGGCGATCTGCAGCGCTGGTTCGCCGCCGTGCAGGCGCTCCCCGCCCTCCCGGTGCAACAGCGGGAACTGGGCAGCGCCCTGCGCCTTGACGGCCCCTGCGACGACGCCACCCGTGCCACCCTGAAAAGCGCCCTGCAGGGCCTGATTCCCTGGCGCAAGGGGCCGTTCGAGTTGTTCGGCGTGCACATCGACACCGAATGGCGCTCGGACTGGAAATGGCAGCGGGTCGCCGCGCACCTGGATCTGCGCAACAAGTGCATCCTCGATGTCGGCTGCGGCAACGGCTACTACATGTGGCGCATGCTCGGCGCCGGTGCCGGCTGCGTGGTCGGGGTCGACCCCAACTGGCTGTTCCTCAACCAGTTCCTCGCCCTCAAGCACTTCCTCCCCGACCTGCCGGCCTGGCACCTGCCGCTGGCCCTGGAAGAACTGCCGCCGCGCCTGGAAGGCTTCGACACAGTGTTTTCCATGGGCGTGCTGTATCACCGCCGCTCGCCCATCGACCACCTGCTGGAACTCAAGGACTGCCTGGTACGCGGCGGCGAACTGGTGCTGGAAACCCTGGTGGTGGAAGGCGACGCCCAGCAGGTGCTGGTGCCCGAAGATCGCTACGCGATGATGCGCAACGTCTGGTTCCTGCCCTCGGTGCCGGCACTGGAGCTGTGGCTGCGCCGCGCCGGCTTCGTCGACGTGCAGTGCGTGGATGTCTCCACCACCAGTGTCGAGGAACAACGCGCCACCGAGTGGATGCGCTTCCAGTCGCTGCCCGACTTCCTCGACCCGACCGACCATGGCCGCACCATCGAAGGCCTGCCGGCGCCGACCCGCGCCGTATTGACGGCCCGCAAGCCCTGAGCAAAAGCGCACGCAGACAGATGCAGCAGCAGGGTTTAAGGTGAACCCAGTGACCACAAGGAGAACGCCATGCCCTGGTATGCCTGGTTGATCATCGCCCTGGCCCTCGGCTCGATCGTCGGTGGCCTGATGCTGCTGCGCGACAGCGCGCGGCCCCTGCCGCTGAGCGAGGAACAGCTCAAGCGCATCCATGCCCGCAACGCCGAACAGGATGCCAAGGACGCGGAAAACCGCTGACCACCGCTCGACAAGGATGTGCGATGCCGCCGCTACACCTGCGCCTGCTGCTCCCCGTACTGGCCCTCGGCCTCGGCGTGGCTTTCGGCTTTATCCAGCCCATCGGCCTGGCCCTTGCCGGCGCCTGTATCGCCTGGTTTCTGCTGGCTGAAGACCTGCTGCCACTCAGGCTGTGGTGGCTGCTCGGCCTTATCGCCGGTATCGCCCTGGCGGCCCATCTGCTGCCCGGCTTCAGCGCCACCGCCATTGGCGAGCCGCAACAGCTGGCGGCAGACAGTCCGGCCTTCGCCCTGCGCCTGTCCTGGGACAAATTGCTGCTTGGCCTGACCCTGCTGGCCTGGTGGCTCGGGCAACCTGCCCAGACCCCACGTCAGCCACGTCTGGCGCTGCTGGTCGCCTTGCTGACTCTGCTGTTGATCCCACTGCTGGCGCTGGCCCTGGGCCTGGTCGGCTGGCAGCCGAAATGGCCGGCCAGCCTGTGGACATGGCTGGCATTGAACCTGGGAGTGGCGGTGCTGGCCGAGGAGCTGCTGTTTCGCGCCTGGCTGCAGCCGGTGCTGGTCGCTCGCCTGGGTGCGTGGCCCGGTGTGCTGCTGACGGCCGCGCTGTTCGGCGCCACGCACATTCCGTTCAGCCCGCTATTTGCCCTGGTCGCCGGCGTGGCCGGGCTCGGTTATGGCCTGGTGTTCCACTACAGCGGGCGCCTGTGGCCGGCGCTGGCGCTGCATGGCGCGGTCAATCTGCTGCACTTTGTGCTGCTGAGCTACCCGCTACGCGTGGCGTGACCTTGATCCCGTAGGGCGAGAAGATCCGCAGCAGCTCGCCATCGTCACGCAGCGTCTGCATCAGTTGGCGAAAGCGCTCGGCACTGATCGGCGCCTCGGGGCGCAGGATCGCGTAATGCCGATAAACCTGATCGACCCAGTTGGACACCAGCAGCTTGGCTTGCAACTCCGGACGCTCGTGCAGGTAGCTGCCCAGCCAGGAGCGGGTGATCGGCGCTACATCGGCGCGATTACGCAGCACCAGGTTCAGGTTGCTCTCATGGGAATAGGTGATCTGCACCTTGAAGTTGCGCGCCAGCCAGTCCGGGTCGTTGTTGAAGCCGGCAAAGCCATAGTGGTAGCCGTTGAACAGCGCGATGCGCTTGTCCATCAGGTTGTCGAAGTAGTCCTGGCCACGCCCCGTTTCGGCCCGGGCGACGAACACCTCGGAGTCTTCCAGGCCCAGGTCGATACGCGTCCCGGCGATACCCTGCCAGTCCCAGTCGGGGTTCTCGAAGATGGCCATGTCGAAGCGGCCTTTCTGGAAATCGGCGAAGCGGCGGTTGAGCGAGGTGGCCCGCAGGTCGAAGTGGTAGTCCTGCTGAGCCCGGTTGAGCGAGTCCACCAGCTCGGCCAACAGCCCCAGGTGCACGTCCTTCTCCGGCTTGATCACATAGGGCGGGAACTGCACGGCCGCAATCAGCACCTCCTGCGCCGCCAGCAGCGGTGCAGGAGCGAGAGCACTCAGAAACAGCAGTGTGCCAAGGCATCCCTGTCCCAGACGCTGCATATTGACCTCACAGACAACTTAATCCTCTCGAGACTAGCCCAGCGCGCTATGGCTGCATAGGGCTGGCCTGCTCCAGGGGGGCGCCGCTGGACAACTCCAGGTAGTAGCGCTGCAGCAGGGTCTGCAGCTTGCCGCTGCTCTGCAGGCCGTCCAGCAGGCCCTGCAGGGTCGCCGCATCGATGGGCCCACCCGGGCGCAGCAGGGCATGGTGGTGGTAGACCTGATCGGTGCGCTGCGACACCAGGAAGCTGTCCTGTTCCTGCGGGTGTTGCTGCTGGTAGATGCGCAGGTACGAACGCGGGATCACACTGATGTCCGCGCGGTCATGCAGCAGCATCAGCAGGTTGTTGTCGTGGGAGTAGGTCAGCACCGCGTTGAAGTTGCGGGTGAGGAATTCCTGGTCGGCATTGAACCCGGCAAAGCCGTAGTGATAGCCGTTGTACAGCGCCATGCGCTTGCCGCGCAGGCTGTCGAAGTATTGCTGGGCGCGCCCCGGCATGGCACGGGCGACATACACCTCGGCATCGGCCACATGCAGGTCAAGCTGCTCGGTGGAAATGCCCTGCCAGCCCCAGTCCGGCGACTCGAACAGGATCAGGTCATAACGCGCCTGGGTGAAGTCGCGGTAGCGCCGCCCCACCGAGGTGGGCACCAGGTCGAAGCGGTAGTCGTGCTGGCTTTCGTTCAGCGCACCCAGCAGATCCGGCAGCAGGCCCTGGGGCGCGGGGCTCTCCGGCTTCTGGATATAGGGCGGAAAATGATAGGCACCAACCCGCACCTGCTGCTCGGCATGCACCGATAGCGACAGGCACAAGCCAAGCAGCAGGCACGACCTGGCAAGCACACGCAACACGTACACCTCGGGGTGGCTAGAGAACAGGGCACTACAGCCGCTTGGCACGACACATCCCTGAAGGGTCTCGCCACTGACACTGCCTCCGCCAGGCGAACAACCGGCGGCACAGCGTGACCAACCCTCGCTACAACTCCTGACCAAACAGCCAGTGTCTGCAGCTTAGCCTATTCCCCTCAACCTTCCTTGATCACCAGCGTCAGCGCCTGTTCGGCCAGCTCGTCGAGGCTCATCTTGCCGTCCTGACGGAACCAGGTGGTGCTCCAGGACAGCGCCCCGGTGAGGAAACGCCGCAGAATGAACGGATCGCCTTTGACATAGCCGGCGGCACGCGCCTCGCCCAGCACGTCCAGCCAGATCTGTTCGTAGGTATCGCGCAGGGCGAGGATATGCGCGCGGCCTTCCTCGGACAGCGAGCGCCATTCATAGACCAGCACGGCCATGGCCTCGCCGGTACCGCCCATGATCGATTGCAGTTCGCAGCGGATCAGCGCCAGCACGCGCCCGCGCAGGTCGCCGGCATCGGCCAGGGCGGCGTGCATCAGCGCCGTGTTGTAGCGCACCGTCTCCTCCATCACCGAGCGAAGGATTTCGTCCTTGCTCTTGAAATGGTGAAAGATGCTGCCGGACTGGATGCCCACCGCGCCGGCCAGGTCGCGCACCGTGGTGCGCTCGTAGCCCTTGCTGCGGAACAGGTGCGCAGCGGTCTGCAGCAGCTTGCCACGCGGGCTTTCCGGGTCGGTGATCTGTCCTGTGGCCACCAGTTGCTGCATCACGGCGCGGGCCTTGCGATCGTCCAAGTCGTTTCTCCGGGGTGAAATCGGCATGCAGGCCACGGCGGGCCTGAATATTCCAAGCTGTAATGAGGCGAAATTTACGGCGCGCGAGTCACCCAAGCAAGCGCTTGGGTAAAAACTTGCCCTCGGGACTTTTCAACCAAGCGCTTGCTTGGTAATGTCTTCTCCATCTTCTGGCGTCGATGGAAATACCTATAAATGAGCAAAACCATCCGCATTGGCTGCGCCTCCGCCTTCTGGGGCGACACCTCCACTGCCGCCGCCCAGCTGGTACGTGGCAGCGAGCTGGACTACCTGGTGTTCGACTACCTGGCCGAAGTGACCATGTCGATCATGGCCGGGGCGCGCATGAAGAAGCCGGACGAAGGCTACGCCACCGACTTCGTCGAGGTCATGGCACCACTGCTCGGCGAGATCGCGCAGAAGAACATCCGCGTCATCAGCAACGCCGGCGGGGTCAACCCCAGCGCCTGTGCCGCTGCCCTCAGTGCCGCCTGCGCCAAGGCCGGGGTCGAGCTGAAGATCGCCGTGCTACATGGCGACAGCCTGCAACCCAAGCTGGGTGAACTGGCCAAGGCCGGCACCGTGGAAATGTTCACGGGCGCCGCACTCCCGCCGATGTGCGTATCGGTCAACGCCTACCTCGGCGCACCGGGCATAGTCGCCGCCCTGCAAGCCGGCGCCGATATCGTCATCACCGGCCGCGTGGTCGACAGCGCCGTGGTCAGCGCCGCCCTGGTGCATGAGTTCGGCTGGGCCTGGAACGACTACGACAAGCTGGCCCAAGCGGCCTTGGCTGGCCACATCATCGAATGCGGCGCGCAGTGCACCGGCGGCAACTTCACCGACTGGCGCGACGTACCGGACTACGAACATATCGGCTTCCCAGTGGTGGAAGTCACCGCCGACGCCAGCTTCGTGGTGACCAAGCCCGAAGGCACTGGCGGCCTGATCTCCACCCTGTCGGTGGGCGAGCAGATGCTCTACGAGATCGGCGACCCGCGCGCCTACTACCTGCCCGATGTGGTCTGCGACTTTACCGGCGTCGAACTCAGCCAGGTCGGCGCCAACCGCGTCGAACTGAAAGGCGCCCGCGGCCTGGCGCCCACCGCGCAATACAAGGTCAGCGCCACCCACCCGGACGGCTTCCGCTGCACCGCCAGCTGCCTGCTGGCCGGCATCGACGCGGTGGCCAAGGCCGAGCGGGTCAGCCAGGCGATCATCAAGAAGACCGAAGAGATGTTCGCCGCGCGCGGCTGGGGCCCGTACAAGGAGGTCTGCATCGAGCTGCTCGGCTCCGAAGCCACCTATGGCCCGCACGGCCAGCGCCGCGATACCCGCGAAGTGGTGGTGAAAATCGGCGTACGCCATGCGAAGAAGGAAGCCCTGGTGCTGTTCTCCCGCGAGATCGCCCAGGCCGCGACCGGCATGGCGCCGGGCCTGACCGGCATAGTCGGTGGCCGCCCCACCGTGTACCCGGTGATCCGCCTGTTCAGCTTCCTGGTCGACAAGAACGCCTGCGAGCTGGCCGTCGAGATCAATGGTGAGCGCAGCGCAGTCGCCCTGCCCCGCGTCGATGCCTTCGACCCGGCGCAGATCGCCGCCGAGGTCGCCGTGCCTTCCGCCAACGGCCAGGCCGATGCCACGGTGCCGCTGATCAAACTGGCCGTGGCCCGCTCCGGCGACAAGGGCAACCACAGCAATATCGGCGTGATGGCGAGAAAGCCCGAGTATCTGGCCTGGATCGCCGCTGCGCTCAGCGAGGGTGCCGTGGCCGAATGGATGCAGCACGTGATCGACGGCCAGACCGGCAAGGTCAGCCGCTGGCACCTGCCGGGCAGCCACAGCCTCAACTTCCTGCTGGAGAACGCCCTGGGCGGCGGCGGCGTGGCCAGCCTGCGCATCGACCCACAGGGCAAGGCCTTCGCCCAGCAGCTGCTGGAGTTCCCGGTGCCGGTACCCAAAGCCCTGGCAGACCAACTGAATGGCTAATGATCGTTCCCACGCTCCGCGTGGGAATGCAGGCAGCGACGCTCCGCGTCGCATGGGACGCAGAGCGTCCCCGGAGCGGTTCCCACGCAGAACATGGGAACCATCGAGAAAAAGGACACTAACAATGGCATACGACTCAGTCTTCAAACCCGGTCTGTTCAGCGGCCAGACCATCCTGGTCACCGGCGGCGGCAGTGGCATCGGCCGCTGCGTGGCCCATGAACTGGCGCACCTGGGCGCCCATGTGGTGCTGGTCGGACGCAAGCTGGAGAAACTGGAAAAGACCGCCGGCGAGATCGCCGAAGACGGTGGCAGCGCCAGCTTTGCCGTGTGCGACATCCGCGAGGAAGAAGCGGTCAAGGCCATGGTCAAGGCGGTGATCGCCGAGCGCGGGCCGATCCACCACCTGGTCAACAACGCCGGCGGCCAGTTCCCCGCGCCGCTGGTGTCGATCAACCAGAAAGGCTTCGAGACGGTGGTGCGCACCAACCTGGTCGGCGGTTTCCTGATCGCCCGCGAAGTCTTCACCCAGAGCATGAGCAAAACCGGCGGCAGCATCGTCAACATGCTCGCCGACATGTGGGGCGGCATGCCCGGCATGGGCCACTCCGGCGCCGCCCGCGCCGGCATGGAGAACTTCACCAAGACCGCCGCCTACGAGTGGGGCCACGCCGGGGTACGGGTCAACGCCGTGGCGCCGGGCTGGATCGCCTCCAGCGGCATGGATACCTACCCCGAGTCGATGAAGAACATGATCCGCAACCTCAAGGATCACGTGCCGCTGCAGCGCATCGGCACCGAGTCGGAGGTGGCCGCGGCCATCGTCTTCCTGCTCTCCCCGGGCGCCAACTTCATCAGCGGCAACACCATCCGCATCGACGGCGCCGCGAGCCAGGGCACCCGCGCCTGGACGCTGGGCAAGGCGAAAAACAGCGAGTCCTACAACGGCTTCCATCGCGCCTACGTGCCCGATGTACTGAAAGACCAGGGAGAGTGATGCGATGCCGGTGATCCAATCTGAAATCGACGCCCACGGCGACAGCTTCGCGCAGAACCGCGAAGCCATGCTGGCCGCCATCGCCAGCTTCCGCGATGTGGAGCAGAAGGTGCTGGACAAGGCCTTCGAGGCCAAGCCCAAGTTCATCAAACGCGGCCAGTTGCTGCCGCGCGAGCGCATCAACCTGCTGCTCGACTCCGGCGCGCCGTTCCTCGAACTGTCTTCGCTGGCCGGCTACAAGCTGCACGACGACAAGGATGGGACTCAAGCGGGGGGCGGCCTTATCGCTGGCATCGGCTACGTGGCCGGTGTGCGCTGCCTGGTGATCGCCAACAACAGCGCGATCAAGGGCGGCACCATCTCGCCCACCGGGCTGAAGAAATCCCTGCGCCTGCAGCAGATCGCCGTGGAGAACAAACTGCCGGTGATCACCCTGGCCGAGAGCGGCGGCGCCAACCTCAACTACGCCGCCGACATCTTCGTCGAAGGCGCCCGCGGCTTCGCCAACCAGGCGCGCATGTCGGCCATGGGCCTGCCGCAGATCACCGTGGTGCACGGTTCCAGCACCGCCGGCGGGGCCTATCAGCCGGGGCTGTCGGACTACGTGGTGGTGGTGCGCGGCAAGGCCAAGATGTTCCTCGCCGGCCCGCCCCTGCTCAAGGCCGCCACCGGTGAAGTGGCTACCGACGAAGAACTGGGCGGCGCCGAGATGCACGCCCAGGTCGCTGGCACCGCCGAGTACCTGGCCGAGAACGACGCCGATGGCGTGCGCCTGGCCCGAGAAATCACCAGCCTGCTGCCGTGGAATGCACAGCTGCCGGCACGCCCGGCCAAGGTTTACAGCGAGCCGCTGTACCCGGCCGAAGAGCTGCTCGGCATCGTCCCGGCCGACGCCAAGAAACCCTATGACGTGCGCGAGATCATCGCGCGCATCGCCGACGGCTCTGCCTTCCTCGACTTCAAGAACGAGTTCGACAGCCAGACCGTCTGCGGTCACCTGGCCATCGAAGGCCAGCCCTGCGGCTTTATCGGCAACAACGGGCCGATCACTCCGCGCGGCGCGGCCAAGGCCGCCCAGTTCATCCAGCTGTGCGAGCAGAGCAACACGCCGATCCTGTTCTTCCACAACACCACCGGCTTTATGGTCGGGACGGAATCGGAACAAAACGGCGTGATCAAGCACGGCTCCAAGCTGATCCAGGCAGTGGCCAACGCCACGGTGCCGAAGCTGACCATAGTGGTCGGCGGCTCCTACGGCGCCGGCAACTACGCCATGTGCGGTAGAGGTCTTGATCCGCGCTTTATCTTCGCCTGGCCCAATAGCAAGACCGCCGTGATGGGCGGCGCCCAGGCCGGCAAGGTGCTGCGCATCGTCACCGAGGACAAGCACCGCAAGGAAGGCAAGGAGGCCGACCCGAAGATGCTCGACATGCTGGAAATGGCCACCGCGCAGAAGCTCGACAGCCAGTCCACCGCGCTGTACGGCACCGCCAGCCTGTGGGACGACGGCCTGATCGACCCACGTGATACGCGCAAGCTGCTTGGCTTCCTGCTGGACATCTGCGCAGAAGCCAATGTGCGCCCGCTCAAGTCCAACAGTTTCGGCGTGGCCCGCCTTTAGTCCCCTCTCCCTCCGGGAGAGGGTTAGGGTGAGGGGCAGCCCCCAACACCCTCACCCCAGCCCTCTCCCAAGGGGAGAGGGAGTCAGAACGAGGAGAACAATAAAAATGATCTTTACCCAGGAACACGAAGAGCTTCGCCGCACCGTCCGCAACTTCGTCGACAAGGAAATCAACCCGTACGTCGACGAGTGGGAAAAGGCCGGCAAATTCCCCATGCACGAGATCTTCAAGAAGGCCGGCGACCTCGGCCTGCTGGGCATCTCCAAACCGGAGAAGTTCGGCGGCATGGGCCTGGACTACAGCTACTCGGTGGTTGCCGCCGAAGAGTTCGGCACCATCCACTGCGGCGGCATCCCCATGGCCATCGGCGTGCAGACCGACATGTGCACCCCAGCCCTGGCGCGCTTCGGCTCCGATGAGCTGCGCGAAGAGTTCCTGCGTCCCGCCATCGCCGGCGACATGGTCGGCTGCATCGGCGTCTCCGAAGTCGGCGCCGGCTCCGACGTGGCCGGGCTGAAGACCACCGCGCGCAAGGACGGCGACGACTATGTGATCAACGGCAGCAAGATGTGGATCACCAACTCGCCATCGGCCGACTTCATCTGCCTGCTGGCCAACACCAGCGACGACAAGCCTCACGTCAACAAGTCGCTGATCGTGGTGCCGATGAACACCCCGGGCATCACCTTGAGCCCACACCTGGACAAGCTCGGCATGCGTAGCTCGGAGACCGCCCAGGTGTTCTTCGACAACGTGCGCGTACCGCAGCGCAACCGCATCGGCCACGAAGGCGCCGGCTTCATGATGCAGATGCTGCAGTTCCAGGAAGAGCGCATGTTCGGCGCGGCCAACATGATCAAGGGCCTGGAGTACTGCGTGGACAGCACCATCGAGTACTGCAAGCAGCGCCACACCTTCGGCACCCCGCTGATCGACAACCAGGTCATCCACTTCCGCATGGCCGAGCTGCAAAGCGAGATCGAAGCCCTGCGCGCCCTCGTCTACCACGCCACCGAGCTGTACGTGAAAGGCCGCGACGTGACCAAGCTGGCCTCCATGGCCAAGCTCAAGGCCGGCCGCCTGGGCCGCGAAGTCACCGACAGCTGCCTGCAGTACTGGGGCGGCATGGGCTTCATGTGGGACAACCCGGTGTCGCGCGCCTACCGCGACGTGCGCCTGGTCTCCATTGGCGGCGGCGCCGACGAAATCATGCTGGGCATCATCTGCAAGCTGATGGGCATTCTGCCCGGCAAAAAGAAAGGCTGATCGTAGGGCGGGTGAAACCCGCGCTGATAACAACGCGGGTTTCACCCGCCCTACTGCAACGGAGCGCTGACGATGTCTCTACCGAATACCGAAACCCTGCTGCTGGAACTGGCTGATGGCGTGCTCTACGTGACCCTCAACCGCCCGGAAAGCCGCAACGCCATGAGCCTGGCGATGGTCGAGGAACTGCGCACCGTGCTGCGCGCAGTGCGTGGCGACCAGGCCGTGCGCGCCCTGGTGCTACGCGGCGCCGAAGGCCACTTCTGCGCCGGCGGCGATATCAAGGACATGGCCGGCGCCAGAGCCCGCGGCGGTGACGCCTACCGCGAGCTGAACCGCGCCTTCGGCAGCCTGCTGGAAGAAGCCCAGTACGCCCCGCAGGTGCTGATCGCCGTGCTGGAAGGCGCGGTGCTCGGCGGCGGTTTCGGCCTGGCCTGCGTCTCCGACATCGCCATCACCCACCAGGGCGCCAAGTTCGGCCTGCCGGAAACCAGCCTGGGTATTTTGCCGGCGCAAATCGCGCCCTTCGTGGTCAAGCGCATCGGCCTGACCCAGGCACGCCGCCTGGCCCTCACCGCCGCCCGCTTCGACGGTACCGAAGCACTGCGCCTGGGCCTGGTGCACTTCAGCGAAGCCGACGACCAGGCCGTGGTCGACCGCCTCGCCGAATGCCTGCAGCAGGTACGCCAGTGCGCACCGGGCGCCAATACGGCAACCAAGGCGCTGCTGCTGGCCACCGAAACGGAAAACCTCGGCAGCCTGCTCGACCACGCCGCCGGCCAGTTCGCCGAAGCGGTGCTGGGCAGCGAAGGCGCGGAAGGCACCCTGGCCTTCGTGCAGAAGCGCAAGCCGAAGTGGGCGGAGTGATTCAGGCCCACACGAACAACTCCCTCTCCCGCCGGGAGAGGGCTGGGGTGAGGGGCTGGCCTCTGCTGGCTCAAGCATCCCTCACCCCTAGCCCCTCTCCCAAAGGTAGAGGGGAACAAATCGAGCGGTTTGAACGGCAGGAGTAGAACAACAACATGGCTGCATTCAACAAGATTCTGATCGCCAACCGCGGCGAGATCGCCTGCCGGGTGATGCGCACCGCGCAGGCCCTGGGCTACCGCACCGTGGCGGTGTACTCCGCCGCCGATGCCGGCGCGCGCCATGTGCAGCTGGCCGACGAAGCCGTGTGCATCGGCCCGGCCCAGGTCAACCAGTCGTACCTGGTAATCGACAACATCATCGCCGCCGCGCAGAAGACCGGCGCCGATGCCATCCACCCCGGCTACGGCTTCCTCTCCGAGAACGCCGACTTCGCCCGCGCCTGTGAGGCCGCCGGCATCGTCTTTATCGGCCCGACCATAGAAGCTATCCACCTGATGGGCAGCAAGCGTCTGTCGAAGATCGCCATGCTCGAAGCCGGCGTGCCCTGCATCCCCGGCTATGAAGGCGCCGCCCAGGACGACGAAACCCTGGCCCGCGAAGCCCAGCGCATCGGCTACCCGCTGATGATCAAGGCCAGCGCCGGCGGCGGCGGCCGCGGCATGCGCCTGGTGCACGAATCGAGCGAACTGCTGGCACAGATCCGCACCGCCCGCTCGGAGGCGCAAAACGCCTTCGGCTCCGGCGAGCTGATTCTCGAACGCGCGGTGATCCGCCCCCGCCATGTGGAAATTCAGGTGTTCGGCGACCAGCACGGCAACATCGTCTACCTCGGTGAGCGCGACTGCTCGGTGCAGCGCCGCCACCAGAAAGTGGTCGAGGAAGCGCCCTGCCCGGTGATGACGCCCGAGCTGCGCCAGGCCATGGGCGAAGCGGCGGTGAAGGCGGCGGCCTCGGTGAACTATGTTGGCGCCGGTACCGTGGAATTCCTCCTCGACCAGAGCGGCGAATTCTTTTTCCTGGAAATGAACACCCGCCTGCAGGTCGAGCACCCGGTCACCGAGTTGATCACCGGGCAAGACCTGGTCGCCTGGCAGATCCGCGCCGCCGAAGGCCAGCCGCTGCCACTCAAGCAGGAGGAAATCCGCCTCACCGGCCACGCCATGGAAGTGCGCCTGTACGCCGAGGATTCGGCGCACAACTTCCTGCCGCAGACCGGCGCAGTGCTGCGCTGGGAACCGGCACTGCTCGACGGCATCCGCATCGACCACGGCCTGGTCGAAGGCCAGGCCGTCACCCCGTTCTACGACCCGATGCTGGCCAAGGTGATCGCCTACGGCGCCACCCGCGACGAGGCCCGGCGCAAGCTGGCGCGCGCGGTCGAGGACTGCGTGCTGCTTGGCGTCAACGGCAACCAGCGCTTCCTCGCCAACCTGCTCAAGCACCCGGAGTTCGCCGCCGGCCACGCCACCACCGCCTTTATCGGCGAACACTTCGCTGATGACCCGAGCCTGACCCCGCAAGCCCCGGCGGCCGCCGAACTGGCCACTGCCGCCGCCCTGCTCTACCAGGCCTCGGCCAATGCCCGCGCGCACCAGGGCGGCCTGGCCGGCTGGCGTAACAGCAGCGGCGCGCCGTGGAGCTTCGTGCTCAAGCAGGGCGAGCAGAAGCACGCGGTCGAGCTGCAGGTGCTGGAATCCGGTACACAGCCGCTGCTGCGCGCGCAAATCGGCGAGCAAGCAGTCGAACTGCGCCTGCTGGCCAGCGACGGCCGCTGGGCCAGCCTGGAGCTGGACGGCATCCGCCAGCGCCGCGCCTATCACCTCGCCGGCGAGCGCGTCTGGCTGTACGGCCACAACGGCAACCTGGAGCTCAGCGACGTCACCCACGAGCCGGCCGGCGGGCAGAACGCCGCCAGCTCCGGCACGGTCAAGGCGCCGATGGATGGCGCCATCGTCGAGGTGCTGGTGGCCGAGGGCGAGCAGGTCAGCAAGGGCCAACTGCTGGTGGTGCTGGAGGCGATGAAGATGGAGCACCCGCTCAAGGCCGGCATCGACGGCGTGATCCGCCGCGTGCAGGTCAGCCAGGGCGACCAGGTGAAGAATCGCCAGCTGCTGGTGGAAGTCGAAGCCGCAGAAGCCTAATGACGTAGGGCGGGTGGAACCCGCGTACACCACTCGCGGGTTTCACCCGCTCTACGCGCTCTGATCGTTCCCGCGCTCTGCGTCCCAAGGGATTACCACGCAGGAGCGTGAGAACCATCGCCATATCAGCAAGAACAACGAGCCACGGAGCACGAGCATGTCCCTGCAAGGCAAAACCCTATTTATCACCGGCGCCAGCCGTGGCATCGGCCGCGAGATCGCCCTCAAGGCCGCCGCCCAGGGCGCCAATATCGTCATCGCCGCCAAGAGCGCCGAAGCCCACGCCAAGCTGCCAGGCACCATCCACTCGGTGGCCGCCGAGGTCGAAGCGGCCGGCGGCAAGGCCCTGGCTCTGCAACTGGACGTGCGTGACGAGGAAGCGGTGAAGGCCGCCATGGCCCAGGCCGCCACCCACTTCGGCAGCATCGACGCGCTGATCAACAACGCCGGCGCCATCCGCCTCAAGGGTGTCGAGCACCTGGAGCCCAAGCGCTTCGACCTGATGTACCAGATCAACAGCCGCGCGGTGATGGTCTGCAGCCAGGCTGTGCTGCCTTATCTGAAGCAGAGCAAAGGCCACATCCTCAGCCTGTCGCCGCCGATCAACCTCGACCCCAAGTGGTTCGCCAGCTACGGCCCCTACACCACCACCAAGTACGGCATGAGCATGCTCACCCTGGGCATGCACGAGGAATTCAGGAAGTACGGCATCAGCGTCAACTCGCTGTGGCCGAAGACGGTGATCGCCACCGCCGCCATCGAGTTCGAGGCCGGCGGCCCGGCGGTGATGAAGGCCGCGCGCCTGCCAGCAATCATGGCCGACGCCGCCTGCGCCATCCTCGCCAGCAGCGAGCGCACGATCAGCGGCCGCCTGCTGATCGACGAGGAAATCCTCCGCGAACAGGGCCAGGAAGACTTCGAGCAGTACCGCTACGACCCGAATGGCAAGCTTATGACCGACCTGTTCGTCGACTGAGCCACAGCGTTACCCCGCGCCAGTCATCCATCCCCTTGGGCTGGCGCGTTTTTTCTTGTTCTCCGTGTGCCCGCAATCAGTTGCGGAACTTGAACTGCAATTCGGCCCCTTCGACCGAATCCCAGTAGTCCTCTTTGCTGTGATCGTTGGTGATCAGCCGGCCATTGAGCTCGAACGGCCCCGGCTGCGTGGGCTTTTCCACGAACATTTCGGGCAGCAGCGCCGGCTTGGAGAAGTCGATGTCCACGGGCTCTTCGGGCTGCAGCTGTTCGACCATGCCCGGCGGCAGGCGCAGATCCAGCTTGGCGGCAGGCAGCGGCTTGCTGGCCGAGACCTTGGCCGCCGGTTTGGGCGCGCGCTCCTCCGGCTTGGGCAGGCTGGTGTCCTTGACCGCCTTGCTGCCCAGCGCCGGCAGGACTGTCGGGGTCTGCTTGGCTGACGCCTCGGCCACGTCCACGGGAGCGACCACTGTGTCTGGCTTGGCGTCTGCGCTGGCGGGCGCTGCCGAGGGGGCGACCGGCTTCGGTGCCGCCACTGCGGGCGGGCTCGCGGACTGCTCCGCCTGCACCTTGGGCGCACTGGGCAGGAGCGGTACGGGATCCTTTGGCGGTGCGGACTGGTCGTCACAGGCGACGAGCAGGCCCAGCACCAGCAACAGGATCGGTAAACGGTAACGGGACATGGCAGGCTGGCGTGACAAGGAACTCCCTAATGCTCGCCCCTGCCCCGCCATCTGGCAAGCCAGAGGCTTTACCCCATGTTGCGCCAGGGCTGCAGGTGGCTGCTGGGCAGGCGCTGCCACTGGCCGGCACGGGCCAGCTCGGCCTCGCTCAGCCAGAGACTGCCGCGGGCGCTCAGCGTGCTACCGCAGCGCGGCAGCAGCTCGCTCAGGGCGATGCGGCGCACCTGCCATTCGCCGGCCGAGCCCTCATGTTCCCAGTCGTTCGGCAGTACCCGCCACTCGATGCCGCTGGCATCGAAGCGCAGGAACTGCGGCATGCAGCCCATATGGCTGGCGCTGTCGCGCAGAGTCTTGTCGTGCAGGTCGAGCAGCAACAGGTGCCACTGATCGGTCTCGACCCGCTCATGCAGGCTCATGCGTGGGATATAGCGGGTCAGCGCCAGGTAGCGGCCATCCTCCGACCAGATCAGCGATGGCGCCAGGTTGGCCACGGCCAGGCCGGAAGCGGTAAGCAGGCAGCCGTCGCCACGCGGGTGGCGCTCGCGCAGGTAATGGTCGCGGTACTCGCTCTGCGCGCCGAAGAACCAGGCCGCGTCTTGCCCTCCCGGCGCCGGCAGGACGAAGTCGCCATCGGCATTGGCCACCTGCGGCTGCGTCACCAGGCGCCAGTTCGGCAGCTCCTGCAGGCCCTGCTCGCTCACGTGCAGGTCGAGCTGGCGATAGTAGAGCCGCGAATCGTCGGCGTGCTGCAGAAAACGGGCGGCACTCGCCGCTGCCGGCGCCGCCTGCTCGCAGCGGCGCAGCGGCGTGTCGCGCTCGTCCCGCCCCAGACGCCCGAGCACCTGGGCCAGGCTGAGCACGCCCCCCGTAAAGTCCAGCAGACGCGCCACCAGTGGCTGGCCGGCCGAGCGCAGCAAGCGCCGCGTCTGCACATCCGCCACGCAAACCTGGCTGGGCGCTGCCGGCGCCTCGGCAAAGACCACCAGCGCCAGGTAGCGGCCGCAGTCGGAAACCCGGTGATCGAGCAGCCATTCGCCGTCCAGCTGCCAGTCGCCGATCTGGCAGCGGTAGGCACCGAGGCGCCCGTCGCGGCTGTCGCGCAGCCAGTCGAAGCGTGCCGCCTGCTCGCCCTGCAGCGGCTGGCTGAGCAGCACGCCCTCGCCACGCCGGCCATCGCCCACCAGCGGCTGCAGCAGGCTCAGTGCCGTGCGGGCCGACTCGCCGGGCACAATGCGTCCCTCGGCATCGTGGCCGGCCACTCTTTCGATGCTGCTGAAGCAGCTGTGCAGCGCGTAACCGAAGCCCAGTTGATCGAGCTGTGGGGCATCCAGCGCGCCGGTGAGGCGCAGCGTCTGTTCGCCCAGTTCGCTCACCGCAGCCCAGGACAGCGCCGGCTCGCCCTCGGCAGCGACCCAGGAGTCGGACAGCTGCCGCCAGCCCGCACCGGCCTGCCACAACCACAGCGGCCGCGGCCAGCGCTGGCTCGCCGGCAGGCGCACGGCGCGGCAGACCAGAGCCTGGCCATCGGCACGCCAGACCGGCTGCTCGTCGGCATGAATCAGTAGCTCGCTGAGTTCACCGTCGAGTTCCAGGCGCAGGGCCGGGTAGCGCAGCGGCTCGGTGGGGTCATCCTGCTCGCGCAGGCTGGCCGGCAGGTGGCTGATGCCACGCAGGCGATGGGCGCCAGCCGGAGGCGGGAACGCCTTGTCCAGCTCGACCTGCTGCCAGCCCGGCTCCAGCCACAGATCGCCGACCGCGACCAGTTCGACCGCCTCGCTTTGCCTGAGCAGATCGGCCAGGGCCATGCGGTAGCCCTGGTTGCCCACCAGCGGGCTATGGCGACCGGTCAGGGCCTCGTCGGTGAATTCGTCGAGCTCCCAGAACTCGCCGATGTCCGCATTGCGGTACACGCGTTTTTCCTGTCGATCGAGGATCAGCAGGCCCCAGCGCTCGCGGCTCGGCAACGGCGCGGCAAAATAGCGGCCGCTGCTGGAGAAGCGCACCGAGGCGCCCAACCCCTCGAGCAGCACACCATCGGGAAACAGGTAGGTGGCGTAGGTGGGGCCGCCCATGGCGATCTCGCCCCAGTTCAGGGTGCGCACCCGCTCGCCCTCGGGCGTCAGCAGGTCGGCGCCGCCCCATGCGCTGTCACCGCGCGGCTCGCCCAGCTCGACCGCTTGCGGCTTGGCCTTGGCCAACCCCAGGTACTGTTCGTAGCGGCTCACCGCAGCCAGGCCGCCGAAGAACAGCACGGCGCAGACCGGTACGCCCCAGCCGCTGGCCATCCAGCCAAACACGGCAAAGGCGAAGCCCATGACCGAGGCGCTCAGCAGCCAGCTCAGCGTCTCGGCGCTCTTGCGCCAGCCGAGCCGAGCAAACAGACCGGTCAACAAAGTGCAGCACAGCGCCACGACCAGCCCCGCCAACGGCGGCAGCCAGGCCACCGCGGCAATCGGCAGGATCAGCTTGGCCAGTTCTAGCAGCAGGTTGAGCATCAGCCGCGTGAGCGACTCGTCATCCTTCGCGGTGGGATTGAGGGGTTCGGCAGGCATGGCGCGGCTCCTTGCGCAACAAAGAGCCGCAGTTTAGCCGGACGGGCTCGCCGCTACGGCGAACTGGCTGGCTTTTCCATCTCCGCCTGCAGGCGCTTGAGCTCGGCATCCAGATCCAGCTGTGGATGCTCCGCACGCAGGGCCCGCAACAGCCGATCGGCATCCGCCTGCAGCCCCAGCGCACGCATGCGCAGGATATTGTGCAGTTGCAGCTCCAGCGGTGGCGCCTCGTCAACCTCCGAGTGCCCGAGCGTCTCCGCCAACTGATCCTCGTTCAGCACCTGGCGCTCCTCCTTGGCCTTGGCGGGCTCTTGAGCCCGGGCCTGCGCCTCCACAGGAGCCGAGTTGGCATCGACGGCCATGTCGCTCAACGCCTCTACCGGCGCCGCCTGCGGCTTGGCCGGGGCTGGCGCTCGCGGTGCGGCGGCAGCCGCTGGCGATACCGCAAAGGAGGCATTCGGCTGCAAGGCCCCGGCGCTGGAGCGGTACGCGCTGACCTTCTTCTCCATCACCTCGGCTTTGCCTTGCTCGACCTCGGCGGACTGCTTGCGCGCCTCGCCGGCCAGCTGTGGCGCCATCTCGCGCAACACTGGGGCTGCCGGGGCTTCGGCGGCTGCCGGAGCAGGCATGTCATAGGTCGCCGGCAACTGCTCCTGGGTACGCCAGGTCAGGCTCAGACCGATGCCCAGGGTGGCCAGGCTGGCAAAGGCCACCGACCAGCGCGTGCGGCTGCCGGCACCGAACAGCCAGGCATGCAGGCGCTGGGCGCGACTCGGGCGCGGCGCCGGCTCGGCTACAGCCCGGCGGGCGGCGTCGAGAATCAGCGCATCCAGTGCGGCAGACGGCTCGCCCTGGCTGTGCTGACGAAAGTGCTGCAGCAATTCCTGCTCCTGCTGCAGTTCGTGATCGGGTCGGGTCATGCGGATACCTCCTCGGCCGCGGCCGGATCGGCCAACAGCCGACGTAACTTGCTCAGCGCGTAACGCAGGCGGCTTTTCACCGTTTCCGCCGGAGTACGGGTGAGTTCGGCGATCTCCTGCAGCTCCAGATCGCCATGGGCGCGCAACAGGAACACTTCGCGCTGTTCTTCGGGCAGGTCGGCCAGGGCCGCCTGCAGGCGCTCCTGGTCGCGGCTGAGCAGCAGCTGCTGCTCCGGCCCGGGGCCCGGGTCGGCACTGGCATGCTGCTGCTCGTCGTACTCATCGAGCTTTCCCTGGTGGCGACCGGACTTGCGCCAGTGGTCGATCAGGCGGTTGCGTGCGATCTGGTACAGCCAGGTCTTGAACAGCACCGCCTCGCGTTGCTCGCTGGCACTGCGGATCAGGCTCATCCAGGTGTCCTGGAACACCTCCTCGGCCAGGGCGTGATCGCCGCACAGGCCCAGCAGGAAACGAAACAGGCCGAGGCGGTGGCGCTCGTAGAGCTGGGCGAACGCCGCCGCCTCGCCGTTGCGATAACGCCGCAACAAGGCGGCGTCATCATCCTTCATCGGTTGGTTCAATTAGTCGGCCCTGACTTGAACGTTTTGCGGAGTTTGCAGGCTTTGCGCGAGCTCCACCAGTTGCACGAACTCGGCGCGCAGGCCGTAGCGATCCTCACCCTTGGCGCTGCGGGCCAGGCGCGCGCTGTCGGCCAGGCCGAAGTCGCCGGTGTACTTGTCGTCCTTGAGCTGCTGGGCGAAGGCGGCCACGGCGGCGGCGAAACGCAGATCCTCGCTGGCCCGGGCAATCGGCGTGACCGCTTCGCCCTTGCTGATCGGCACTTCCAGCAGCTTGCTGGCCCCTCCCTGCGGCGCCTTGTAGCGCAGGCGCAGCCAGGCGATCTCGCCGGGCTTGCCCTCGCCCTTGCCGGCCTGGGCGTAGCGCAGCGGCTCCAGCCAGCCCTTGGCGCCGACCGGGACGACCTCGTACAGCGCGGTGACCGTGTGCCCGGCACCGATCTCGCCGGCATCGACCTTGTCGTTGCTGAAGTCCTCGCGCTTCAGCGCGCGGTTCTCGTAGCCCAGCAGGCGGTACTCGCTGACTTCGGCCGGGTTGAACTCGACCTGGATCTTCACGTCCTTGGCCACGGTGGCCAGGGTCGAGCTCATCTGTTCCACCAGCACCTTGCGCGCCTCGCGCAGGTTGTCGATGTAGGCGTAGTTGCCGTCGCCGGCATCGGCCAACTGCTCCATCAGCTGCTCGTTGTAGTTGTCCACGCCGAAGCCCAGGGTGGTCAGCGACACCCCGCTCTTGCGCTTGTCGGCGGCCAGTTGCTTGAGGGTGTCGAAGTCGCTGATGCCGACGTTGAAGTCACCGTCGGTGGCCAGCAGGATGCGGTTGATACCGTCCTTGAGCAGGCCCTTCTGCGCCTCTTGATAAGCCAGCTGGATGCCCGACTCGCCGGCGGTGGAGCCACCAGCGCTGAGCTGGTCGATGGCCGCGCGGATCTTCGCCTTGTCGCTGCCGGCAGTGGATTCCAGCACCACGCTGGCGGTGCCGGCATAGGTGACCAGGGCCACACGATCCTGCGGGCGCAACTGCTCGACCAGCAGCTTGAGGGTGCTCTGCACCATCGGCAGGCCTTCGCGGCGATCCATCGAGCCGGACACGTCGACCAGGAACACCAGGTTGGCCGGCGGCAGTTCGGCGGCGCTCAGGTCGGCAGCCTTGATCGCCACCCGCAGCAGGCGGGTCTCGGGGTTCCACGGCGTGCTCGCCAGCTCGGTGGCGACGCTGAACGGTACATCGCCCTCGGGCTTGGGATAGGCGTAGGGGAAGTAGTTGACCAGCTCCTCCAGACGCACCGCGTCCTTGGGCGGCAGGCTGCCGCTGTTGAGGAAGCGCCGCACATTGGCGTAGCTGCCGGTATCGACATCGATGCTGAAGGTCGACACCGGCTGCTGAGCCACGGCCTGCACCGGGCTGCTCTCGATCTTCTGGTACTGCTCGCGGTAGACGTCCTGATAGCCGGGCTGCAAGGCATCGGCAAAGGGCGCCGCCGGGGCAATCATCGGCATGCTCTGCGGCATCGCCTTGCGCGCCTCGACGGCGCCGGCGACGCTGGCCGCCTCGCTCTCGGCCTTGGCCGGTGCACGGTAGGCAGCATTGGCATCCACCTGCTCGTACAGCAGTTCCTGACGGGCCTGCGGCTCAGCCGTAGCGCTTTTTACCTTTTTCTCGGCGTCGGTATTGGCCACGTTGCAGGCGGCCAGGGCAAAGGCCAGACCGGCGGTGAAGCCGGCGAGCAGGGGTTGGCGGATCAGGGTGGTGAGGTCGGACATGGCGGCGGTCTCCTGGGGCGAAAGTCCATTCGCTGAGGTAGACGGCGCCGCCGTGCACGGCGGGTTAACCGGCTGTTGAAAAACTACCTACGCTGTCTGGCCGTTGTTAAAAACAGCCTCGAAATGCTCATTTACCACTCGTAAACTGCGCTTTCCCAGCTGTTCTTGCCTAGGCCAGACGGCCTCGCCAACGCTTTCAACAACCTGTTCAGCCGGAGTGAAAAAGATCAGCCGGCCGCTTCCTGGCTCAACTGGCTGGCGAGCATGCCGAGGGTCATCATCGCCCGCTCGGCCTCGCGGCCCCAGGGGATGCCGCAGGTCAGGCGCAGGCAGTGATTGAACTGCTCGGTGTTGCTGAAGATCAGCCCCGGCGCAATGCTGATGCCCTGCTGCAGGGCGCGCACGTGCAGATCCTTGGCGCTGACCTTGCCCGGCAGGCTGACCCAGAGGATGAAGCCGCCGTTGGGCCTGGTCATCTGCGTGCCTTCCGGGAAGTACTGCTGCACCGCCAGCTGGTAGGCGGTCATGTTCTTGCGGTACTCCTGACGGATATGCCGCAGGTGGCGGTCGTAACCGCCGTTCTCCAGGTAGGCGGCCACGCCCATCTGGGTCACGCTGCAGGCCGAGTGAGTGCTGAAGGTCTGCAGGCGCACCACCTCGTCCTGGTGCCGGCCGGCGATGATCCAGCCGATGCGCACGCCGGGCGAGAGAGTCTTGGAGAAGCTCGAGCAGTACACCACCTGGTCGTCACGGTCATGGGCCTTGAGCGCCTTGCTGCGCCCCGGCTCGAACAGCAGCTCGCCGTAGATGTCGTCCTCGATCACCTGGATGCCGTAGTCGGCGGTGAGCCTGAGCAACTGCTTCTGGCGCTCCTCGGGCATGCTGCCGCCCAGCGGGTTGCTCAGCCGCGCGGTCAGCACCAGGGCCTTGATCGGCCACTGGTTGGCGGCCAGCTGCAGGGCCTCCAGGCTCATGCCGGTGGTCGGGTCGCTGGGAATCTCGATGACCTTGAGACCAAGCACTTCGGCCAGCTGCAGCAGGCCGTAATAGGTCGGCGACTCGGCGGCGATCAGGTCGCCGGGCTTGGTCAGCACACGCAGGGCCATGTGGATGGCATCCACGCAGCCGTGGGTGATCACCACCTCGGACGGGTCGACCGCCACACCGGCATCGCGCATGCGGATCGCCACCTGGCGGCGCAGCGGCTCGAAGCCGGGGCTGAACATGTAGCTGAAGGCCCGCGGGCTGTGGAAACGGGTGACCTTGGCCAACTGCTGGTGCAGGGCACGCACCGGCAGGTAGTCGACATGGGGTACGGCGGCGCCAAGGGGGAACACCCCTTCCTGGCGCGAGTCGGTGAGCACCTGGCTGATGATGCTGCTGCGGGTGACCATGGCCGGCCGCTCGACCCGGGCGATATCGGGGGTCGCAGCGGTCAGGGCCGCCGTCTGGTGCACATAGAAACCGGACTGCGGACGGGCGCGGATCAGGCCCTGATCTTCCAGATTGGCGTAGGCCTGCAGCACAGTGGCGTGGCTGACGCTGAGCTGCGAGCTCATCTTGCGCACCGAGGGCACACGCTCGCCGGGCTGGTACACGCCGCGGCGTATGTCGTCGGCCAGCTGCTGGGCAATGCGCTGATAGAGCAACAAACTGGTCATGATACGGATCCTTTCACCACTGAACCGTAACAGTAGCGGAGCAATTGATTAACTTGACGATACAGTCAGAGAGTTTAGAAGCAATACAGTTCAATCTGTAACTGAAATTACTCACGATCACCGCTTGTTGGCCGCACATTCGCCGGCACAACGAAAAACCCCGGGCAACGGGCCCGGGGTTGTCGGTGCGCAGGGCTTGGCTCAGCGGCTGGGAGCCAGATGCCCCTGATCGTCGGAAAACACGATCTCCACCCGGCGGTTCTGCGCCCGCCCACTGCTGGAGGCATTCTCGGCCAGCGGGTAAGCCTCACCATAGCCCTGCACCAGCATGCGCTTGGCATCGACACCAAGGTCGACCAGCACGTCGGCCACTGCCTGGGCACGGGCACGGGACAGTTCGAGGTTCTCGGTGCGATCGCCACGGCTGTCGCTGTAACCCTCGATACGCACCATGCGCCGCGGGTTGATCTGCAGGAACTGCACCAGCTTGAGCAGGGTGCGGTTGGCCGAGGCATTCAGTTCGGAGCGCCCGGCCTCGAACAGCACGTCGCCCAGGGTCATCACCAGGCCGCGGTCGGTCTCGCTGGCGGCCAGGCTGAGCATCTGCTCCTCCAGGCCCGGCCCCTGCTGCTGCAGGCTGAGCAGCTTGGCCTCGCGCAGCGCCAGCTGCAGGCGCTCGCGCTCCAGCTCCAGCTTGGCCGCGCGCTCGTGATTGAGGTTGAGCTCGCTGTGCTGGCTGGCAATCTCGCTGTAGCGCTGGCTCAGGTAGGCGTAGTGCAGCACGTCGTCGCTGCTGCCCCAGTAGCTGGACAGGCGATCGGCACGCGCCAGCGACTCGCCGGCACGGATCACGTCCTTGGGTGCGCTGCGCAGCACGTCCGGGTTTTCCTTGACCCGCTGGAAGCTGGCCTCGGCCTGGGCCAGAGCCTGTTCGCTCTCCTGGCTGGCACAGCCGCCGAGCAGGCTCAGGGATAGCAGCAGGCTGCCGCCGAAGAAGATTCTGCCCATCACTGCACATCCCCCAGCTGCTTGCGCAGACGCGTGATGCGCGCGTTCAGATCATCCAGCTGCTTCTGGCTCTTCTGGTTGAGTACCTTGGCCTCGGCCAGGCGCGCATCCAGCTCGGCCTGTTCGGCGAAGACCCGGGCACGCTTGTAGTCTTCCTCGCCCATGTTCTTCTCCGCGCGGGCCAGCTTCTTCTCGGCCAGCTGCATTTCCTCAATCTGCGAGTCGGCGCCGACGGCGCGGGCCTGCTCCACCGCCTGGGTGGTCAGACGCATCTGTTCGCTCGGTGCCGGGTCATTGGCGCAGCCGCCCAGAGCCAGCAGCGCCAGTACGGCGCCAAGACGTTGCTTGTTCACAGAGAATCTTCCTGCTCTTTCGGAGGGACACTCGCCGGCTGCAGCTGCTGCGCTTTCCAGCGCTCCAGGTTGCGCTGCAGGAGAGTCTCCGGCAGGCCAGCGGCGGTCAATTCTGTCATCTTTTTCGCCAGCTGTCCGCGCAGCCAGGGCTCGTTGCAGGCCGAGTCATGGGACAGGGTCAGGTACAGGCCCTCGCTGGAAATCGGCGGTTCGAGGGTTTCCAGGTCGTCCTGCATGCCCAGGGTATCGGCCAGGGCCACGCCGGGATAACGCTCGTACAGCACATAGTCGGTACGTCCCAGCAGCAGTTTCTGGAAGGCCTGGGTCAGGCCGGGCACCTCTTCCAGGTGCAGGTTTGCCTTGGCGAAGCTGTCGAACTGCTGACCGAAACTGTTGTTGACCAGGGTGCCGCCGGTGCGCTCGCGCAGGTCGTCCCAGCCGCTGTAGGGGAAGGCCATGCCCTTGCGCACCCAGACCACGCTGGGCGTCTGGAAGAAGGCCGGATGCACGTAATCCATGCTCTCCAGGCGCGGCAGGGTGAGGAAGGCGCCGGCCAGCAGGTCGACCCGGCCGGTACGTACTTCGTCCTGGGCCCGCGACCAGGGGCCGGTATAGAGAACCTCGATCTTCACCCCGAGCTGCTCGCCGATCTGCAGCAGCAGGTCGGCGTTGGCACCGATCAGGTGATCCGGGCTCTGCGGATCGCGCCACAGGTACGGCGGATACTCCGGGTTACCCGTGGCCACCAGGCGCTCACACTTGCCCACCGCCTGCGCCATCCCGGGTAACAGGGACGACAGAAGCAACAGGGCCAGGAACAAGGGCTGATTGCGCATAGGCAGACACCGGCGTGTAGAGTGGGGAGACAGGCATGACCGCCAGCGCTCGACAGCGTTCATGCTAGCGTAATAAGCCATCGAAATAATAATTAGCGATAAGGATTCGCCATGAAAAAGCTGCTTCTAGCACTGGTTCTCTTACTGGCAGGTGCCGCCGGGGTGCTCTACTTCTCCCCTGCCACCTTACTCGCCAGCGTCCAATTCATCGAGCGCCAACTGGCCGGCGTGTCGACCCGGCAGATCCAGGTCGACGGTCTGGATATCGTCTATTACGAGGGCGGCCCGAGCGACGCTCCGACCATCCTGATGCTCCACGGCTTCGGTGCCAACCGCGACAACTGGTTGCGTTTCTCGCGCTTCCTCAGCGGCGACTATCACATCATCGCCCTGGATCTGCCCGGCTTCGGCGAAAGCAGCAAGCCCGCCATCAGCTACGACGTCGCCAGCCAGGCCGAGCGCGTGCATGCTTTCACCAAGGCCCTGGGGCTGGACAAGGTGCACCTGATCGGCAACTCCATGGGTGGCCATATCGCCGCCCTCTACGCCGCCCGCTACCCGGATGAAGTGGCCAGCCTGGCCCTGCTCGACAATGCCGGCGTGACCTCGCCGCACAAGAGCGAGATGTTCACCCGCATCGAGAACGGCGAAGCCAACCCGCTGGTGGTGCGCAAACCCGAGGATTTCGACGCGCTGCTGCAGTTCGTCTTCGTCAGCCCGCCGCCGTTGCCGGCCGCGCTCAAGCAGCACTTCGCCGAACAGTCGCTGGCCAACCGCGACCACTACGACCAGATCTTTGCCCAGCTGCGCGAGCACTACGTAGCGCTGGAGCCGGAGCTGCCGAAGATCCAGGCCCCGACCCTGTTGCTGTGGGGCGATCAGGATCGCGTGCTGGATGTTTCCAGCATCGAGGTGATGAAACCGCTGTTGAAAAACCCCAGCGTGGTAATCATGAAACAGTGCGGCCACGCCCCGATGATCGAGCGCCCGGAAGAAACCGCGCAGCACTACCTGAACTTTCTCGGCGCCCGCCAAGGCTGAGCCGAATAATCGCAGGCAACAAAAAACCCGCTCGATGGCGGGTTTTTTGTTGGAGCGGGAAAGCTGGCTTACACCAGTTTTTCCAGTTCCGGTACGGCTTCGAACAGGTCAGCAACCAGGCCGTAGTCAGCCACCTGGAAGATCGGGGCTTCTTCGTCCTTGTTGATCGCGACGATCACTTTGGAGTCTTTCATGCCCGCCAGGTGCTGAATGGCACCGGAGATGCCGACCGCGATGTACAGCTGCGGAGCGACGATCTTGCCGGTCTGGCCAACCTGCATGTCGTTCGGCACGAAGCCGGCGTCGACCGCAGCGCGGGAAGCGCCAACGGCAGCGCCCAGCTTGTCGGCCAGGGCATACAGGTGCTTGAAGTTGTCGCCGTTGCCCATGCCGCGGCCGCCGGAAACGACGATCTTGGCAGCGGTCAGTTCCGGACGATCGGACTTGGCCAGCTCTTCGCCAACGAAGGCGGATTTGCCAGCGTCAGCCGAGCCGCTCACAGCTTCGACGGCAGCGGAGCCGCCTTCGGCAGCAACCGGGTCGAAACCGGTGGAGCGTACGGTGATGACTTTGACGGCAGCGCTGGACTGCACGGTAGCGATGGCGTTACCGGCATAGATCGGGCGCTTGAAGGTGTCGGCGCTCTCGACGGCGATGATCTCGGAGATCTGGTCGACGTCCAGTTGAGCGGCAACGCGCGGTAGGATGTTTTTGCCGTTGCTGGTGGCGGCAGCCAGGATGTGGCTATAGCCCTTGCCCAGTTCAGCGATCAGCGGCGCGACGTTTTCCGGCAGCTGGTTGGCGTAGGCGGCATTGTCGGCAACCAGAACCTTGGCTACGCCAGCGATCTTGGCAGCGGCTTCGGCAGCGGCACCGGCGTTGGCGCCGGCAACCAGCACGTGGATGTCACCACCGATCTTGGCGGCAGCAGCCACGGTGTTCAGGGTGGCAGCAGCCAGGGCGGCGTTGGTGTGTTCAGCGATAACCAGGATAGTCATTTAGATTACCTTCGCCTCGTTCTTCAGTTTCTCAACCAGTTCAGCCACGGACTTGACCTTGATACCAGCGCTGCGAGCAGCCGGCGCTTCGACTTTCAGGGTCTTGACGGTGGAAGCGGTGGAAACGCCCAGGGCGTCCGGAGTTACCACGTCCAGCGGCTTCTTCTTGGCCTTCATGATGTTCGGCAGCGACGCATAGCGCGGCTCGTTGAGGCGCAGGTCGGTGGTCACGATAGCCGGCAGGTTCAGCGCAACGGTCTGCAGACCGCCGTCGATTTCGCGGGTCACGTTGACCTTGTCACCAGCAACTTCGACTTTCGAAGCGAAGGTGCCTTGGCCGAAACCGGTCAGGGCGCCCAGCATCTGGCCGGTCTGGTTGTTGTCGCTGTCGATGGCTTGCTTGCCCAGGATGACCAGTTGCGGCTGCTCCTTGTCGACCACGGCTTTCAGCAGCTTGGCCACGGCCAGGGAGTTCAGCTCGTCATTGGACTCGACCAGGATGGCGCGGTCAGCACCCAGAGCCAGTGCGGTACGCAGTTGCTCCTGAGCGGTGTTCGGGCCGATGGTGACGACGACGATTTCGCTCGCCACGCCTTTTTCCTTCAGGCGTACGGCTTCTTCCACGGCGATTTCGCAGAAGGGGTTCATCGACATCTTGACGTTGGCGAGGTCGACGCCGGAGTTGTCCGCTTTGACGCGAACTTTGACGTTGTAGTCGACCACTCGTTTGACAGCTACAAGAACCTTCATGGATTCCTCGTTACTCTCCGGTGAATAAGAATGTCGCCAAGGCAAGCCTGGCCGGTGATGCAAGTCGGCCGGAACCGACGGTCAGCCCATACGGCGAACGCAAAACCGCCCGTATCTTGACCGGAACGCCCTTTTCGGTCAACACGAAAAACCACCCATCCATCCGGCGCCAAGCCTTGCCCTACATGGCTTTGACAAAATTCAAACAAACGTTTGTATTGGACGTGCAAGGGGCTATATATATAATGCCCAGCGCGCAGGCCAGAGAAAGCCTAGCCCTATAGCCAGATCAACAACACCGAAGAAGCCTTGAGCAGGAGATTCTCTGTGGAACGCGAATTTATGGAATTCGACGTCGTCATCGTCGGCGCCGGCCCCTCCGGCCTGTCCGCCGCTTGCCGACTGAAGCAGAAGGCCGCCGACGCCGGCAAAGAGATCAGCGTCTGCGTGGTCGAGAAGGGTTCCGAAGTCGGCGCTCACATCCTCTCCGGTGCGGTCTTCGAACCGCGCGCGCTGAACGAACTGTTCCCCAACTGGAAGGAACTGGGCGCGCCGCTGAACACCGAAGTCAAGCGTGACGACATCTACATGTTGAAGAACGCTGACAGCGCCATCAAGGTGCCGGGGCTGTTCGTACCCAAGACCATGCACAACGAAGGCAACTACATCATCTCCCTGGGCAACCTGTGCCGCTGGCTGGCCCAGCAGGCCGAAGCCCTGGGCGTCGAGATCTACCCGGGCTTCGCCGCCCAGGAAGTCCTGTTCGACGAGAATGGCGTGGTACGCGGCATCATCACCGGCGACCTCGGCGTCGACCGCGAAGGTCACCCGAAAGAGGGTTACTACACCCCCGGCATGGAACTGCGTGGCAAGTACACCCTGTTCGCCGAAGGCTGCCGCGGCCACCTGGGCAAGCAACTGATCAAGCAGTTCAACCTCGACTCCGAAGCCGACGCCCAGCACTACGGCATCGGCATCAAGGAAATCTGGGACATCGACCCGGCCAAGCACGAGCAAGGCCTGGTAGTACACACCGCCGGCTGGCCGCTGGACGTGGTCGGTACCGAGAACACCGGTGGCTCGTTCCTCTATCACCTGGAAAACAACCAGGTGGTGGTCGGCCTGATCGTCGACCTGTCCTACGGCAACGCCTTCCTGTCGCCGTTCGACGAGTTCCAGCGCTACAAGCACCACCCGGTGATCAAGCAGTACCTGGAAGGCGGCAAGCGCGTCGCCTACGGTGCTCGCGCCATCTGCAAAGGCGGCCTGAACTCGCTGCCGAAGATGGTCTTCCCGGGCGGCGCGCTGATCGGCTGCGACCTCGGCACCCTGAACTTCGCCAAGATCAAGGGCAGCCACACTGCCATGAAGTCCGGCATGCTGGCCGCCGAAGCGGTAGCCGACGCTCTGCTGGCCGACGGCCAGGGCGGCGACCTGCTCAATGGCTACGTCGATGGCTTCAAAGCCAGCTGGCTGTACGACGAGCTGTTCCGCAGCCGCAACTTCGGCCCGGCACTGCACAAGTTCGGCCCGCTGATCGGTGGCGGTATCAACTGGCTGGATCAGAACGTATTCGGCGGCAAGATCCCCTTCACCCTGCACGATACCAAGCCGGACTATGCCTGCCTGAAGCCCGCTGCAGAATCGAAGCGCATCGACTATCCGAAACCGGACGGCAAGATCAGCTTCGACAAGCTCTCCTCGGTGTTCCTCTCCAACACCAACCACGAGGAAGAGCAGCCCTGCCACCTGAAGCTGACCGACGCCAGCATTCCGCTGAGCAAGAACCTGCCGCTGTACGACGAACCGGCGCAGCGCTACTGCCCGGCCGGCGTGTACGAGGTGGTGACTCAGGAAGACGGCGAGAAGAAGTTCCAGATCAACGCGCAGAACTGCGTGCACTGCAAGACCTGTGACATCAAGGATCCGGCCCAGAACATCACTTGGGTGGCTCCGGAAGGCACCGGCGGCCCGAACTACCCCAACATGTAATTCGAGCCGCACCGAAAAAGCCGCCGCAAGGCGGCTTTTTTTGTGGATCGGTGTATTGCCCTAGTTCAGCGCCAGCGGCCTCCACCCAGGCAGCGGGTCAGCGATTGTCCGGCTCGACATAGCGCACGAAGGCGCCGACCGCCATGCCCCTGAGCAACTTCAATCGATAGTTGCGCACAACACTTTTCGAGTCCCACCCCTCTTCGGGCCACTCATCCATCAGCGCCTCAAGCCCCGCAAGATCGAGCAGCTCCCCTACCCGGCGATGCGCCTTGAGCTGCGCCAGCGACTCGCGCAGCCGCTCGCGATCTGCAGAAAGCCCCTCGAACCAGTCGCTCGCCTGGTAGCCTTTGGTCCGTGCCTCCATGATCTCGGCAGGCAGAACGCCTGCCATCATGCGCTGCAACAACCAGCGTGGCTTGCCGTTACGCAGAAACTGGCGGTCCGGCACGGACAGACAGAACTCGACCAGACGCAAATCCCCGGTCGGGTCGCGCATGTCGACTCCACGCAGACAGGCAGCCATGGCTTGCTGGGCGGTATCCTGCCGCTTCAGCACCGCGATACGCATGGCGCGACTGTCATGCCACGGCTGGTAGTCCATGTCCCAGGCCACCTCACGCGAGCGCCCGTGCAGATAAGCCAAGTGACGAGGATCAACCGCCGAGTACTCGGCGAGGTGCCCAGTTAGGTCCGCCCGATTGGCTATCAGCCGCCAAGCGAATGCCGGTAACGCCGCAGCGATCGAATGCGCGATCAGACTACGCTTGCGCCGCACCTGACAGGCCTTGATCTCCTTCCACCAGCTAGGCAGCCGGCCAGAGCGGAACAGCGTCCCCAGGTACGGTAGACCGTCATAGGAAATGGACATGTTGCCGCGCTCGCCAGTGAGCATGACTCGGCAGCCACGCGCCTGCGCCTCCAGCTCGATGGCACGCAGCCACACGCGGTTGCAGGGGTTTTGCGGCGCACGGTCCATCTCCTCGATGCACACCTGGAGATCTTCGAGCGGAGAACGTCCCTGCGAACGAATCACCACGTGATCGATGTTGTCAAAACGGCCTGCCATCTTGGCCGCCACCTGGCTTTCATCAGCATGCCTGCCGCGCGGCGCCGGCCCCGCGAAGCCCTCGCGAGGAGCAGCGGTGAAAGCAGTGAGACGCTGTCCACGAAGCTTCAGTTGGCGGGCAGCCAGCGCGGTCACTGCCGAGCTATCGAACCCCGAGCTGAGATGCGTCGCAACGGGACCCGCGCTGCGCAGACATGCTGCGACGGCTCGCTCGAAATGCCCGGAAAAAGCCTCCAGATAGTCCTCGTCACGACCAAGCTGCAGCTCCCGTTCGGGTTCGAAACGGTGAAAGAAGCGCGAACTCAAGCGCCCTTCCTCGAACAACACCACCTGCCCGGCCTCAACACGCTGGACATCCTTGAAGAAACTACCGGAGCCGCTCATGGGCAGCATGGCAAGGCGATCGAGCAGACTGTCCTGGCAAATCACCCTGGCAATACCGGGCACACAGAACAACGCCTTGGGCAGAGAGGCAAAGGCAACAAAACCCGACTTCTGATGCCAGAACAGCGGGCGCCCGCCCATCGGGTCGCGCGCCAGCCACAACCGGCCACACCGCGGCTGCCAGCAGGCCAGCGCATAGCTACCCAACAGATACTCGAGCGCGCGGGTATCCCAGCGTCGACAGGCCAGCAGCACCAGCTCGGCGTCGGCCATGTCCGCCACCTCCGACACAGGTAGCTCGAGACGGGCAGCAAGCTCCTCGCGGTTATCCAGGCGCCCGGAAAAGACCAGCATGCAGTGATCGTCACCCAGGGGCTGGCGATCGAACGCATCCTCCGGCGTGCTTCGCAGCAGCGTGCGCAGCAGCCCCGCGCCGCCGCCCTGCCAGATGCTTTGGGCGTCTCGACCATAGGGCGCCAGCACATTACACATGCGCTCGAGGACCGAGCGCTCTACAGGCTGCCGATCCAAGCGAATGATCCCGGCTATCGCACTCATACACTTCCACCTCGCGGACCACCGAGCAACTCGTCGAGGGCGCCAAATAGCGACCGAAAAATCTCTTCGGGCGCCCCAAGCACCCTGCTGTTGCGATAGAAACGACTCACACCCTGACCGGCGCCGAAGGCCGCAAGATGGATGGATCCGCGCTCGATCTCGGCAATCGTGTTGTGCAGGTGCAGGTCGAGATACTCAGAACCATTGGCCCGCCGCGTGGCATCGTCATGGGGTTGCCCATCGCTCAAGACCAGGAGGATGCGCCGCGCCTGCGGCTGGCGCAGAAGCCGCGATGCGGCCCAATGGAGCGCTTCGCCGTCGATGTTCTCACCCCCGACGATGCCCTGGCGCCCGAGCAAATCTCGGCACAGACGCCAGGGTTGATTAGCCGCTTTGAAAATCAGGTAACGCATGGCATTCAGTCGCCCAGGAGACAACGGCGCCCCGACTTCCTGCCAAGCCCGCAACAGCGGATTTTCCTGATCAGTGCCGGTACCGTAACCGAGCACCTCGCAACGAATGCCAGCCGCCTCCAGCGCCTGCACCGCCAAGTCCACCGCCAGAGACGCCAGCTGCCAGGGCCGCCCACGCATCGAACCCGAGACATCCAGCAGCAGCGTCACACAAGCCTGCGCAGCCGGAAGGTTCGACTCCTGGCGAAACACGGCGCGATTGTTCGAGCTGACTAGCGAAGCCAGCCGCCTGGAATCGAGAGCGCCGACCTCCAGATCGAAGCGCCAACCCGCAGGCTGCCGCGCCAGCAGACGCCGCCGAAAGAGCTGAGCCAGCCGCCTCGCCTCCGCATCAATGGAAGGCGCCAGCATGGAAGGCTCTGCCGGCAGCTGAACGAGCTCCCTGCGCGTGAGAACACGATCCCAGCGATGGGAATACACTTTGTAGCCTTCATCCCCACCCTCCTCCTGAATCCGCTGGGGAGCCTCGCGGAGGCTCTGGGCCGCAGCAGCAGTTGCGACCACTGGAGCAAGGCCGGGCACATGGGGGCCAACAGTATCCGCGTAGATCTGCACATATAGCCTGACCAGCGGCTCCACTTTATCGGCAAAGCTCTGCGCATCCTCCAGACTCGCGCGCGCAACCGGCAACAACGCGGGCAGGAGAGCCTGCAGGTGCTCCAACCGCTGCCCTGGACGCTGCGCAATACGCGCCCACCATCCAGCCGCGGGCGGTGCAGGCAACTTCCACTGCTCATCGCGCCACTCGGCATCGCTGAATACCCAGCGCGCGCAGCGGTATAAATGGTCGCGCGCCGTAACTCCAGGCGGCAGCTCCGGATCCACAACCAGATTGACGCGCATGCCCGGCAGGTGCCGACTGGCGAGGGTTTCGACGCGAGCCCACTCCAGCGACTCGTACCAAAGCCGCTCAACAACGTTGAATCGCTGCAGCGCCTGCGGGCGATGCCAGCGCCGCCATGCCGCCTGCCTGTCACTGAGCGCACGCTCCGACGCCACGAATCCCGGGCTCTCACCCTGGCCATTCGCATATACCGCGGGCCAGACGGCAAACGCCGAGAGATGATCAGCGCTGAGCATCTACCGGCAGCTCCTGGGCGAAACAGCGCTGATAGAGCTCCGCGAGCAAAGCGCGCTCATGTCCATCGCAGCGATTGAAGAATGCCAGGCAGAACGCGGCAGCCATGTCGCCGAGCAAGGCGTGATTCTCGCCCCAGGCGATCAGCGTGCGCAGGGAAAGCAGTGTCGACAGCTCACCCTGGGTATGCGCCTGTCGACAGAAACCCGCCAGATCGAGCATGGCCTGCACCTCATCCACAGCCAGGTGAGCCAGCCGCGCACGCAGGATATCGCCTTCGCGCTCTCTGGACAGGTACCCCAGCTCGACCACCACATTCCAGCGATCCAGCTGCGCCTGATTGAGCATCTGCACACCGCTGTACAGAGCGGAGGTATCACCCGAACCAGCGGTGTTGGCCGTGGCGAAAAGCCGGAAGGCCGGATGTGGGGTGATCACTCGATTCTGCTCCAGCAGCGTCAGTCGTCCGTCGCTCTCCAGCAGTTGCTGCAGCACGAACATGACCTCGGGACGACCGGCATCATACTCATCGAGCACCAGTACCATCGGGCGCTCCAGAGCCCAGGCGAGCAGCCCCGGCACGAACTCGGTGACCTGCCGTCCTTCCCGCAGCACCAGCATGTCGCGCCCGAGCAGATCGGCGCGGCTGATATGTCCATCCAGATTGACACGCAGGCACGGCCAGTTCAGACGAGCAGCCACCTGCTCGACATGCGCCGACTTGCCGCTGCCATGCGGGCCATGCACATAGACGCGGCGATTGTGGGCAAAGCCCATGAGCAGCGCACGACAGACTTCGGGAACGAACTGGAAAGCAGGGTCGATGTCAGGCACATGCGGCCCGGGGCGGGAAAATGCAGGAACCGGCCACGGCATCTCGCAGCCAAACGAGGCGAGGCTATCGCAGTGGGTATCGGGGTAAGAGATATCAGCAAGCAGTGTCATTACCTATCTCACGATCATGATTCAGGTAGCCAAAGCGCTCCATGACGGCGCCATGTGCGGAAACAATACGATTGATCTGGGTTCTACTCAGGCACTGCCGCCCCTGGCCGCTCCGGCCTCGGCGAAAGAACCGCGCCCCAGGGGCGTTGCGCTCGCGAAAACCGGAATGTTCCTCCTGCCGCACCAATTCGGCAAACGAGCTGAAACTGATGGCCTTGGCGATCCGCTCCGGCTCGTCGGGCAGTTGTAGATAACGGGCGGCACGCGTGAACGTCTCCATAGGGGTCGCGATTAGATCCTCGTAGCGCACCACATGGCACCCCACCTGCAGCCCGTCCACCCAACTGGTGGCATGACCGGACCAGCACGACAGGTACTGCCTGGCCTGCGCCAGATAGCGCGAGCCTCCAGAGCTGGTCGTGCGTTGCGTGTCGATCATCATCGAAACCGCCGAATCCAGGTCACAGCCATGATGGTTGGCGAGCGACAGCGCTACATCGAGCGGATCGCGTATCAGATAAAGTGCACCGCGCATGTAGTGCCGCTGCGCTACCAGTAACTCGGGCCGATACGCATCATGAATCTTGAAGTAACCGGCAGCCTCCTGTGTCGACGCAAACCACTCATACGCCGGAGCACGCAGCGCTTCGACTTCGTCTTCGCGCAGATCAGCAGTCGAGAAGCCAAGTGTTTCATCCAGCCAAAACTTGTTGGCGGCATTTTTGATCGAGAGCCTGTTGATATCCGCAGGGCACGCAGCATCTCGCTGCAGATTCTCGATAAAGATGCGAAACCAGGTGTTACCCGATTTGGGGTATGAAGCAAGCCAGAAAATGCCTCGACTCACACGCAGGCCTCTTGCATATCTGCCAGCAAGCTATCGACCAGGCCATTCAGATCGAAATGGTCACGCTTGCGCACCAGCTCGCTCATCTGCGCCTGATTCGCCAGGCGACTGCAGGAAAGCAGTTGCTCCTTCTGCAGTCCAAGCCCCGCCACGAAGCGCGGACGATAGCCGTAGCCTTGCAGAAGCTCGAAGCGCCGCATGCCTCGCACCGCGCTCAGGCTGGGAGTTTCGCCAGCCGTCAGCACATAGATCCAGCCAACCGGCAGGGGAAGATCCGTCATCGACTGATGTACGGGCAGCGTGAACTTGTTCACCCCCGGGCGGATAGCATCCAGCCGCGTGACGTCGAGCCCCAGCTGAGCTGCGCTGTCGGGCCATAACTTGACACGCGGCACGCCGGGAAGTGCACAGCCCTTGCCGTCGATGGGAATCACGTCGTCGGCCAGCAGCGCGTAACCACGCTGGGTGAATGCCGCTGCCAGGGTGGACTTGCCCGCCCCCGAGTGGCCGACACACAGCATGCAGCGATCGCCAATGCGAATGGCGTTGCCGTGCATAACCAACAACCCGCGCTGCATCAGCAGCGCCCCAAGCGCCGAGCCGAGCAGAAACGCGCGAATGGAGGCCTCATCGGAGCCAACCGCCGGCTCTACTGTGATTTCACATCCGCCACACACAAGAAAACTGGCAATCCCGGGCACATCCAGTTTGAGCAATCCCGGACGCGCCCAGGCGAAGGCGCTCAGTTGCTCAAGTGGCCCCTCCGCCACCGGGGCGGCCGCTCGCCCGAAGCGGATCAAGACATCGCACATCGCAGGGCTCATCGATGGATCGGTCCCCAGCAGTTCGGGCAGAGCCAACTCGCTGTGAATGGTCAAGGCGTATGCCTGGTAAAAATGAAGCGACATGAAGACTCGATCGAATTCCCTAATTAAGGTGCCAATATGGCACGACATCACAGCCCCAATGAACTGGTTTGGGCGTCCGCGGCAGCGAGGCGAACCATTATCAGGTAGAGAGCCAGATCGCAAAGCCGGGTACGGACTGATAATCTCCGACCTCCACTATCGAAGCCACAAGCCGCATATGCCCGACATCAACCTGAACACTCGCCTAGTAAGAACGTCTGATCTGGTCGCCAGTGAAATGGACGGCGACCTGGTCATGATGCATATCGACAGTGGCAGCTATTTCGGCATCAGCGGTATCGGCATCCGCATCTGGGACAGCCTGCAACAGCCCGCTAGCCTTGGCGAACTGGCCAGAGTGATCGAACAGGAGTACGAGGTCGATGCACAGACCTGCCAAGCCGACCTGCTCGACTTCGCGCGCCAGATGCTGAAGCATGGCATCGCCAGGCTCTGCGACTGACATGCCGCCGGGCATTCTGGGCCGCTTTGTCCGGCGCCCTGCTGCAGAACAATGGCGCCTGTTGTTCGCGTGGATAATGCTCGGTTTCAGCCGCGCACTGATTGTCACAATCCCTTTCCGCCATATCGCACCGGTACTGGGCAGGCGCAGCAGCGAACTTGCCGGCGCTCAGCACGTCACGCCACAGCAACAGGCGCAAGCGCTGGTCATTGGTGAGATCATTCAACGCGCAGCGCGACACACCCCCTGGGACGCCAACTGTTTCGCCCAGGCCATCACCGCCCGAGTCCTGCTTGGCGCCAAACGCATCCCCCACACCCTGCATTTCGGCGTGGCGCGCGATGAAAGCGGGCGCCTTGAGGCCCATGCCTGGGTATGTGCCGGACAAACTTATGTGACTGGAGGCAAGGTCTGCGCGCGCTTCACTGTCGTCGGGAGTTTCATGGCAGGACCATTGTCGGACAATCCAAAATCACGCTAGATATTCCCTGCCTAATCGGCAACAGGGTAATCTTTAGCCCAGCCACACCCCGGGCGAGCCTACGCTAACCAGCGTCCTTGTAATGCCAGGAGCGCGTGCCGGACATTGAGTATATCGGCACTACCGAGCAGGATATATGTGGTACTGCTGCTGAACCGGCATCTTCGCATTTATCGAAATGCATTAGCATGTTGCCCGCCTGACATACTTGAATGATGCCAAGACCGGCCTCTGGCTTTTGCCGCGTGAACGCTTAGACCCCCCAGCAGACGCCAGTGTTTTCTGTAACGAGCGGAGGATAGGATGAACCAGAAGAACCGTGAAGCTGACCAGCAAAACGTCAAACACCTTGCGACGGAGGTGACTGTAGAGCAGCATCAACGTGCGCCGTACCACCCCCCGCGACTGGAGCGTTTGGATACCTCGGCAACACATTTCAGTGTTTTCCCAGGCCCAGATTTCACGGGGAGTTCTTGACCTGAATATCCGACCGGCCGATATGGTTAGCCATGTCATGTTCTCGGCAGCCAAGTAATCCGCCATGTCTAATAGACGTGGCGGGGATGATGGGCTCCGCCCATCTCATGAGGCCACAATGCTCACAGGCAAGACCATTGCATAAATTGCGTACAACCACCCTAACGACGCTACTGGCAATCGGACTCTTCGCCCAACTGAGCGGCCTGCTCTTCAACAACGACGACAGTCGCTACGCCACCCAGACTCACCTGCTGCTGTTTCTGCCGGCGCTACTGCTTCTGCTCAGCGAAAAGATCGACTGGGCGCTGTGGCGACAGCCTTGCGCCTGCCTCCTGGCGGCACTGCTCGGCTGGGTTTTACTGCGTGGCACACTGGGCAGCGACAGCGACAAGCCGGCTCACTACTGGCTGAAAATCGGTCTGTTCATCCTGCTGTATGTCTTCAGCATCCATCGGCTCCTGCTCGCCGGCTTTGTCAAAAGGCCGTTGCTGGCAGCTGTCATCGTCAGCGCCCTGGCGGCCTGGCTGACGCTCTTCTATCAGTTCGGTGTGCTCGACAAGCCGTTCTCATACAGTGCATTAAGAACCTATGGGCGCCTGTCGGAGCTCGGCTGGGGTGGTTTCGCCGACCTCTCGCACCCCATCATTGCCGGTCTGTACTTCGGTCTGTTCGCGCTGCTGATGCTGGGGCTGATCGTCGAGTTCGAGCCGCGCTGGCCCGCACTGATCCTCGCCCACGCTGGCCTTGCCGGATTGTTGCTCTATGTCCTGCTGACGTTCTCGCGCGGCGCCTGGTTCGCCACGCTGGCCGGCGGCCTGGCGCTGCTCCTGCTGTCGCCTAAGCCGCGCGCACGACAATTGCTGGGGCTGGGCATCCTGATACTGCTGGCGATACTGCTCATCTTTCACAACGAGCTGCAGAGCGAGCTTCGCCAGGGCACCAGCCAACGCGGCCCGATCTGGCAAAACTGGTTCGCTCGCCTGCCCGAGTTCTGGCTGTATGGCAACGGGGCCGGCAAGCCGTTGGTGTACACCTACCCTTGGGGCGACACGGTCCATCACGCCCACAGCCTGTACCTGCAGCTTTGGTACGAATACGGTGTGATCGGCGCAGCCCTGTTCGTGGCACTGCTGGGCACACTGGTGCTCAAGGGCTGGCAACTGCGCCGGCAGAAGGAGGCACGCATCGGCCTGGCCGCGCTGGTTTTCGCCCTGGTGGCGATGGTCTCGGACATCTATGCCCTGTTCCATCGCCCCAGCCCTTACTGGGTGATTGTGTGGCTGCCGATTGCCTTTCTCATTGCTCTGCGGCGCAGCCCAGATCAAGCTCCCTCATAGCGCGACCGCAGAACATCCAGAATACGCTGATAGGCGCGGCCATCGCCAAAGGGATTGCTCCAGGCCACCTGGGCGCCGAGCAAGGCGTGGGCAGCCGCGATCATCCGGCCGCGTTCGTTTCCCGGCACCAGACAGGCCCCCCCGGTATCCAGGCTCTCCGGGCGTTCGGTATTGGCCCGCAGGATCAGGCAGCGGCGCTGCAGCACACAGGCCTCCTCCTGCATGCCGCCGCTGTCGGTCAGCACGAGCGCAGCGCCCTGCATGAGCGCCAGCATGTCCAAATAACCGACGGGATCTAAGGCACGGAGATGTCCCATCTCGTCCACAAGCTCGCGGTTCTGGCGGCTGAGCCGGGGATGCAGGGGAAAAATCACCTGACGTCCCAGCGTCTCCGCTACACCCTGCACCGCATACATCAATCGAGCGAAGTGCGCTGGATCGTCGGTATTGGAGGGACGATGGCAGGTCAGTAACAGATAGCCCCCCTGCTGCAACCCGAGTGCTCGATAGATGGAGGAACGCTCGATAGCTGAAGGGGCATACTGCAGCGCAGCATCGTTACCGGTATTGCCCGTGACATGAACTCCAGGCCCGTGAATACCTTCACGGGCCAGCAGCTCGACCTGCAGCGAAGAGGGGCAGAACCACAGGCTGGACAGATGATCCAGCAAAACCCGGTTGTTCTCTTCAGGCATGCCCTTGTCGAAACTGCGCAGACCGGCTTCGACGTGCGCGACCTCGATGCCCGCCTTGCTGGCCGCCAGGCCACCTGCAAGCGCGCTGTTGGTATCACCCTGCACGATGACGCAATCAGGCTTCACATCACGCAGCACCGGCTCGATACCCAGCAACATGCGCCCGATCTGCTGGCCGGCAGAACCAGAACCGACCCCTAGATTGTACTGGGCGCAGGGCAAGCCGAATTCTCTAAAGAACTGACCATCCATCGCGGCGTCGTAGTGCTGATTGGTGTGGATCAGCGTGTAGGGAATCCCCTGGCGAGCACATGCGCCCAGCAGCGAATAGAGCTTGATGATTTCCGGACGAGTGCCCAGTACGAACGCTAAATGCATGCGTTTCCTTGGTATGAGGCCTGCACCAGTCACTGCACGGTCTCAGTTGAACTCAGCGCCTGACCGCAATAGCTTTCCAGCCGCCCATCGACCAGCAGCACCGCTCGATGGGCATGACGCAACGCACTCAACCTGTGAGTGATCAGCAATACGGCCAGGTGTGGCTTGGCAACCTTCAAAGCCGACAGGAAAGCGCCCTCTATCAGCTCGTCCAGCGCAGCCGTTGCCTCATCGAGAATCAGCAGATCCTGCGCATGCAGGAACGCCCGCGCCAACCCCAGGCGCTGACGCTCGCCACCGGAGAGATGCTGCTCGAACTCGCCAACCGGGGTATCCAGGCCCTGGGGCCGCTTCACCAACCAGCCTGCGAGCCCGGCAATCGCAAGAGCCTGACCGAGCTCGACATCGGTGTAATGCTGACCAAATAGTCCGATATTGTCACGCAAGGTGCCTGGCAACAGCGTGCTACTGGCGCCGGCATAGCCGATGACGGGCGAACCGGCCCAGACCAGAGTCCCGGAGGTGGGTTGAAGCTGCCCGATCAACAGGTCGACCAGCGTCGACTTGCCAGCGCCCGACATCCCGACCAGGCCCAACCACTCGCCTCGCTCCAGATGCGTGCTGACATCCCGCAAGACCGCCTCCAAAGCGCCCGGGTAACGATAACCCAGCGTTTCACACAACATCAGCCGCGGCGCCTGCATAGGCGTCACGCGGGGTGCAGAGCGCTGCGCTGCCAGGCAGTCGGCGCGATCCAGTAGGGCATGCAGCTCGAAGATACTGCCCTGTACCTGCGCCACCAGTTGGGTGGCAGCGAATACCCGCCGCAGCGCCGGGAGCAGGCGCAATCCGATGGCCGTGCACAGCGCCACACTCGTCAGGTCGGTCTGCGGGGCCAACTGGTGCAGAACGAACACGGCCCCAGCCAGCATCAGCAACACGCCCAACTCGACCACCGGAGCCTGTGCGTCCTGCTGCAGACGCTCACGAGAGGTGCTCTCGGCAAAGGTACGTGCCAAGGGGCTGTAGCGCTCGAGTACTGCCGAGACCCGACCGTATAACTGAAGTTCGCGCAAACAGTGGCTGCTGTCCGTGACCCAGCGATGCATCTGTTCCTGGAGCCGCAGGTGAAAGTTCAGGTCGCGACGCCCAAACCGCCTGCGCAGCAGCCCGACCGCACCACCCACCAGCGCCAGTCCCAGCAGCATGCCTGCCCCCATTAACGGCAGATGCCAGCTCAGATAGGCCAGCAGCACAGCCACCACCAGCAACTCGGTCAGCAGGTCCAGGCTCGGAAAAACGCCGCCCATGATCACCCGCGACACCGTGAAGTTGACGGTGATATTGCGCCCCTGGGCGTGGGTTTGGCGTCCGCCGCTCGCGGCGGGCGTGAGCTCGGCGGCCAGTGCCCTCATGGCAAGGGCAACCGACCAGCGATCAATCAGCCGCCCCCGCAAGCGCCCCAGAAAAGGCGCCAGCACGGCTTTGCACAGCATCAGCACCACGATCAGCCAGGCCAGCAGCGCCTCGACCGGTAATGCCAGGAGCTGCACCCACAGCCCCCCTAACCAGGCGGGCGCGCCCATACCGACACCCAGCAACATGGCCAGCACCACTGCGAACAACATGGCAGAGACGGCATCGACAATTGCTCGCGCCAGCGCCAGCAACAGCATGAGCATCACGCTGCGCCTCGGTACGCCGCAGCGCTCGATCAATGCAAGCGCACGCAACGGCGCGATGAACGACTGTCGACTCATGGATTGATCGCGATCAGTGATTTGGGCATTCCCAGCACCCGCTCATGCAGGATCGTGGCCCCCGGCAGCAGCGCCTTCAGCTCGCGGCGACCCAACAGGCGCGCACTATCCACCATGGCCTCGGCTTCTGCCCGGTTACGCGCCCGGCGCCAATGCCCCAGAGCCAGATGGCGCACGAGCTGAATGCGCAACGCCCGGGGCAACCAGTGAAAGATCGGTGTCATGCAGTGAGGCTCCAGCGGGCACCAGAAATCAGGGGTCTGAATGTAGTAGCGCTCAGCAACACGCTGCAGCTCACTGGCAAAGCGCGCCATGCGCCCCCGGTCGCCCACATGCTCAATCACGGAATTGGAGTGGGCCAGATGAAATGCGCCTGTACCGATGCCCTGTAGGTCGCAGCCATCGGCCTGCATAAAGGTAAAACAGCCATCGGCAGAGGGCATAGCTACAGGTTGCAGATTGACCAGTGTGACACTGACCGATCGAGACTCCAGATAGCTTGCCGGAAGCAGCCGCCAGTATCGATGCGTTCCGCCAACGTCGATGATTTTCACATGGCCGTGCTGCGCATGGATCCGATCGATCATCGACATCAGCCGCACCAGACGGCGCTTGCGTATACGCGAGCCCAACGAGCCGGGGTCGTCGTAATCGACGAGCTTGCGCGTCAACCGCCGATGCCAGCCCACCACCCGCGGCGGATTCGCCAGCTCGAGATAACGTTCGACCAGCCGTGGGGCTTGCCCCTCCCAGGTGAACCGACTCCGCACCGCCTCACGCACCTGATCCGAAACCTGCCGCTGCGCGGCAGCCTGCACACAGCGGGCCAGAGCAGGCACATCGCCCATGGCAAAAAGACCATCCCAACCCACGGTATCCAGAATCGCGCGATTACCTTCGATATCGGAGCAGGCAATCGGCACGCCGGCCAGCAACGCCTCCAGAACCACGGTCGGCATGCCCTCGCGGGCAGATGCCAGGATCATCGTGTCGCACCCCGCCATCATGGCCGTCGAGGCGTCATCATCCTGCCAGCCGTGAAAGACCACGCGCTGGGAGATACCCAGCTGCTCGGCCAGCAACCCCAGCCGCTCACGCTCTTCGCCACGCCCGACGACATGCAGCACGGCGTCTGACAGGCAGGGCTCGAGCAATGCCTGCAGCATGTCCTCCAGACGCTTGATCGGATCCAGGCGCCCGATCGAAAGCACGGCAGGCCGCCCCTCCAGGCGCGTCACGGTGGAAGACGTACGCGTACGCTGCGCGTCGATGCAGTTGGGAACAATCATCACCCGCCGGGGTTTCAGGCCACGCCGCACCAGGTCATCGATCCAGCCCTCATGCAACAGCACCAGAGCGCCGGCAATGCGCAGCAGAACACGCTCTACCGTCAGGTCCCACAGGCGCTTCAGAACACGCTTCGGCAGCGAGCCACCGTCGTAATAGCAATGCGGGGTATACACCACCGGCAGCCGGCGCAAGCGCGCCAGCAACGCAGTACAGAACACCAGAGGCGTACGCGAGCCATGCAGGTGCACCACATCGCAACTGCGCAGGCAGGCCCAGAGCTTGCGATATCCCCCACGCATCACCGAGAGCGGCGCGTGTCCATCGCCTACCTCCGGCGCGAGCATGCTCAATGTCACAACGGGGTCATCGACCAGCGCTTGCGCCAACCCCTGAATATGCCGGGCAACACCACTGTATAGCGGCTGGAACTCTTTGCTCACGAAGAGCACACGAACCTTCATGCATGCGCCTCATCTTCAAGACGCGCCAACAACCGGGCCAACGCCCCCGTCTCGGCGGCGAAATTTTCTTTTAGCCAGGACAGCTGCGCCAGCGCAGTCTCTCGGCGGAACGCCACGTCAGTGCGCAAGCGCTCGTACAGACGCAACACCTGCTCCGCGCTCTCGGCGCACGGGAGCCCCTCCAACAAGTGCAGGGCCGCCCGGTTACCGGCCAGTGGCGCGGCCAGACGCACGACCCAGTGCCCTGCAAGAGCCGCATCGAACAGCGCCGAGCTGCAGCAACCCAGCACCAGGCAAGGCGTCGCCGCGGCAGCTAACTCGGCATGAGGCGGCCTGCTGCAGGCAAGCGCTGCCGCCCCTGGGTAAGCCGTGTGCTCCTGCGGGTGCAGCAGGATGCGCAGCGCGGGTTCAGCCTGCAACAACCTCAGTGCAAACTGGTGAAGCCATCCGGCAAGCTCATTACCGAGGATCGGGGCATGGGCCTGCGATAGCAGCGAAATCCCATCGGGAGCCGCTTCCGGAGCGCTCGGCGCAGGAGCACGCCCCAGAGCGTCCTCGACCAGGCGGGGGACCGCACTGCCGGCATCGATAAACGCCTGGCGACTACGCTCGCCCCACACCACATACCAGTCCGCACGAATCGGAAAGAACTCCTCGGTCGGCACCCCATGCTGAAGACATACGGTGGCCCCGGCCTGGCCGATAGCCGCATTGCTCATCATGTCGAAATCGTTGTGCAAGATCAGTGGCCCGCAACGACCAGAAAGCGTTCGGGCCAAGCTGGCACGCCACAACGCACGACGCGCCAAACAGCTGGCCAACAGCAAGGAGCGTTGAGTGAGCAACACGCGACAAAAGGTGGATGCGGCACTACCGATAGCCTTAAGGGAAGGACGTAGCGGACGCCGCACCGGCACACCTTGCGCAAAGTCGCAGGCAGCAAGGCGAGGATGCGCCAGGATTACAGGGCTGCCAGGCGCCAACAGGGGCAAGCTGCGCGCCAGAGTACCCCAGCCGCTTTGGCCGGCCAGGGTGACCACCAGCATCAGTCCATCGGCGAGCGGCTGGCGACCGGGGGCCGGGCAGCGCAGGAGCAGCCAGGCGTCCCGCAGCAGCGCCACACAACCACGCAGACCCGCCCCGCGCCCGTAGCGGACCGCGAGAAAGAACACCTCGTGCCGCACGTCCAGCGCTTCGTCGCCAACTCGCAGACGCAATGCCGCCAACTGGCGAGCAAAGGCATTAGGCGACTCATCCGATGACATCATTTACTACACCCGTAAAAGTGCCGCCACGCTACCCGCACCGCCTGCAATTGCCAAGCTCGAACCCCATCGGCACACTGCCAGCGCCGCCCAAGCCCGAGACATTTCCCGCCCATGTCAGCCAACGCCCTACCCGGGTTATCGCCCGCTCTGCAACAGACGCTCTGGACGCTCGGGTATACCAGCGCCGACGCTGCGCTACAGGCGCCGCAATTGGCCGCCTTCGTGCGCCACCACGGCGTAGCCGGCTTGCTCGACAGACAGCGCCTGCCAGTGCTCGACGAGGCACCGCGACAGGCGCTCACCCAGGAGCGCCGCCAGATTGCCCTGCGCGGGTTGCAACTGGGCGCCACGCTGAAGCGACTATGCGATGCCCTGCAGGCGCAGGGACTCAAACCGCTGGCACTCAAGGGGCCCGCGCTGGCCCTGCAGGCCCATGGCAATCTTGCCGCACGAGGTGGCGTGGATCTCGACATCTTCCTTGAGGAGGCACACTGGCCAGCGGCGCTGGAGGTGCTTCGAGAACTGGGCTATCAGCCCGCCGCCGGGCAATCGCTCCCCCTCCCGCAAGGCACCCACGAGCTGGTATTGCAGCACCCGCAGGGGCAGCCCAGGGTCGAGCTGCATCGGCGCCTGCTACGCCACCGCTCCGTACTGCAAGGCGATTACACGTCGATCGCCCTGCTCGACACGCAAGTCACCTGCCTGGCGCCGGCCAGCGCTCTCTCCTACCTGGTTGCGCATGCCAACCAGCACTGCTTCCGCCGCCTGATCTGGCTGCTCGATATCCATGCCCTGCTCGCCCACCCACAGCTGGACGCACAGGCAGCCGCGGACCAATTCGTGAGCAGTGGCACCTGCGGCGCCCTGGACGCCTGTCTGAACTTGCTGACGCGGCTATTCGACTCGCCAATTCCTGCGCAGCTGCAGGCCGTGAGACGCCCCTGCCGCGCCAGCAATCGTGTGACAGCGCAGGCCCTGCAAGCCATCGAGCTGTCGCTGTCGGATGACCAGGTCGCCGCACAGCAAGGTCTGTTGCGCCGTGTCCTGCTGGATCTGCTTCTGCGCGATCACTGGCACCTGCGCTGGCAGGCCCTGAGCGACTGGCTGAGCCCTACCGCGACCGATCACCACTGGCTAAAGCTGCCGCCTGCACTGAGATTACTCTATCCGTTGGTGCGGCTATATCGCCTGGTCGCCAGATCAGGCTAGCGGCGGGTCAATGCAATACGTGCCAGGCGCATGAGCATGCGCGGATAGCCATGGCGAAAGCTCCAGGGGCGGATCCGACTGACCACCAGATCACGGTTGCGCTGGAAGGACGGAGGGGCGACCTCGGTGGTCTGATCGGCATTTGCACAGGGGCGTGCATACACACGCAGGTTTCCGCAGTAAATGCCGGCTGGTTCGCGCTGCACGATGTCGACGCGAAAACCGCTGCGGGCCAACAGAGCCCGTAACGTGCCCTCGGTGAAATAGCTGCGGTGCGACACATGGATCTGGATCAGTCCCATGGCCCGCCAGTCTGCCTCGATATCAGGCACTTCCAGCACCAGCCAACCTTGCGGATCCATCAGTTGTGCCAGGCGCCGCAACGCCCGACCGGGCTCTTCGAGGTGTTCGAGCACATGGAATAGCGTGACCAGCCGGGGCGCAAAGGGTAGCTGCGCCTCATCCGTCAGCCCCGTCGCGAGCACATGCTCGCCCAAGCCCAGCTTATGCACCGCGTACTCCCGTTGCGGCACGCCAGGCTCCAGTCCGATCCACCGCTGGACGCCCTGCTCACGACACATGTCGAGGAAGAAACCCAGCCCTGCTCCGACATCCAATACAGACTCCGAAGTACCCACCGTGGCCGTGATCCGGCTGTAGCGATAACCGGCGATCAACCGGTAATGCCAGAGATCACCAAGGGGCGGCGGTTGCTTCAAAAGACGCGGATAAAGGCTCTGATAAAAGTGCGTTTCGGCGTCACCACGCAGGCCGCGCGCCAGGTAGATCAGACCACAGGCGCCACAACTGGAAAGCTCGACACGTAGCAGATATCGATCGCGCCGCCAGATCGACACAGGCTCATTGGCGCCACAAGCCGGGCAGGTCAGCTCAACCAACTGCCGATCAAGCGCACGAAGCCCAGCGAGTAGTGACGAAGGTTGAACGAAAGGCATAGTCAGCTCGGACTCTTCAAAAATGGCACTGTGCCGCCAGACCGAATGCCGCGCAAGTAAACCTTCAATTGCATCGTTTTATGGGGCTATGGCACATTGCAGAGCCTTTCCACGCACACAGACCCGACCGACATAAGCGGATGTCGTGTGGTTCCTCGCCGCTCAAATTCAGGTTGATTGCATGCCCACCCCGACTTCCCCACTGTCCTTTCAGCAGAGTGAGGTTTCACTCGGCGAATTGCTGCTGCGGGTCTTGCGTTTCTACCAGAAGTTCTTCCGCCTGCTGGTCATTCCGTCACTGTTGCTGGCGCTATGCGCAGCCTGGCAGGTTTCCCTGCGTCCGCTTTTCACGCTGGAGGCATTTCTTGAAGTACCGGACATCAGCCTACAGGAATGGCGCCAGACCCAGCCCTATCTATGGGACGAAACCTGGGTAGCACGAAGCTTTGCCAGTGACGACGAGGATCTGCGCAAGCTGCAGACCATGGCACAGAGCCCGGCTTTCTGGAGCTCCACCGCCAACTACCGGCCCTCGATTTTTCGCGAGGACTTCCGCGAAATTCCAGGACTGCAGAACGAGAAAAACAGTGGGCTAGGTGTGACCCTGAAGCTGCAGGTGCGCGATGCGGAACAGGCTCAGCACCATCTGCAGGCGTTAACCGAGCACATACGCCAGGCATTCCTCGCCAACGACCTGCTGTCGGCCATTCGAGAAGGGCAGAAGGCGCTTGCCGAGCGCGCAAAACTGCAGACCGAGCAGTTACAGGTCAGCTTCGAAATCCAGCAGGCTGAACAGCGTATCCGCGACATGCGCGATGTGATGGAGCGCTATCCCGAATCCCGGCAAATGTCCCCCAACACTGTCGTATCGGTACGCGACGAGGGCGGCAAGTATCTGGCGCCTCTGCCGCAGATCGTGGCCCTGGAAGCGACGATATCGGAAAGCAAGGCGCGCCTGCGCAAGCTGGAGCGCGACCTGCACAAACTGGATGCCACCGCGCTGCTAATGGCAGACATGAACCAGGTCCTGCAGCAGGCCGCCTCGGGCACCGAGATACTGGCGCGCCTGCAGCAGAACCGCACCCGTCTGGAGTCGCTACAACCTGAGCTGATGACCGCACAGAACGAGGCTCTGCAGGAGTTCAGTGCCAAGACCGACCTGGCCAAAGCTCGCTATGACGCCATGGGCGCCAAGTCGCATTCAGCCCTGTCGCTGGCCCCCATACCGGCCCGCAACCCTGTGCTGGTCGGTACGGCGGTATTCTTCGTCGTGCTCGGAGGCCTATCGCTCTGGCTGGCTTTGCATGGCTGGCTGCACGGATCTGAACCTGCCTTGCGCTGGCTGCCACGCCGTGTGCGCGCCCTGCTGATTGGCGGAACGTCCGTATGATGCGTCTTCTGGTGACGGGCGGGGCAGGCATGATTGGGCGACGCGTGGTCGCACAGTGGCGAGCCCGCCTGGGCGAAGTCGCCGTTTACGACAACCTCAGCAGCGGCCTGCCCATGCCGCACCAGGCAAGCCTGGCGGTACAAGCCGACCTGCGCGACGAAGACAGCTTGAAGGCCGTACTGCGCGATTTCCGCCCGGAAGCCATCCTGCACCTGGCCGCCATCCATCACATTCCCACCTGTGAAAGGCAACGCGCCTACTGCCTGGACGTCAATGTGCTAGGTACCGAGCACCTGCTCGCGGCAGCAGCGGAGCAAGGCATCCAGCGCGTCGCGCTGGCCTCCAGTGGCGCAGTCTATGCCTGGCAGGAAGCCCCCCTCAGCGAAGAACACAGCCCGCTGGCCCCCTGTGATAACTACGCATTGTCGAAGTTCTGCAACGAACAGCAGCTGCGCTTCTGGGCCAGCCAGGGCCGGCGCATCGGGCGGGCCGCGCGCATCTTCAATGCCATCGGGCACGACGATCCCAACGCGCACCTGATTCCCGACATTCTGACGCAGCTGCGACAGTCCCCCGACGGACTGGTGCGGCTGGGCAACCTGACACCCCGCCGCGATTACCTGCATGCCGACGATATCGCCGCCGGTCTGATCGCCCTGCTCAACGATCCGCGCGAATCGCAGGCCTTCGATGCGCTCAACTTCTGCTCGGGTGTCGAACACTCGGTGGAGCAGCTCGTGCGTGAACTGGCGAATGTCCTGCAACGCCCGGTGACCATCGAGGTGGATCCGGCACGCCAACGCCCGGTCGACCGTCTCAGCCAGCTGGGCGATCCGCGCCACACCCTGCAGACGCTGGGCTGGCAGCCACGCCTGGGCTTCAGGCAAGCTCTACGGCAGGTTGCATTCCCGGACAGCCAGGCGTGATTCGGACACGCGAGCAAAACTCGGCAATGAGCGGGATGCTGCTGCTCGCAACCCTGACCTACGGGATAGGTCAGAGCACCAACTTCCTCTTCCAGCTGCACCTGTTGCACCTGTTGGGCAGCAGCGCCTACGGCGACGCGGGACTGGCGCACCTGCTGCTGATCACGCTGATCTTCCTCGCTGACCTGGGCTACTCCTCGATCTTCCTGCGGCAGGCCCCCGATCATCCCGGCTGGCCGCACGACTGGGCCTGTGCCCTGAGCCATAGACTGGGTGTAACCCTGCTGCTGCTGTCTCTCTGCAGTTTCGCGGTGAGCGCGCTGGCGGCGGATTCTGCCGCATTCGATTATTGGCTAGGTGCCGCCCCCGCCGCCCTGCTGGCGCTATTCAATTTTTCCTCGCCACTCATTGCCCGGGGCCAGCGTCTGCGGGCACTACTCTCCGGCCAGATCGCCTGGCCGGTTGCCCTTCTGCTGAGCCTCACGCTCCCGACGTGCTTGCCCTTCTCCACGGCCACCAGCGCGGGTATCGCCGTGAGCCTGGGCTTTGCCGTCCAGGCGCTGGTGCATCTGCTGCTCAGCCGCAAACTGCGACTTTGGCTACCCCGACTGGGAAGCGGCCAGTTCAATGCGGCCCTGCATCTGTCGACGCTGAGCATCTGCAGCACCCTGCATGATCGTCTGACCCCTTTCTTGCTCGCCCCCCTGACCCCCAGTTTCCTCCCCTGGTATCTGTTGATCAGCCATGCGCTCAATGGCCTCTCGGGCATACAGGCCCAGCTGTCTCGTCTGCTACTGCCCGGGGCCGCACGCGATCACGGCCGAGAGAAAGTGCTTCAGGCCGGCTCATGGGCCCTGCAAGGCACAGCCGCCCTGCTGATCAGTGTCCTGTTGCTGCAGGCAGCGACGCCCGATCCGGAGCAGCGGTATTGGCTGGCCCTTGCCGGCGTCCTGCTGCTGGCCTGGGGTATCAGTGTCAGCGGCGGCTTCCTCGGCCTGCCGCTGATCGACGCTAATCGCGAGCACGCCATGGCCCAACTGTTCGTCATCACGATGGCGATCAGTGCCCCATTGCAGGTTCTCGCGGCCTGGGCGCAAGCACCTGATCTGCTGCTGTGGACCCGAACCCTCTGCCTGGCCAGCATCATGCTCGGGGTGATCCGGCTGCAGCACCTGCGACTGTCGGGGTGGGGCTGGCTCGCCATGGGCGGCGCCCTGTTGGCCGGGATCGCAGGGTTCAATGCGGCAGCTCCCTGGTTCGGCGTGTTGCTGGCACTGCCCCTGGTGGTCGCAGTTGCAGGCAGAACCCCCTGCTACCGCCCCGCCTCCGCGCTGCAGACATCCACATGAAACCAGGAGAGCCAACCCAGTGTGCGGTCTGATAGCAGTACGCGCCTTTTCCGCCGCTCACAATCTCGAGCCCAGCGTGCGGCGCGCGCTCGTCAGCCTGGCCAGACGAGGACCGGATGGCGAGGGACTGGCTACCGTGGAGCAGGCTCCCGCCACTGTCCTCGGCCATCGCCGCCTGGCCATTTACGACACCCGCACAGTGGCCGCCCAGCCGATGCGTTGCCCACACACCGGCAATGTGCTGGTGTTCAACGGCGCTATCTATAACTTCCGCAGCCTGCGCGAAGAGCTGCGCGCCGCCGGCTGCGTTTTCATTACCGACAGTGACACCGAGGTACTGCTACACGGCTGGCGCATCTGGGGCGAAGGGCTGTTCGCGCGCTGCAACGGCATGTGGGCCCTGGTGATCTGGGACGCTGCAAGTGGCGACTTGGTATTCTGCCGGGATCGACTGGGCGTCAAGCCCCTCTACCTCTGCCATGACGGGGAGATGGCCATATTGGCCAGCGAAATATCCGCCATCGCAGAGTTCAGGGGCGGTTATCCGGCCCCTAACCAGGAGACGCTGTTCGACTTCCTGGTGACGTCATACTCCGAGCAGAGCCAAGCGACCTTCTTCCAGGGCATTCAGGCCGTGGCGCCGGGACAGGTCTATCGGCTGAGCCGTACAGGACGCTCCCGCGTGCGGGCCTACCACCACTGGCCACAGCCCGGCGAACTCGAACCGCTTACCCCGGAAGCGCTGCGCGCTCTGCTCGCCGACGCCGTGAGCCTGCGTCTACGCGCCGACGTACCGGTAGCCAGCCTGCTCTCCGGTGGTCTGGACAGCTCGATCATCACGCACCTGGCGATCCAAGCCAGCGACGCCCCGCAACACCGCCTGGGGGGCGCTTTCACCTACGCCTACCAGGAAAGCGAGCACGCAGCCTTCGACGAGTCCGCCAAAGCCAGCGCATTCATGCACGCCAGTGGGCACGCCGACCTGCACCGCATCGTACGGTTTGCAGCCATTCCCAGCGTCGACGAGCTGATGCGTCTGGTGGGTGTGCAGGGCGAACCATTTGCGACTCCCTCGATATTGGCCGGCTTCCGCACCTATCGGGCGATTGCCGAGCAAGGCTTCAAAGTCGTGCTGGGTGGCGAAGGTGCCGACGAACTCCTGGGTGGCTACACCATGCGCTACCACCCACTGGCCGTACGCGACGCATTGCACCGAGGGCAATGGCGGCAGGCGGCCAGGCTCATGGGCCACCAGACGTTCCCGCGCGCGCTGCTGCTCAATCGGATGATCTGGGACGCGCCGCTGGCAATCATCACACCGTTGCTAAGACGCCTCAGGCCAAGCGTGCAAGCCATCGGCGGCGATCTGTGGGCCGCCCAGCGTCACCGCATGGAAGCCATTCGCGACAATGCGCGCATGGATCTGCAGCAACGCCTGCGCGACGATCAGTTGAACAGCCTGCTGCCGAGAGTACTGCGCATGGCCGATCGCACCAGCATGGATGCCGGAATCGAGCTGCGCAGCCCATTCATGGACTATCGCCTGATCGAGCGAGCGCTGGTCACGCCAGCCACCAAGCGCGTCGGCGAGCAGCGCTCGAAAATGCTGCTGCGCTCGGCATTCCGCTCGGAGCTGCCCGCCTCGGTTGTCGATACACCCAAGAATACCGGCTTCGGCCACGCCGAGCAGTTCCTGCTGCGACGCCTGCCGTGGCAGCCGCTATTGGAGGATCTGCCAGCCGAACTGGGCAACTTCATCGATGTCCCCAGCCTGCGCCGCAGACTGAAGGATCCGCATGCCGAGCACAGCACCCTGTGGCAGGCCCTCGCGGTGGTGCTCTGGTATCGGAGGTTCTATGCCTGACAGGCTCTGGCAACGTGGCATGGCCTGCGACAGCGGCCAGTGCCGGCTATGTGGCGCTACGCTCGGGCAGCGACACTTCTGGCCAGAGGTGTACGCCAACTCTGGCCAGCAGCTGCGACGCTGTGGCTACTGCGCGGGCGTCTACCTGGCCCCCGGCTTTACCGAACAGGGGCTGGATGAGTTCTATGCGGAGCGCTACCGGCAGCTGTTTCCTGCCGAAATACCATGGCTCAGCTTGGAGCGCTTCTTCAGCTGGCGTGGCGATCGGACCGTCGCCCAGCAACGCCTGCAACTGATCGCCCCGCAACTTGCGCATGGCGACGGGCTATTCGAACTGGGTTCCGGGTTCGGCGCCTTCCTCGGTGCGGCTTCGGCGCAACGCCCGGATCTTCGGCTGCTGGCCAGTGAGCCTGATGTCAGCCACCGCGACGCCCTGCTTGAGGGCGCCCAGGTGCACTTCGTTGCAGGGCTGGACAGCCTCGAGGCGGAGAGCCTGGAGGCACTGGTGGCCTTCCATACGCTGGAGCACGTAACAGATCCGCTCGCCACGCTCGACCTGGCCGCGCGCGCCTTGCGCCCGGACGGCCAGCTCTGGCTGGAGGTTCCAGATCTGTTCGGGAACTGGACAAGCCGCCTGTTCGTGCATCCGGCACACCTAAGCTACTTCTGCCAGGAGAGCCTGCGCAACCTGGTGCAGGCCGCCGGATTCGAGGTACTGAGCTGCGGCGCTCATCCGCTGCCGAGCATGCACGGCAACCTCTGGCTGCATGCGCGCCGCCCTGCGACGCTACTGCAGCGCCCACTGCACGCCGAGAGGGAACAGACCATTGCGGCCATCGACACCCGGATCATGCGCGTGGACTGGCGACTGCGCGATAGTCTCAAGGCACTTGCCAAGCGCACCGCGATAAGGCTTCTCGGGGCGGGCGCGGTGGGCGAATGGCAACGCTGGCGCCACAGATACTCTGGTGGAGAGTCGCAGAAGTGAGATTTGTCCTGCTGCTCGTTCTGGTGTTGTGGGTGCACCTGGGCGACCTGACCAGTGCCTGGCTCTACAGTTTCTGGCCGCCCGCCGCCGAGTTGCGCTACCTGCGCGATGGGTTGGCCATCACCCTGGCCGCGTGTTGCCTGCTCACCACCCGCCTGCCCACATCACTGCTGCTACCCATGCTCGGCTATGGCGGCCTGGCGGCGATCTACCTGATCCTTACCGTCGGTGGCGCGCCGCTGTCGTTACAGATTGCTTCCTTTGGCACCCTGGTCATACCGCTGCTGTTCTTCCTCGCCGCCTATTACTGCGTGCGCACTCCTAGGCAGCTGCGCACGCTGTCGGGTTGCCTGGTGGTGCTGGCACTGGCCAGTACCCTGTTCGGCGCCTGGGATCAGCAGAACAGCGAGTTCTGGCTGTACGGCATCGACTATCCCCGCTACATGCTGGAAGTGAAAGGCATGCTGGTCGGCGGCAACCCCGAGAATGGCCTGCCGTGGAACTTCTATGGCGGCATCGAGCAGGCGCGCCGGGCCGCGGGCCTGCTGGCATCGCCGCTGGCCCAGGGCATGTTCCTGTGCGTTGGTGCATTGCTGGCCGTTGCCTGGTTGCAGGGGCGCGCGTCAATGTTCGGCCTGCTGCTATGCGCAGTGCTGTTCGCCGGCATCTGGATGTCCGGCACCCGCGGCGCCATGCTTGCAGCAGGCCTCGCCCTGCTCGGCTACCTGTTCTGCGACCGCACCCTGCTCCCAGGTCGCGGCTGGCGCTGGCTGATACTCGGCGCGAGTGCCGTGGCCATCGTGGTGGCATCCTGGCAGATCGTGATCATGAGCGTGAAATTCCTCGATGGCTCGACCATCGGCCACTGGATCGCCTTGCAGAAAAACCTGCAGGACTTGCCGAGGGTGCTGCTGTTCGGCGCCGGCCTCGGCCAGCAAGGCGGAATGGCCGGCAATATGGCGGCAGCCACCATCGGCGGGGGCGAAGGCGCGATTTTCAGCATCGCCTTTCAGCTGGGCTTACCGGCGACCCTACTGTTTCTACTTTTCCTGGGCAATCTGGCCCTCCAGCTATGGCACCATTATCGTACCCAGAGGGAACCGCTGGCGCTGGCAGCCACCTGGCTCCTGCTGGGTATTTCGACCACCCTGATCAGCTCGGAGCATATGCTCTCCGTATCGGGAAGCGGCGCACTCTGGCTCCTCTGCGGCGCAGCCCTGCGCAGCCCTGCGCAGTCTGAGCAGCGCACGAGCCATGATGCAGAACAAGTTGTCTGATCCATGAATGCAGCCGCCAAACGCCGTATCAGCATGCTGGGTTGCCCTGTCGACCTGCTGAGCCCGCAGGAGTTGCTGGCCGATATCGAACAGGCGCTGCATAGCAATGCCCGTATTCGCCTCGAAGGACTGAACGTTGCCAAACTGGTCGATGCCCGCAGAACGCCCGATCTCATGTTGGCGCTTGAACAGGCCGAGCGCGTCCATATCGACGGCGCCGGCATTCACCTGGGACTCAGGTGGCTGAACCCTTGGGTTCCGCCACGCAGAGCCGGCATCGATCTGGTAGGAGATCTATGCGCGCTCGCCGCTCGTCTTGATGCGCCCGTCTTCCTGCTGGGAGCGAAAGCTCGGGTCGTGCATGCAACGGCTGATAGGCTGACGGCGCAGTATCCCGGACTGCGCATTGCCGGTGTTCACCACGGCTATTTCAAAGCCGAGGAGGAAGCTGATATCGCCCAGGCCATTCGCGCCAGTGGCGCCAAGCTGCTGTTCATCGGCATCAGTTCGCCCAAGAAAGAGAACTTCCTCCGCCAGCACTGGGACCAACTGGGCGTCAATCTGGGAATGGGCGTGGGTGGCTCCTTCGACGTGCTGTCCGGGCAGTTACCCCGGGCTCCCCGCTGGGTTCAGCGCATCTGCATGGAGTGGTGCTTCCGCATGCTGCTCGAGCCACGCCGGCTCGCCTGGCGCTACCTGAGCACCAACTACCTCTACTCAGGCTTGCTCCTGGCCGCCAAACTCAATGCGGTCACCGCAAAGCGCCAGAAACCCACTACCTAGATCGAGTCGTCGCACTGGCGCTGTTTGCCCTAGATAGAAAAAGGGCTCCCGCAGGAGCCCTTTTCATTTCACACCACTATCAGTGCGCGAACAGCGAACCGCCTTTCTTGCCGGCCAGTTTCTCCGGCTTGATCAGGAAGCGCGCCAGGGCTGGCAGCAGCCACAGGGCCCCGAACATGTTCCACAGCAGCATGAAGGTCAGCATCAGACCCATGTCGGCCTGGAACTTGATCGCCGAGAACATCCAGGTCACCACACCGATGGCCAGGCACAGACCGGTGAACATCACCGCCTTGCCGGTGGACTTCAGGGTCTGGTAGTAGGCTTCCTGCAGCGGCATGCCGGCACGCAGGAAACTCTCCAGGCGACTGTAGATGTAGATGCCGTAGTCCACGCCGATACCCACGCCCAGCGCGATTACCGGCATGGTCGCCACCTTCACGCCGATACCCAGCGAGGCCATCAGGGCGTTGCCGAGGATGGAGGTGAGGATCAGCGGCAGGATGATGCACAGCATGGCGCCGAACGAGCGGAAGGTGATCAGGCACATCACGGCAACGCAGATGTACACCAGGGTCAGGATCTTCAGCTCGGACTTGGCGATGACCTCGTTGGTCGCCGCCTCGATACCGGCGTTACCGGCAGCCAGGAGGAACTCCAGGCCTTCCTTGTTGTGCTCCTTGGCGAACTCCTGCACCACGCCGACGGCGCGCTTGAGGGTGGCCGCCTTGTGGTCGTTGAGGAACACCAGCACCGGCGCCAGCGAGCAGTCGGCGTTATACAGGCCGTCCGCACGGGCGATGGAGTTGTTGAGGATGTCCGGGTTGCGCGACAGGGTTTCCCACTTCAGGTTGCCCTCGTTCATGCCCTTGATCACCTGCTTGGACACGCTGACCATGGAAATGGCCGACTGCACGCCCTCGGTGTTCTGCATGAGCCACATCAGCTCGTCCATCGGCGCCAGGGTCTCGTGGGTCGAGCAGGCTTCGTTGGGCGTCTTGACCATCACCACCAGTACATCGGAGCTGGTGGAGTAGTTGCTGATGATGAAGTTGTTGTCCTTGTTGTAGCGCGAGTCGGCACGCAGCTCCGGCGCCCCCTGATCGAGGTCGCCGATCTGCAGGTTGTGCTTCTGGTACCAGAAGGCACCGACACCGGCCGACAGGGCGATGACCACGGAGATCGGCGCCACTACCGGGTGAGCGAAGTTGGACAGCAGGCGCCAGAACGAATGCTCGCGGCAGGCGTCCTTCTTGCTGCGCTCGACCGCCTTCTTGCTGATACCGATGTAGGAGATGGCTACCGGCAGCAGGATCAGGTTGGTGAACACGATCACCGCCACACCGATGGAAGCACCGATGGCCAGCTCGCGGATCACGCCGATGTCGATCACCAGCAGGGTGATGAAGCCGACGGCGTCCACCAGGATGGCGATCATGCCCGGCAGGAACAGCTGGCGGAAGGTACGCCGGGCAGCGGTCAGGGCGTTGTCGGCATCGCTGGACTGCAGGGCGATACCGTTGATCTTCTGCACGCCGTGGGAAATACCGATGGCGAAGATCAGGAACGGCACCAGCATCGAGTACGGGTCGAGACCGAAGCCAGCCAGGTTCATCAGGCCCAGCTGCCAGACCACCGCAATCAGCGTGGTGGACAGTACCGAGATGGTCGAACGGATACACCAGCTGAACCAGTACAGCAGCACCAGGGTGATCAGGAAGGCGATACCGAAGAACGCCACCACCATGATCAGGCCATCGATCAGGTCACCAACTTTCTTGGCGAAACCGACGATGTGGATCTGCACGTTGGGGTTCTGCAGCTGGTACTTGTCGCGGATCTTCTCTTCCAGCTCGTGGGAGAACTGGCGGTAGTCCAGCTTGAGCAGCTTGCTCTGATCCTGCGGATCCGGGTACTGCTCGAGCAGCGGGATATCGACGATGCTCGACTTGAAGTTGTTGCCGACCAGGCGGCCGATCTGACCCGACTTGAGCACGTTGTTGCGCAGCTCGTTGAGGCTCTGCGCGGAACCGTCGTAGGTCTGCGGAATCACCTCGCCACCGGCGAAGCCTTCTTCGGTCACTTCGGTCCAGCGTACGCTCGGGCTCCACAGCGACTTCAGGCCGGAACGGTCGACACCCGGAATGTAGAACACCTCGTCATGGATCTGACGCAGGGTTTCCATGTATTCCTTGGTGAAGATGTCGCCGTCCTTGGCTTCCACCGAGATACGCACGGTGTTGCCCAGGTTGGCCAGGTCGTTGCGGTGCTCCATCATCTTCTGGATGAAGGGATGCTCCAGCGGGATCATCTTCTCGAAGCTGGTCGAGGGACGGATGTGCGAGGCCTGCCAGAGCAGGAGCACACTGACCAACAGACAGAGTGCAATCACAATCGGCCGGTTGTTGAAAATCAGGCGCTCAAGGAAGGTTGCCTTGTCCTGGTGATGGCTAGTCATCGTATTCATTACCTTAGTAGCCCCGGCTTATTGTTTTTGGCCCGGTTCGGCGCCAGTCGGTGAAGCGATCTGCACGCCACCCTGCCCTACCAGGATCAGGTTGCCGCCGGCATCGTCGGTCGCCCCCGCCAGCGAGGCGCGGTCGGGACGGTTGATCACGGTGAAAGTGCGCCCGGCATCCTTGCTGGTCAGGACGCTGCCGCCATGACCGACGATGGTCACGGTGCCGTCCTTGAGCAGGGTGCCATTGGCCAGGCCGAACTCCAGCGGGCCGCTGTCGGCCAGGAGCTTGACCTGCTGCCAGGTATTGCCGAAATCGGTAGAACGGAACAGGTTGCCACGCAGGCCGTAGACCAGCAGGGTCTTGGCACTGGCGGTGCCGACGGCGCCGAACAGCGAGCCTTCGTACGGGCCCTTGACCTTTTCCCAGGTCTGGCCCCAGTCGGCGGAGCGGAACATGCTGCCCTGCTCGCCCACCACGAACAGGCCGGCATCCTTGACCGCGGCGATGCCGTTGAGGTGGAAACCGTCTTCGTTGTCCAGGCGGTCGCTGGCATCGTTCCAGGTCTTGCCGCCATCGGTGGTTTCCAGCAGTGCGCCATAGGCGCCGACTGCGTAACCGGTGTTGACGTCACGGAACCAGACATCCAGCAGCGGCGCTTCGCGGCTGAGGTCTTCGTACTGCAGCGTCCAGTTGGCGCCGCCGTCTTCGGTGGCGAGAATCTGCGCGTCGTGACCCACGGCCCAGCCGTGCTTGTCATCGACGAAGTACAGGGCGGTCAGCAGCTGACGGCTCGGCACTCGTGCCTGCACCCAGTTCTTGCCGGCATCTTCGGAGAACAGGATGTGGCCACGATCACCCACCGCAACCAGGCGCTTGCCGGCATGGGCAATGTCCAGCAGCAGGCCGCTGACGGCTTTCGGCGATTCGATGGAGTAGACCGGCGCTGCATCGGCGGCAGCAGCCTGGACGGGAGTGGCGAGAATCAATGCCGAGCAGACGCCCAACAGAGACAGCGCTTTCGCCAGCGGCGAATGGTGACGGGCCGGAGCCTGGACAGAGTTCAGACCACCGGAGCGGGTGCGCCGCATGACGGGCTCACGCATAGATTTCCCCCTTTATTCTTATAGGTGGGTACATGCCTTTTATCAGGCGGGCTCATGCTATACGGCTTTGGAAAAATCTGACAATCGGCGTGACGTTATGTTTTGTAAGCGCCGCTGCAGGCCGTACAGCCCTGAAAAACAAAGGCCGCTATCACTGTAGCGGCCTTTATTCGGGTGTCTATCCCTCAACGCGTTCCCAGGCGGCGCAGGGTCGCCACCGAGAAGTAGCCGGAATCCGGCACCGGCTGGCTGAAGTCGCTGATGCTGCGCTCCTCGTTGTCGAGGTTCTGCACGTAGTAGCGCCCTGCCTGCAGATCGTGGAACACATCCAGGGCGGACCAGGTAGTCGGCAGCTCGTAGTAGTTCTTCAGGTAGGCCAGGGAAACCCGCCACAGCTCGCCGCGGCTGTCGTACTGGTCAACCTCGGCAGCCTGCCAGCTGTCCTCGTCGAGGAACAGGGTGCGCTTGGCATAGATATGCCGTGCGCCCGGCTTGAGCGTGCCCTCCACCACCCACACCCGGTGCAGTTCGTAGCGGGTGAACTGCGGATCCAGGTGACCGGGCTTGATCAGCTGGTCGTAGCTGACCTGCGGACTGGTGATCCGGTAGTTGTTGTAGGGGATGTAGATTTCCTTCTTGCCCAGCAGCTTCCAGTCGTAGCGATCCGGCGAGCCGTTGAACATGTCCTTGTCATCGGCCGTCATCAGGCTGTCGGCGGTGCTCAGCGGCGTGTCGTAGGCCACGTTGGGGGCGCGGCGCACGCGGCGCTGGCCGGCGGTATAGGCCCAGGCCGAACGGGCTTCCTCGACCTGGTCGAGGGTCTCGTGCACCAGCAGCGCACCACCAGCCAGACGCGCCGGGCTCTTGGTCACGGCCATGTAGTAGAACAGCTTGTTATCCAGCTGCGCGGCCGAGCCGCCCGGCTGGTAGTAGCTGAACAGCGCCTCCTGGCGAGTGGTGACCAGGCCGTAGCTGCCGTTGCGCTGCACGCTGGCATCCGAGGACTGGCGTACCGCGTAGGTGCCGCGGTAGCGCGCCACGTGGTTCCACAGGGCCTCCACGCCGCTCTTTGGAATCGGGAACGGGATGCCGCCGTAGGCATCGGCGAAGCCGTTGCCGTCCTTGAGCAGGTGCGCGCTGGCCGCATTGGCACGGGTGTTGTCATACACCCACTGCGGCGCCGAGGCACTGCGCCGGCTCGGGTAGACCGGCATCTGGAAGGTCTCCGGGTAGGTGGCGAACAGCGCCAGCTGGCCGGCGGTGAGATGGGCCTTGTACTGCTCCAGATTGGCCTTGCTGATGGTGAACAGCGGCTTGTCGTCGGCATATGGATCGACATGGTGGTGGCCGGGGCCGGCGTAGCCCGCCGGGGCCTGGGTGATGCCACCGTTCCAGGCCGGAATGCTGCCATCGGCATTGCCCGCCCGCTCGCCACCCAGGGGCGTCAGACTGCTGCCCAGCTGGGCCACTTCCTGCGGCGCCACGGCCGCCATGGCATTGGACAGGCACACCAGCAAGCCTGCCGTCACTACTCCTTTCAACATTCCCTTGCTCCCTCTGCTGAGGCCAGTTCTGGCTGGCCGCCTGTAAGCATCACCGCCAGCCTGCAGCCATGCCGTGGCACCAAGGCGCCAGCAGGCTCGGGCAGGTGATGACCGGTGCCCCGGGCGACCACGCACACGACCCGAGCGGGCGGCAGTGAAGCAGATTGCCAGCAGTAAAAGCGCCGAACAGCGCACGCCAGCCAGCAGCGACCGAAAGGTCAAAAAACGATCAGACAGTCATGCCAAGAAGTGCCAACCGGGTCACATGGCACAGGAGATGGCAGAACAGCGGGAGGATGGCCAGGGGCATGATGCCCCTGGCCGGAACAGCAGAAGAACTTAGCGGGTACCGCGACGACGCAGAGCCGACGGAGTGAACTCGCTGTCCGCGGGAACCGGCTTGGAGAAGTCGGCGGTGCCCGCCTCCTCGCTGTCGAGGTTCTGCACGTAGTAGCGACGGCTCTGCAGGTCGTGGAAGGCCTCCATGGCCGACCAGGTGGTAGGCAGGTCGTAGTAGTTCTTCAGGTAGGCAATGGAGACGCGCCACAGCTCGCCACGGGTGTCGTACTGGTCGACGATCGCTGCCTGCCAGCTGTCCTCGTCGAGGAACAGGGTGCGCTTGCCGTAGACGTGACGGGCGCCCGGCTTGAGCGTGCCCTCCACCACCCAGACGCGGTGCAGTTCGTTGCGGGTCAGCGCCGGATTGACGTGACCGACCTGCAGCACATCCTTGTACTTCACCCCATCGGCGGCGATGCGGTAGTTGTTGTAGGGGATGTACAGCTCCTTCTTGCCCAGCAGCTTCCAGTCATAACGATCCGGAGAACCGTTGAACATGTCGGTGTCGTCGGCGGTGCGCAGGCCTTCGGAGGCAGCGATCGGCGTGTCGTAGGCCAGGTTCGGCGCACGCCGCACGCGGCGCTGGCCGGCAGCATAGGCCCAGGCTTGACGCGGTTCCTTCACCTGATCCAGGGTCTCGTGCACCAGTGCCGCACCACCGGCCAGGCGCGCCGGGCTCTTGGTGAAGTTCAGGTAATAGAACAGGATGTTGCCCAGGTCGGCGTAGCTGCCTTTGGGGTCGTAGTAGCGGAACAGCGCCTCGACTTCCGACACCACCGGCGAGAACACGCCGTTGCGCTGCACCGGGGCCTCCACGGAACGGCGGGTGATGTAGGTACCGCGGTAACGCACGATGTGGTTCCACAGCGCCTCGACGCCGTCCTGCGGAATCGGGAACGGGATGCCGCCGTAGGCGTCGGCGAAACCGTTGCCGCCGGCCAGCAGCTTGGCGGTGGTGGCGTTCTTGATGGTGTTGTCATACACCCACTGCGGCGCCGAGCCAGAGCGACGGCTCTGATAGATCGGCATCTGGAAGGTGTCCGGATAGGAGTTGAACAGGGCGATCTGCCCGGCGCTCAACTTGTCCTTGTACTGCTCCAGATTGGCCTTGGTGATGGTGAACAGCGGCTTGTCGTCCGGGAACGGGTCGACGTGGTGCGAGCCACTGCCCTTGTAACCGGCCGGGGCCTGGGTGATGCCACCAGTCCAGGCCGGGATGCTGCCGTCGGCGTTGCCGGCTTTCTCGGCGCCGAAGGGCGTCAGACTGGTGCCGAGCTTGGCGGCTTCCTGGGGCGAGACCGCCGCCAGCGCGCTACCGGCACAGAAGGCCAGGGCAACGGCGGCGCCGATCAGTGAGTGCTTGTTCAGCATGGTGATTCTCCGTGGTAAGTCAGCGGCCGGGCTGCCCGTGCAACCCGGCCCGCAAAGCGGTGGATCAGAAGGAGTACTTGACGTTGATGCCGACGTTGTCGCGGTCACGCCCGGAGTTGTTCTGCCCGGCGCCGTAGAACTCGGTGTACTGCAGTTCGGCCTCCAGGCTGTTCAGGTAGTTGGCGCGAATACCGGCGGTGTAGGCCATACGGCCTTCGATGAAGTTGCCGGTCTGGTGCGAGTTGCCGCGGAAGTCATGCTTGAACACGCCGAAGGGCGACAGGTTGACCCCGGCGTACACGTCGTTCCAGGTACCCGACAACGCCAGGGTGTAGCCGTAGGCATCGCGGTCGATCTGATCCTCGTCGCCATAGCCGGAAACATAGGCACCGTTGGCACGCCCGGCGAAGCCGCGGGTCGAGCCATCGTAGGCGGTGTAGGTCAGGCTGCTGGCGCGCACATGCTCGGAGGCCAGCTCGGCCACGCCGAACAGCGAGTCGAAGCTCAGCGACGGGCCGAAGTTGTAGATGGTGCCCAGCGAGGTGTTGAACGCCTCGACCCGCTCGTAGTTGTGGAACATCGGGCCACGGCACAGCTGCTTGCCGGAGATGTCGGCACAGGCCTGGTCGCCGGACACGCTGCCGTCATAGATGTTGGTCAGGCCGAAAAAGCCCTGGCCCAGCAGGTCGCCGAGCAGGTCGTTGGTGGCACTGATGCCCACCGGCATGTTCGGCCGATAGGCCAGCTCGCCGAATACCGAGGCATCGCCCAGGGTGGTGTTGAAACTGAAGCCGTACATGCGGATGTCTTCGACATACTCGCGGCGGCCAACGGCGTTGCTGGCCGCATCGAGGGTCGCCACGGCCGGAGCCAGCGCCCCGCCGAACGGGCCCAGCGAGCCGGCCAGGGCGGTCATGTCGACGCCCTGATAGCCGCTCAGATCCACGGCGATCTGCGGCTCCTTGGAGTGGTAGTTGATGAAGTACAGGCCGAACTCGGTGGCGTTCAGCTCTTCGGCGATATAGCGGAAGGCCACGCCATACTGACCGTCGTTCTTGGCGTTGATGTCGCTGCCGATGTTGGCCACCTTGAACACGTTGTAGTTCGGGTCGAGGTAGGCGTTCGGGCCGAACGGGCCGTTGCCCACCAGGCCGGCGTTCAGGGCGGTCTGGTAGCTGGACATCACCGTGCCGAGCAGCGGGTTGTCGTAGCGGGTATAGGCGGTGTTGCCGCCGTCGGCGAACAGGTCGGTCTCGGAGAAGAAGGTGCCGGCCGGGTCGATGGCGGTCTCCTTCCAGTTCCACTGGTAATAGGCTTCCATCGACAGGCTGTCGGTGAGGCCGATGTTGAAGTTGAAGGCCTCCACCGGCACCAGCACTTCCTTGAGCTCCGAGCCCGGCAGGCGGAACTTGGCGGCATCCACCGGGTTGGTGGTGTTGATCCCACCGCGATAGAAGATGCCCTCGCCCCAGTTGAACACCTGGCGGCCGACCTTGGCGGTCAGCGGCATGTCGCCCACGTCCCAGTTACCGTAGACATAGGAGTCGAGAATCTGCGCGTCGCGCCCGGCCTTGTGGCGGGTCTCGTAGGTGAAGCGGTCGTTGTTCGGGTAGCTCTGGCTCGGACGGTAATCGTCGTTGTCGTTGCGCTTGTCCATGATCTGGGTGTCATAGAACGCCGTGCCGCGCACGAACACCCCGTAGTTCTGGTAGTTCGCCTCCAGGTCAGAGGTGACCTTGAACACTTCGGAAACCAGACCGGTATCGAAGTTGCGGTTGCCGTCGTTGCCGTTGGTGTCGTCGTTGGTCTTGTCCTGGCCCTGCACCCGGTACAACTGCCCGTAGGACAGGGTGGTATCCAGCGAGCCGGTGACCTCGCCATCGGCCAGGCTGAACTCCATGGCCTGCAGCGGCGCCGCCAGCACCAGCGGCAGCAGCCCGAGCAAGGTGAAACCGGCCTGGGCCGGAGCGAGGAAAAGAGACTTGCGCAAGGGTTTGTACATCAACGGCTCCCCAATCGATTGTTCTTGTTATGGGCGACTCTTCCCTGAAGCGTGGTCTCAGCCGCGCTTTCACCCGGATCGGCAGGCACTATTCAAAATCGATACCAACGAGCGCCCTTGAGCGGTAGGCGCGAGCATGAAACAGGGCCCCGGGAAAAAGCCGCCGCGCATCGAACAAAAAATCGGCAAAAGAAAACCAAGCAAGCGCTTGCTGTCATCATTTGTCCGTGTAATGGCGCAATATAACCTTGAGAAAAAATCACCAGCTGGGACGGTCGAGCGAGGGGGCAAAATGCAGCGGGGGCAAGGGGTGCGGCCGGTGAAGCTGACCAGGTAGAAAGGAAACAAAAACGCCGGATGGGTAACACTTTTGCGTCACCCATCCGGAGTAGCGGTAACGTCAGACCAGGCTCTTGCTGACCACTTCGAAGACGTCGCTGGACAGCTCACCGGAAGCCAGAATGCGCTCCAGTTCGCCACGCATCAGCGCCTGGCGCGCCGCGTCGTACTTGCGCCAGCGGGTCAGCGGCGCCAGCTGGCGCGAAGCGATCTGCGGGTTGGAGGCATTCAGGCTGATCACCTGATCGGCCAGGAAGCGGTAACCGCTGCCATCGGCGGCGTGGAAGTTGACCAGGTTCTGCCCGGCGAAGGCGCCGATCAACGCGCGCACCTTGTTCGGATTCTTCATGGTGAAGGCCGGATGCTGCATCAGCGCCCGCACACGGGCCAGACCGCCCGGCAAGGTGCTGGCGGCCTGCACGCTGAACCACTGATCCATGACCAGGGCGTTGTCCTTGAAGTGCTCGGCAAAGGCCTTGAGGGCCTCGCCCTTCTCCGCCTCGAACGGCGAATTGACCAACACCGCCAGGGCGGTCAGGCGCTCGGTCATGTTGTCGCACACCTCGTACTGCTCCAGGCAGGCCGCCAGCACTTCCGGGCGCCCCGTCAGCATCAGGTAGGACAGCGCGATGTTCTGCAGGCTGCGCCGGGCGAAATGCGTCGACTCGGCCACGTAGGCAGTGCTGCGCGACAGCTCGCGGTTGGCCTGGTAGCGCTTCCACAGCGGCTCGAACAGTGCCTCGGCCAGCTGCGCGCGGGCAAACTCGCGGGCCGCGTGGATGGCGTCGACATCGGCCACTGCGCTGATCTCGGTGAGGTAGGCCTCGCCCGGCAACGACAGCATCTCGGCGACCATGGCCTGATCCAGCGCCTCATTCTCCAGCACGCTGCGCAGGGCGGTGACCAGGCGCTGGTCGAGCACCAGGGCTTCGCCACGCTGATGCTGGCCGATCAGCTCCTGCAGCACCTGCACGGCCAGCTGCTGGCCAGCTTCCCAGCGGTTGAAGCCGTCGGAATCGTGCTGCATCAGGAACATCAGTTGGTCGCGACCATAGGGGAAGCTCAGCTTGACCGGCGCGCTGAAGCCGCGCAGCAGCGACGGCAGCGGCTTCTCGGCGATATTGACGAAGGTGAAGGCCTGCTCGGCCTGGGTCACCTGCAGCACGCGGCTGCGGCCGACCGGCTTGTCTTCGCCGACCAGCTGCAGCGGCAGCTCGCGACCCTGGGCATCCAGCAAAGCCAGTTCGACCGGGATCACGAACGGCAGCTTCTCGCTCTGCCCCGGGGTGGCCGGGCAGCTCTGGCGCAGTTGCAGGCGATAGGTATTGGCCGCTGCGTCGTAGCTCTCGCTGACCTCCAGGCGCGGCGTGCCGGCCTGGGTGTACCAGCGCTTGAACTGGCTCAGGTCGACACCGCTGGCATCTTCCATGGCCTTGACGAAGTCGTCGCAGGTCACCGCCTGGCCGTCGTGGCGGGCGAAGTACAGATCCGAGCCCTGGCGGAAGGTCTCGGCGCCCAGCAGGGTGTGGATCATGCGCAGGACTTCGGAACCCTTCTCGTAGATGGTCAGGGTGTAGAAGTTGGAAATCTCCATGTACGCATCCGGGCGCACCGGGTGGGCCATGGGGCCGGCGTCCTCGGCGAACTGGTGGGTGCGCAGGTAGGCCACGTCCTCGATGCGCTTGACCGTGCGCGAGTTCATGTCGGCCGAGAACTCGGCGTCGCGGAACACGGTGAAGCCTTCCTTGAGCGACAGCTGGAACCAGTCGCGGCAGGTCACGCGGTTGCCCGACCAGTTGTGGAAGTACTCGTGGGCCACCACCGCCTCGACGCGCTGGTGGGCGGCGTCGGTGGCAGTCTCGGCCTTGGCCAGCACGCAGCTGGAGTTGAAGATGTTGAGGCCCTTGTTCTCCATGGCGCCCATGTTGAAGTCGTTGACCGCAACGATCATGAAGATGTCCAGGTCGTACTCGCGCCCGTACACCTCCTCGTCCCACTTCATCGACTTCTTCAGGCTGTCCATGGCGTGCTGCACCTTGTCGATGTTCTCCGGCTCGACGTAGATGCGCAGGGTCACTTCGCGGGCGCTCATGGTGGTGAAGCGGTCTTCCACGCACCACAGGTCGCCGGCGACCAGGGCGAACAGGTAGGCCGGCTTCATGAACGGATCTTCCCAGGTCGCCCAGTGGCGGCCATCGCCCTCGCTGCCGCTGGCGATCGGGTTGCCGTTGGACAGCAGCACCGGGTAGCTGTGCTGCTCGGCGCTGAGCGTGGTGGTGAACTTGCTCATCACGTCCGGGCGGTCGAGGTAATAGGTGATCTTGCGGAAACCCTCGGCCTCGCACTGGGTGCAGAACATGCCGCTGGACTTGTACAGGCCTTCCAGCGCGGTGTTGCTTTCCGGGTGGATGCGCACCGTGCTGTCGATGACGAAACTGGCCTGGCTGGGCTGCAAGGTCAGATGGCTGTCGCTGAGCTGGTAGTCGCCTGCGGACAGCTCGCGGTCATCCAGGGCCACGCGGATCAGCTCCAGCTGCTGGCCATCCAGCACCAGCGGCGGCAGGTCGGCACTCAGGGCCGGGTTGCGCCGCATCACCAGCTGGGCATGCACCAGGCTGTGATCCTCGTACAGCTCGAAGGTCAGATGGGTCTCGTCGATCAGGTAGTCGGGGGCCTGATAGTCCTTGAGGTAGATCATTTTCGGCTGTTCGGTACGCATCGGCTTGTGGCCTCTTATTCGGTGAGTACGGCGACCTGGTAGGCCGTGTATTTGCGCAGATTGATCACGCCGGTGTCGAGGATCAGGTACTGGCCCTTGATACCCCTGAGGATACCCTCCACCACCGGGGTCTTTTCCAGGTCGTGGCTGGCCACCTTGGTCGGATAGGCCTCCACCGGGTAGCGGATGTCCACCACCTCGGCGTCCGTCACCGCCTGGATCGCCTGCAGGCCGAAGCGCTGCTGCAGCGCCAGCAGGCCTGCGGCGCAGCTGGCCAGCAGCTGGTCGCGGATGCCCGGCAGATCCACCGGCACCGCGTCGCCCTTGAGCAGCGCGCGCCAGTTGGTCTTGTCCGCCACCTGGCTGCGCAGCAGGTCTTCGACGAAGCCGGACTGCTGGCGGGTAGCCACGCGGAAGATCGGCAGCGCCTGGCTGGCGCCCTGGTCGAGCCAGCGGGTCGGCAGCTGGGTGGCGCGGGTGATGCCCACCTTCACTCCGGACGAGTTGGCCAGGTACACCACATGATCGGTCATGCAGAACTGCTCGCCCCAGCCCGGCTCGCGGCAGGTGCCCTCGGCGTGGTGGCATTTTTCCGGGCTGACGATGCAGCTGTCGCACTGCGCCAGCTTGGTGAAACAGGGGTAGCAGTAGCCCTGGGCGAAGCTCTTCTTGGTCTTGCGCCCGCAGTGGGTGCAATGGATGGCGCCCAGGAACTCCAGGCGGATGCGCTTGCCCAGCAGCGGATTGACCGGTACTTCCTGCTCGTCCAGGCGAAAGGCGTACTGCGCCGTCTCGCCCAGGCGCACCGCCATCTTGCTCAGTGCGCCACGACCTAGTTCGTTCATGCCCGCCACCCTCAGTGCAGAGTGGTGTTGGATTTGAACAGCAGGTTGGGGATCGGCTCGGCGTGGGACTGGCATTCCTGCGGGCCCATGTAGCCGGTGCGCTCTTCCTCGGGCAGGTTCTGCACTTCCCAGGCAATCATGGCCTGCAGCGACAGCTCCTTCTGCTCCTGGGTGAGCTTGCGGCCATCCGGCCACTTGCCGATTTCCACGGCCAGCTTGAGGCTCTGGTAGATCTCGGGGGTGATGTTCTCGATCATTTCGGCAAAGGACGACATCTGAAACTCCGACAGCAGACAGCTAAAAACTCGAACAGGCGGCCAGTTTACCGGCGCACGCGCGCCAGTGCACCGCCCAGCAGGCCGGTGGCGCAGCCGGCCAGCAGGCCGCTGACATGCGCCGCATTGGCGATGGAACCGAAGCCCAGGGTATCGATGACGCCGGACAGGCACACCAGCAGCCACACCAGCATCATTCCCAGCACGCCGCGCGGCAGGCGATAGGCCGGGGTCGGCGCCAGCAGCTGGAAGATCCAGCAGTAGCCGAGCAGGCCGTAGAGCACGCCGGACAGGCCGCCGAACAGCGACGGCCCGCTGAACCAGAACTGCGCCAGGTTGGAAAGCAGCGCGATCAGCAGGCTCAACCCCAGCAACTGCAGACCGCCCTGGCGCGCCTCGATGCGCCGGCCCAGCTCCCAGTACCACATGCCGTTCATCGCCAGGTGCAGGACGCCGAAGTGGATCAGCGCCGGACTGACCAGGCGCCACCACTGACCATTGTGCAGGCCCTCCAGCCAGGGGCTGAAGTAGATGTAACTGGCGTCGACACGAAAGTCCTGGAAGGTCAGCCAGCGCAGCGCTCCATAGTCGTCGCCCAGGCGGGTGAACAGCGCCACCAGCAGCGCCAGGATGAGCACCAGCGAAGTAGTCGGGCTGGTCGTCAGCTGCTGCAGGGCGCCAGCTGCCGCCGACGGCGCTGGGGCCGGCAGCAGCTCGGCTGCCATGTCGCCCTGCGGATAGCGCAGATACAGCTCGCGCACCTGCTCGGCCACCGGCTCGGCCGACACCCACAGCACCTGCTCGCCGCGCTCCTCGCTGACCCGGTGCGGCACCTGCAGGTGGCGCAGCAGGCCGACGAAGCCGCTCAGATCCTCCTGCAGCGGCCGACGCAGGGCCGCTACCGCACTCATTGCGGCGCCTCGGGACGCTCCACCTCGACCCAGACGAACTTGCCCGGATCGATCTGCTGTTCGTCGTCCAGGCGATAGGCCACCAGCTTGCCGTACATCACCGCGCTGTAGTCCAGGCAGGCCAGGTTGGCGCGGATCGGTGCCGGGCGGCCACGGCGCCAGTAGTGGCCGACGAACAGCATCGGCTCGTCCGCGCCGTACTGCAGCAGGCGGCCCTTGTCGGTCGGGGTCAGCGGCAGGCTGGCCACGCTCTCGGGCAGGGCATCGGGCTGGAACACCACGTCACCGTAGGTCTGCGGATCGTCCTCCCAGAACTTGGTGCGGAAATAGGCGCGGGTGAAGCCCTCTTCGCTGGTCAGGGTCAGGCCCTGCGGCAGGCGCATGTCGGTGCCGCGCAGCAGGCGCTCGAACACCCGGTTGGCGAAGCTGCCGGGCACCGCCGAGGCTCTGACGAACGCCTCGTCGACCCGGCCATCGGCGAACTGGCTCTTGAGCTGGGCAATCAGCGGCTTGTCCCAGCAGGCATGCACCAGGCGGAAACGCCCGGCATCGATGAACAGCGGCAGCTGCTGGAACCAGGCGAGGAAGTCGCGCCAGTCGCCGGCATGCCCGTCGAACTGGCGGAAGGTCTGCTGCAGCAGGCGCTCGTGCCGCGGCGTGCGCTCGCGCACGTACTGGCGCGGGCTGTCTGCCGGCGCCTCGGTGTACCAGCCGAGGGCGTTGTACTCGTGGTTGCCCATGATGCACAGGGCCTGGCCGGCCTCGACCATCTCGTGCACCAGGTGCAGGGCCTCGCGGATACGCGGGCCACGGTCGATGATGTCGCCAAGGAACAACGCCATGCGCCGCGGATGACGCCACACGCCGGCCTCACGGCGATAGCCCATCTGCTCCAGCAAGCGCGCCAGACTGCGTGCGCAACCGTGCACGTCGCCGATCAGGTCGTAGCTGCGCTCGCTGTCGAGGAGCATCTCAGTCGTGGCTCCACTGGCGGCCGCCCCAGCCGAGCTTGGTGCGGCAGGCCTCGTAGTAGTTGTGGTCGAGCGGGTGGATCAGGCGCAGTTTCTGCGGTTTCTTGGCCACCGTGATGGTGTCGCCGGGGGCGCAAGTGAAGTGGTTCTGGCCGTCGCAGGACACCAGCGGGTAGATCGGCAGGTCGTCGGCCACCACGATCTTCAGCTCGCTGTTGCCGTCCACCACTATCGGTCGGCTGGACAGGGTGTGCGGGTACATCGGCACGATGACGATGGCGTCCAGCTTGGGGTGCATGATCGGCCCGCCGGCGGACAGCGAATAGGCGGTGGAGCCGGTGGGCGTGGCGACGATCAGGCCGTCGGCCTTCTGGCTGCAGACGAAGTGGCCGTCGATGAACAGCTCGAATTCGATCATCTTGGTCGACTTGCCTGGGTGCAGCACCACGTCGTTGAGCGCATCGCCCTGGCCGATCGCCTCGCCGTGGCGGCGCACTTCGGCCTCCAGCAGGAAGCGGCTCTCCTCGAGGAAGCGCCCTTCCAGCACCTCGGCCACCTTCACTTCCAGCTCGTCCGGCTTGATGTCGGTGAGGAAGCCCAGGCTGCCGCGGTTGACCCCCAGCACCGGAATCCGCTGGCCGGCCAAGGCGCGCGCGGCACCGAGAATGCTGCCATCGCCGCCGACCACTATGACCAGGTCGCAGACCTCACCGAGGATCTTGCGCGAGCAGGTCTGCAGACCGTGACCGGGCAGCACCTCGGCGATGGTGTCTTCGAGGATCACGTGCAGGTGACGCTCGATCAGGAATTTCTTCAGGCGGCGGATGGTATCGAGTACCTGGGCGCTGCCCAGGCGGCCGATGATGCCGATATTGCGAAACTGCTCCATGGGGCGCTCTGCGACGGGAGTAATGGCCGAATTATGGGCGAAAGCCGGCAACAGCAGCAAACCGGCTATGCTCGCCCCATGAACCGCCTGCCGCCACTCCAGCCCAGCCTCGCCGAACTGCGCCACCCCCAGGTGCGCGACCTGGCCTGGGCGCTGCTGTCGCCGCCGCTACTGCAGGGCAACCTGCCGCTGCGCCACCCGCTGACGGCCAGCCGCTGGGCCAGCGACCCCGAGCGCCTGCTGGCCTGGCTGCAGCAGCAGGAACAGGACAGCAGCGCCCTGCAGCAGTTTCTCGCCAACGGCTCGCGGCGCCTCGGCCGCTACTACGAGCGCCTCTGGCAATACGCCCTGGAGCAAGCGCCGGATGTCGAGCTGCTGGCCGCCAACCTGCCGATCCGCGAACAGGGCCACACCCTCGGCGAACTGGATCTGCTGCTGCGCGATGACCAGGGCGTGCACCACCTGGAGCTGGCGATCAAGCTCTACCTGGGCCCGACCAGCCTGCCCGGCGGCGATCCGCAGCACTGGCTGGGGCCGGCCAGCGAGGATCGCCTGGGGCGCAAGCTGCAACACCTGCTGCAGCATCAGCTGCCATTGTCGGCCAGCCCAGCCGCGGCGGCGCAGATCGCCGAGCAGACGCAGCAGGCGCCTAGGGCCAGCCTTTGGCTCGGCGGCTACCTGTTCCACCCCTGGCCGCAGGATTGCGCGGCGCCAGCCGATGCCCACCCGCAGCACCTGCGCGGCCATTGGTTGCCGCGCCGCGCCTGGGCTCAACGCCAGGCCTTGCAGGCCGGCGCCTGCTGGTTGCCGCTGGCGCGCCGGGCCTGGCTGGCACCGGCGCGCCTGAGCGCCGACCAGCTATGGACGAAGCAACAGTTCGACACCTGGCTGCAGCAGCTGCCCGGCGACGCGCCGGCCCAGCTGCTGGTGCGCCTGGAGCCTGACAGAGAGGGGGATTGGCAGGAATGCGAGCGGCTGTTCCTGGTCAGCGACCACTGGCCGCTGCAGGCCCCGCCGCATCCCGTCGACGACGAGGCGCAGTAAGAGCCGCAGGCCTCAGTGGCTGCGTTCGGTACGCCCGCCGGTACGCGCCAGGTAGCCCGGCCCGCTTTCGCAGAGCAGGCCGTCGCGCTGGATGGCCGGCAAGGCATCCAGGCCCTCGCGCAGGGCATAGGCGGTGAAGCCCAGCTGCGACAGGAGGAACACCGCACTGGCGCTGCGCTTGCCGCTGTCGCAGTAGCACAGGTAGGTCTTGCCCTTGTCCAGCAGGCGGGTCTTCAGCCGCAACAGGTGCAGCGGCATGTTCAGGGTCTGCTGGGCGTGGGAGCGCTCGTACTCGTCCTGCAGGCGCACGTCCAGCCACTGCGCACCGCCGGACAACAGGCGCGCGGCCTCACCGAAAGACACCTCGTCGACCACCGGCGCCTTGAGCAGGGCGAAGAAATCCTGACGATCCAGGCGCAGCACCACGCCCGGCTCGATCAGCGTCACGGTGGCGTTGCGCGGCTGATCGGAGAGCAGCGCCTCCTCGCCGAAACAGGCGCCGACTTCCAGTTCGGCCAGCACCTGGCGCGAGCCTTCGCCACCGCGGAACACCTCGGCGCGGCCGCTCTTGAGGAAGTAGCAGCAGTCGCCGCTCTCGCCTTCCTGCAGAATCCGGCTGCCGGCCGGCAGATCGATCGGGTGCAGGCGTTCGAGCATGGCCTCGACATTGGCCGGCGGCACCTTGGCGAACAGCGGGTTCTCCAGCAGGCGCTCCAGCCACTCGACATCCTCGCCCTTGCCACCCAGCTGCAGCAGCAGATCCTGATAGGCCAGGCGCCAGGTCAGCAGGCGGCTGAGGGTGGCGCTGTCGAGCATCAGCACGCTGACATCGCTCAGCGCCCGCGCCTCGTGCAGGCGCGGCAGGCTCGGCGAAAGCGGATGGCAACTGGCGGCGGTGCCGGCCTGCAGGCGTTCCTCCTGGCCATCGGCACTGCGCAGCAGCAGCTCGCCGGAGAGCAGGTAGTAGGTGCTACGCGCCTGATCCCCCTGACGAAACAGCAGTTGCCCCGCCAGTAGCGGCTGGGGCACCAGCTGGCTGCGCAGCTCGCGCCACTGCTGTTCGGAAAGCACGTTGAGCGGCGTGAAACTGCGCAACTGTTCGGGGTTCAGCGGCTCGATCATCGAAACCAGTCCTTGCATCATTCTTGTTGGCAACTCCGCCCGGGCTCAGGCCCGGGTCTGCCGGCTCGCGGCCATGGCCCGGCGCCCCTGCAGGCCACCGGTGTGCACCAGCAGCAGGCGCGTGCCCCTGGCAAAGTAACCGGCCTGCACCTCGGCGCGCAATGCCAGCAGCGCCTTGCCGGTGTAGACCGGCTCCAGCGGCAGCCCCGCCTGCGCCTCGCTGGCGGTGACGAAGCCGGCCAGTTCGTCATCCAGGCGCGCAAAACCGCCGCGCGCCGCCTCCACCAATCTATAGCCTGCATTGGCGCAACCCGCCTCTTGCAGCAGGGCGCTCAGGTTACTTTCCACGCCATGCCCGGGCGGTACCGCCAGCGCCCCGTACACCGGACGGCGCCCGGCTTCGGCCAGCACCAGCCCGGCCAGGGTAGTGCCGGTACCGGCGGCCAGCCACCAGCCATCGTGGCCATGCCAGCCAAGCGCGGCCAGCTGCACCTCGGCCTGCCCAGCGATGGCCATGCAGGCCCGCGCCGCGGCCAGCCCGCTACCACCCTCAGGCACCGGATACAGCTGCGGGTAGCGCTCGCCCCAGGGCCGCCAGAAATCCGCCTGATGACGGGCGCGGTAGCCGCCATAGCCGAGCCAGTGCAGCTGCATGCCAAAGTCCTGCAGATCGCGGATGGTCGGGGTGTCCTGCGGCTCGCCGCGCAGCAGGCCGGCCGTGGCGAAACCAAAGCGCTGACCGGCGGCAGCCAGGGCATGCAGGTGATTGGAGTGGGCGCCGCCCAGGCTGATCAGGCCCTCGGCGCCGGCAGCAGCGGCCGCCTGCAGGTAAGGTTGCAGCTTGAACCACTTGTTGCCGGAGATCAGCGGATCGAGCAGATCCAGGCGCAGCACCGCCACCTCGACCCCGGCAGCGGCCAGCCAGTCCAGGTGCAGCGGCTGTAGCGGGGCAAGCGGGCTCCAGGCGGGAACCTGCAGCGCCACTAGCTGACGGTACGCAGGCGGCTGCCGGCCTTGTGCCGGGCGCAGCAGTTGGAATCGCCGACCACGAAGCGGCTGGGGGTTTCCACCCGGTCGATGGGCATGGCGCAACGCTCGCCGGACGGCAGGCTGGCCTCGCAGGTGGGCTGCTGGTAGTGACCGAGCCACTGGCGATACTGGGTTTCGGAGACGAAACACTTGGCCGCGGCGTAGCTCATCGGGTTGTCCTGGTAGCGGGCGATGTCCTGCAGCGGGATGGTCAGGTGACCGGCGCCCGGATGGTAGACCACGAACACCACGCCGAGCTTGGACAGGCGCTCGAGGATCTGTTCGCCGCCCTGCCCGGCCAGCTCGTCGCGCTCGTGCTTGAGACGCGCCAGCTCCTGCTGCAGCTGGGTTTCCTGCTCGGCCCGGTAGGCCAGCTCGACATCACGAATGGCCACCTGCTCCTTGTACTCGGCCACCGCCGCCGCCACCTTGGCCTGCAGCTCGCCGCCGAACTGGGTGCGCAGGATATCCGCCTCGGTGCGCCCGTGGCGCTCCAGGGCACGCAGCTGCTGGGACATTTCCTCGCGGGTGCTCTGGAAGTTGTCGACCTGTTCGTCCAGCTGCTGCTTGAGGCTGGTGTTCAGCTCTTCCTGCTGGCGCAGGGCCTGGTGCAGGTTGTGGATCTCCGTCTGCAGCGCGCGTTGACGCTCTTCCATGGCCAGCTTGAGGCGACCCAGCTCCTCGGCGTGCTGGGTACCCAGGGTGCTGATGCGCAGGCGCTGCTGCTTGATCAGCTGGGCGGTCTTCAGGCGGTGTTCCTGTTCCTTCTGCTCGGCCAGCTTCTCGGACGCCTCGCGCGCCGGGTCGGGGGCCTGCCATTTTTCCTCGGCGGCGATCTGCAGGCGCTCGGGCAGCACGGCCGGAGCGTCCTCGACCACCAGCAGGCCCATCTGGTTGCGCTTGATCGTATCGCGCAGCACCGCCAGGTCGTTCTTGCCCGGTGCCAGGCTCGGATCCCACAGGTGCATCTGGTGCCAGGACACCGGGCACTGGCTGCGGCAGGCCAGGCGAATCGGCCCGGCACCGAGATCGGGGCCGCGCCCGGCGTTGTCGGCCAGGTGGCGCAACGGCAGGTTCCAGCCGGAGTCGGCAGCACCCTTTTCGTCGAAGTCGAGGTAGAAGAATACGGCGGCACGCACCAGCAGGCGCGGGTTGATCAGCACGTAGGCCATGCGCATCTGTTCGTCGGCGTACTCGGGCATGTTGACCACACCGTCGAGCAGAGCCTCGAACTCGGGAAACAGCATTTCCTTGCAGATCCCGCGCTCGTTGAAGAACAGCACGGCCTCGACCATCTGCGGTTTGTTCTGCATGCTCATGTTCTTCCTCCGGGCCGGCACGGGTATAGCGCGTGGGACGGTGGCCTGATCGCGGGTGCCGAAAGCGCACCGGGGGCGGAGCCAGCCCTCTGTTCCGAGCAAGTCTAGGGGAAAAAGCGCAGCGGGCAGTGTGATTGGGTTGGCAGTCATCCGCCGCAAAGAAGCGGCGGACAGACGGTGCGGCGAAACTGTGATGGGGTTGGGTGAATCAGCCCTTACGGGCCGCCAGCAGTGGCGCCAGACGCCGACCCATCTCCTCGCCAAGGGCCTGCAGGCCACTCATGGGACGCACCATGACTTCAAACTCGACGATCTTGCCGGCCTCATCGAAGCGGATCATGTCGATGCCCTTGAGCTCGCGCTCGCCAACGCGAGCCGAGAACTCCAGCACCACGCTGAGGCCATCGGCGCTGGCCAGTTCGCGGTGGTAGGCGAAGTCCTGGAACACCTGCAGCACGGTATTGAGGATCAGGTTGACCGCCGGCGCCCCCGGGTACGGGGTGTGCGCCATGGGCGAGCGGAATACCGCCTCGGGGTGCAGCAGCTCGGGGAGCTGGCGCAGATCCTGGGCGGCGATGAACTGGTGCCAGCGCTGCAGGGCGGCAGCTGCGGCGGGGTGCAATTGAGCATCGAGGGACATCGGCTTCTCCTTGTTGTTATCGGGCCATAAAGCAAACGCCCCGCACTAGGCGGGGCGTTGCGTCGACTGCTTACAGCTCGGCGGCGAGGCGCGAGCCCTGGTTGATCGCTCGTTTGGCATCCAGCTCGGCCGCCACGTCGGCGCCGCCGATCAGGTGCACGCTCTGCCCGGCGGCCACCAGGCCCTCGTGCAGCTCGCGCAGCGGATCCTGGCCGGCGCAGACGATCACGGTGTCGACCGGCAGCAGCTGCGGCTCGCCTTCGCCGATGCGGATATGCAGGCCCTGGTCGTCCACCTTCAGGTATTCGACGCTGTTGAGCATCTGCACATTCTTGTTCTTCAGACCGGTGCGATGGATCCAGCCGGTGGTCTTGCCCAGGCCGTCGCCGACCTTGGTTTTCTTGCGCTGCAGCAGGAACACCTCGCGCGCCGCCGGGTGCACTTCGGCCTTGATCCCGGCGATGCCGCCACGGGCTTCCAGAGCGCCGTCGATGCCCCACTCCTTCCAGAACGCGTCGCGGTTCTGGCTGGTGGCCTCGCCGGCATGGGTGATGAACTCGGAGACGTCGAAGCCGATACCGCCGGCGCCGATCACCGCGACCTTCTGGCCGACCGGCTTGCGCTGCAGGATGGCGTCCAGGTAGCTGATCACCTTGGCGTTGTCGATGCCTTCGATGGCCGGGGTACGCGGGGCGATACCGGTAGCCAGGATGATCTCGTCGAAGCCGCCCTTGGCCAGGTCGTCGACGCTGACGCGGGTGTTCAGGCGCAGGTCGACGCCAGTGGTCTCGACCTTCTTCTTGAAGTAGCGCAGGGTCTCGTAGAACTCTTCCTTGCCCGGCACGCGCTTGGCCACGTTGAACTGGCCGCCGATCTCGGCGGAGGCATCGAACAGGGTCACGCTATGGCCACGCTCGGCCGCCACGGTGGCGGCGGACAGGCCCGCCGGGCCGGCACCGACCACGGCGATCTTCTTCACGGTGGTGGTGGGGATGTAGTTCAGCTCGGTCTCGTGGCAGGCACGCGGGTTGACCAGGCAGCTGGTCAGCTTGCCGCCGAAGGTGTGATCCAGGCAGGCCTGGTTGCAGCCGATGCAGGTGTTGATCTCGTCGGCGCGGCCGGCAGCGGCCTTGTTGACGAAGTCCGGGTCGGCGAGGAACGGGCGGGCCATGGACACCATGTCGGCGTCGCCCTCGGCCAGTACCTGCTCGGCCACTTCCGGGGTGTTGATGCGGTTGGTGGTGATCAGCGGGATCGACACTTCGCCCTTGAGCTTGGCGGTGACCTTGGTGAAGGCCGCGCGCGGCACCTTGGTGGCAATGGTCGGGATACGCGCTTCGTGCCAGCCGATACCGGTGTTGATAAGGGTGGCGCCAGCCTTCTCGATGGCCTTGGCCAGCAGGACGATCTCGTCCCAGGTGCTGCCGCCTTCCACCAGGTCGAGCATCGACAGGCGATAGATGATGATGAAATTCGGGCCTACGGCCTCACGCACGCGGCGCACGATCTCCACCGGCAGGCGCATGCGGTTCTCGTAGCTGCCGCCCCAGCGGTCGGTACGCTGGTTGGTGTGGGCGGCGAGGAACTGGTTGATGAAGTAGCCTTCGGAACCCATGATCTCGACGCCGTCGTACTCGGCCTGCTGGGCCAGCACGGAGCAGTTGATGAAGTCCTGGATCTGCTTCTCGATGCCTTCCTCGTCCAGCTCGCGCGGCTTGAACGGGTTGATCGGCGCCTGGATGGCGCTCGGCGCTACCGATTTCGGGCTGTAGGCATAGCGGCCGGCATGCAGGATCTGCATGGCGATCTTGCCGCCTGCTTCGTGCACCGCCTTGGTGACGATCTTGTGCTTCTCGGCTTCCTCGACGGTGGTCAGCTTGGCCGCGCCGGAGTACACACCGCCTTCCTCGTTCGGGCCGATACCGCCGGTGACCATTAGGCCGACGCCACCCCGGGCACGCTCGGCGAAGTAGGCCGCCATGCGCTCGAAGCCACCCGGCTTCTCTTCCAGGCCGGTGTGCATGGAGCCCATCAGGGTGCGGTTCTTCAGGGTGGTGAAGCCGAGATCGAGGGGGGCCAGCAGGTGTGGGTACTGAGCGGTCATGGAGTTCTCCAGAACAGGCGTGTGCAATTCACGGGATGGCGCGGTCTCATCGGAACCGTGCTCGGTTTATGGGGCAGACGATAAAGAGCCATCCAACGCCGCTCAATGATCGAAACTAACAACTTATTGATCAAAAATAGCAGGCTGGCTTGGCAACGGCCGCCACCTTCCCTACCCTGACCATCCCAACCCCAGACCCATTCCTCATGCGCAAGCTGCTGCTCTCCCTGCCCCTCCTGCTGCTGGCCGCCAGCCTCGCCGGCTACGCCTGGTGGACTGCGCAACGCGACAGGCCGCACTACCTCAGCGACCTGCGCAGCGAACTGGTCGGCCCGCCGGCCCCGGCCGGCCACCACGGCAACCTGCTGGGCATCCGCCCGCAGCTCTACCCCAGCGACTACCGCAGCCCCGCCGCCCTGCGCCTGAAACTGGCCGCCAGCCTGAACAAGGCGCGCGACCTCGGCCTGCTGGGCGAGCGTACGGTGGTCGCCCTGCCGGATCAGATCGGCACCTGGCTGCTGCTGCAGGGCGAGAAGGCTGAAGTCTATGCCGCCCGCTCGCTGGACGAAGCCAACCTGCGCCTGGGCCTCAGCCACCCCTGGCTGCTGCTCGGCGGCCATCTGCAGGGCCGCGACCTGGACGAAGCACTGCTGCGCGACAAGGCCACGCAATTGGCCCAGGACTACCAGCAGCTGTTCGCCGGCCTGGCCCGCGAGTACCGGGTCACTCTGCTGGCCGGCTCGTTGCTGCTGCCCCAGCCCAGCCTGGTGGACGGCCGGATTCACGTCGGCGACGGCCCGCTGCACGAGTTCGGCCTGGTCTTCGATGCCCACGGCCAGCCGCTGGGCGAGCCCTACAGCGCCCCCTGGCCGGAAGCTGCCAGCAGCAGCCACAGCTACCAGCTGCCGCTGGCAGACGGCAGCCTGGAAGTAGTGCGCAGCCCCGGCAGCGGCCTGTACCTGACGCCCACCGGCTCGCCACGCGGCCTACAACTGTTCCTGCGCGGCCGCCTGTGGCGCCTGCCGCTGTCCAGCATCGAGCCGACTCCGGGCGCCACTTCGCACAGCGGCGAAGGCGCCGGCAGCCAACTGCTCAACCTGTGGCTGGATCCGGCATGAAAACGCCACGGGTGCGCCTTGGCGATCTCTCGGTGGGCTTCATCCACAGCCTGGTCGACGCCCTGCACGAAGCCGGTCAGGACGGCGACAGCCTGCTCCAGCAGTTCGGCCTGGACGCCGCACGCCTCAGCGAGCCACAGGGACGCCTGTCGATTCCGCGCTACATGCGCCTCGGCCACGCGGCCATCCAGCTCTGTGGCGACCCGGCCCTGGGCCTGGCCATGGGCCGCCTGAGCCAGCTCGGCCAGCTCGGCCTGACCGGCGTCACCGCCGCCCAGGCCCCGACCCTGCGCGAAGCAGCGCGCACCCTGACCCGCTTCGAACCGCTGTATGCCCACAACTACCGCGGCCAGTCGAGCTTCCATGAGGACAGCAAGGGCGCCTGGCTGCGTTTCTATTCGATCAGCCCGTACAACGCCTACAACCGCTTCGTGGTCGACTCGGTGCTGGCCGGCTGGTACAGCCACCTGAGCCAGCTCGGCGGGCAGCCGCTGCGCCCGGAGAAGGTCGAGATCGAATTCCCCGCGCCGCCCTATGCCGAGCGCTACGGCGAGCTGTTCGGCTGCCCGGTGGAGTTCTCCGCCGGCGCCAACCAGCTGCGCCTTGACCAGCCGACCCTGGCCCGTCGCGGCCTGGGCCATTGCCCCAGCACCTGGCAACAGCTGCTGGCGCTATGCAACCAGGAACTGGAACAGCTGACGCGCACGCGCAGCCTGCGCGAACGCATCGCCCGTCTGCTCGGGCCCTTGCTGCACGGCCGGGAGCCGGATCTGGAAGAAGTGGCGGCACGCCTGCAGCTGCCGGTGTGGACGCTGCGGCGCAAGCTGGCGGAAGAAGGGACGCAGTACCGGGCGATTCTCAACGATACCCGGCGCGACTTGGCGATGGCTTACATCAGGGATACCGAACTGGCGTTCGGCGAGATTGCCTATTTGCTCGGCTTCGCTTCGGCGGAAGCCTTTCAGCGCGCCTTCAAGCGCTGGAGCGGGCAGACTCCCGGGGAGTTTCGCCGCAGCCAGCGCCAGCAGGCCGGGTGATCACAGCTCGGTGGCGTCTTCGGCCGGTTCGGCTGGATCGTGTTCGACCGCATGGTATTCCAGCAGCTCTTCTACGTAGTCATCCATTGGACTTCCTCCTGTCTTGACGGTATGGCCTAAACAAAGACCATGCCAACAGCCTGAAGATTCCCGATGACAAAGCGATGACGTAGAAATTTTTTTCCGCCAGATGCGAAAAACCCCCAGCTCTTGCGAGCTGAGGGCTTCTCTAATATGGCGCAGCGGACGGGACTCGAACCCGCGACCCCCGGCGTGACAGGCCGGTATTCTAACCGACTGAACTACCGCTGCGCGTCGGTTCTCACAAGGGCTGGTGGGTGATGACGGGATCGAACCGCCGACCCTCTGCTTGTAAGGCAGATGCTCTCCCGGCTGAGCTAATCACCCGAGTAGCCTTGCGAGGTGGCGAAATTTACGCACCCGACTCACCTAAGTCAACACCCTGCTTGAAGTTTTTTTCAAAAAAGCAGTTTTTCCAGGCTTCGCCAAACTCTTTCCCTGCTGACTGATCAGTCCTTGCACAGCGGCAAACAGCGCCATCCTGGTGCACAAACAGGGGGCCCGCCTGCATCTGGTGAACCTCAGGCGCCACTGCGCAGCAACAGGCGGCTGCTGACCAACCCCTTGTCCGCCCGCTCCAACCCCGCCTCGTCGACTCGCACGCCCTGCTCCTCCAGGCTCACCAGCCAGCGCAACAGCCGCGCGAAGTCGGTCGGCTGCAGGCTGACCTGCACGCCGCCATCGCCCTGGTTGTCCACCCGCTCGATGACCAGCCCCTGGCTGCCGGCACTGGCGGTAAGCAGGCCCTGTAGGGCGGCCGGGTCGAGACTGACCGTCGGCCTACCCTGCCGGCCGCGCACCTGCCCAGCATGCTCCTGCAGGTACTGGTGCAGGCTGCGCTGCTGCTGCAGATGGCTGCGCGCCTGTTCCACCCGCTGTGCCGCCGGCAGCCACAACAGCAGGTAGAGCAGCGCCAGCAGCAGGAACAGGCCGAGCCCGGCCAGCGCCAGGCGGTCGCGTGGCGGCAGGTGCTGCCAGCGACTGGCCAAACCGGAACGCTGCAGAGCGGTCTGCAGCGGCTGAATCAACTGCATCAGGGCACTCATCCGTTACCTCCAATCACCAGGCGGGCGCTGACGCCAGTGTCTTCGCGGCTGGCCGAGCCCATGTCCACCGCCAGGCCGGCCTCCTGCAGGCGCGTGCGCAAACGCTCCAGAGCAGCAAAATCGGTGGCCTGCAGGCTGAACGCCAGATCGCCGCGCTGGGCGCTGAAGTCCAGCTGCTCCACGCGCACCTGCGCGCCCTCGGCATTGATTGCCGCCGCTGCCTGGTCGAGCAGACCCAGCAGCAGGCTCTGCCCGCTGCCTTCGGCGTCGCTCAGATGCTGGTCGAACTGCGCCCGCAGGTTGATCAACTTGTTGTCCTCGGGAAACAGCTCGCGGTACAGCGCTTCGTTGGCACTGGCATAGCGCTGCGCCTCGCGCTCCAGCTGCCAGCCCTGGGCCAGGTTGAAGCCCCACTGCAGCAGCAGCCAGGCGCCGGCCACGGCCAGCAGCGGGCGCCAGCGCTGCAGCGCGCCCGACGACTCGCGGCGGGCAAAAGGCCCCTGGGCCAGGTTGCCCGCCGCCACCTGCTGGGCCAGCCAGACATAGGGCTGGTCGATAACCTGGTAATCCTCGATCGGCGCCGGCGCGGCCTGGCCGGCCACCACATGGGCCTGGCGTGGCAGCGCACATTGGGCCGCCAGCTGTGGCCAGTCCTCCGCCCGCAGGGCCAGGCGCGCCTCGCCGCTGCCGCCAAGCAGCCAGCGCGAGCCCAGGCACAGCAGCTGGCTGCCCTCGCCCGGCAGCAGGTCGGCGTCCACCTCGATACGCTGCGGCGGGTTGTCGCCACACAGTGCCAGCCAGCCGGCCAGCCACTCGCGGCGCACCGCATAGACCCGATGCCGACCGTCGCCCAGGGCCTCGCCGACACTCAGGTGGAACAGCTCGACCTCCTCGGCCAGCAGCTCCTCAACCGCGAACGGCAGCGCCTTGGCCAGCCAGCGCGCCTTGGTGGTGGGCAACGCCACCACGCACTGGCTGACCGCCTCCACTGGCAGCACCAGGCGCCAGGGCTGCTCGTCCGCCGGTAACGCGGCGGCAAACGGCAACTGCTCGCACAGGCCGCCGGCCACCCGCTGCACCGGCAGCTGTGGATCGATGCCGGCACAGGCCTGGGCCGGCAGAAACAGACAAAGCGGACTCATTCCTCTGACTCCTTGGATGCCTCGGAGGGCAGCGGCACCAGGCCGTCCTGCCCGAAATCGCGGGCGGTCACGCGTACGCGCCCATCATTGCCCCGCTGCAGATAGCTGACCAGCACCTGACGACGCTCACCCAGGGTGACCTCGGTGGTGGCGCGGAAGTAGCGGCTACCCACGGTCAGCCCCTGGGGATTGACGTCGTAGGCCGTCAGCGCCTGCAGGAATGCGCTGTTGTCGCGGTAGCCGGTGCGCCCGCGCCCCTCGATCAGCGCCTTCAGAGTGGAGGTTGGAATCCCCTCGCCCAGGCAGGCCAGCACCGGCAGGCTGGCGGTATTGATATTGAGCTCCACCGCCACCGGCAGGGCACTGACGAAGGGCAGCAGGTGCCGGTAGTCGGCCTCGCTCATGCCCAGCAGCAGGCGCAGCTCGGAGACCTCGATGATGCGCCCCGGCCCGGTGCGGTAAGGCGGCTTGAGCAACAGGTACTGGTCATCCTCGGCACCGCCCGAACCGGCGGCCTCCTGGTCGGTGTCCAGCCAGTCCGGCAGGCGCTCGGCGTAGGCCGGGTTGAGCTGCAGCTGCTGCAGCAGACGCCGAAAGCGCAGCAGCGCCAGCTCGCCGGCCTCGCCACCGGCGGCCAGGCTGTTGAGATTGAAGCGCCCGGCCAGATCCTCGATGCGCAGGTGCAGCTCGCCGCCCTCGTCCAGCGGAAAGCTCAGCAGCGGCTTGGCCCAGGCCTCGGCCGGGTGATCGACCTGGACATCGCCGGTCTGCAGGTCGCGGCGCAACAGGGCCTGGGCCAGGCGCTCGCCACCTTCGGCGTAATACTGCGCCTGGCGCACCGCCAGCTGGTTTCCGGTACTGCGGATGGCCAGTTGCTGACGCAGGATCAGGCCGGCGCAGACCACTGTCACCAGCGCCACCACCAGCAGCACGGTGATCAGCGCCACCCCGCGCTGGCGGCTCATGGCGTGCTCTCCTGGTTCTGCTGGTCACCGCCGTCGGTCTGCTCCGTCGGCGACTGCTCGGGCGCCTCCGGCAGGCACCACAGGCGGCGCAGTTCGCCATAGTAGCGATGCTCGATGACCAGCTCGACGGCCTTGGGCAGCTGGGTCAGCGCCTCGTCGCTACTGCTGTTGGCCGGCGGCCAGTTCTGCAGCCAGCGGCCCTCCTCATCGAGAAAGCGCAACTCGTAGCGACGCACGCCGTCGAGCACCTGCTGCACCCGCGGCTGGCTGTCCTGGGCCTGATCCAGCACCGACCAGTAGGCGCGCTGCCAGTGCTCGCCCTCCAGCTGCCAGCGCACCCGTTGCAGGGTCGCGCGCGGCAGGCCGAGCGGGTTGCGCCAGCCGCTGCGGGTAAATTCCAGCTGGCTGTTCTTGCCACTGCTGCCGAGCAGAGCCGGCTGCGCATCGCCGAGGGCATCGCGCACCGGGCGCAAACGCACCTGCAGCAGGTCGCGTTCGAAGGCGGCCATGGCCCGGGTCAGCTCGCGCAGGCGCTGCTCCTGCTGGCGCTGGCCGCGGTCGGCCTGCATCACGCTGTCGAACATGCGGTAGGTGGCCAGCCCGAGCAGGGCGAAAATGGCGATGGCGATCAGCACTTCGAGCAGGGTGAAACCGGCGCTGCGCCTCATGGCTCGACTCCGATGAAACCACTCAGCACCACCAGTGCCTGCTCCTCGATCTTGCCCCGCGCGCCGTGCTCGGGGCGCGGCGCCACCCAGATGGTGACCCGGCGCATCTGCGGCTCGCTGGTGGCCTCCACCTTGCTCTGCCACAGCCAGCGGCGCCCTGCGTAGCTGTCCTCGCCGTTGTCGTTGCCCTCATCCGGCGGCGCTTCGGCCAGCTGCAGCTCCTGCAGGTGGTTGTCGGCCAGCCACAGGGCGAAGGTCTTGTCCTCCAGGCGCGCGGCCGTACGCAGGGCCCGCGAGCTGGCGGCCAGCACGCTGGCAGCGACCACCGCGAAGATGCCCAAGGCGATCAGTACCTCGAGCAGGGTGAAGCCGCGCCCGCGTCTCATCGCTGGCGCCCCGCGGTGGCGCCATCCACGCTCATCTGCGGCTCGCCAAAGCCGTCGCTGGACAGCAGCAGCGCCGGAGCGCCGCGACCGCGAACGGCCAGGCGCAGGTGAAAGGGAGTCAGCTCGCCACTGGAGAGGATCAGCAATTGCGGCACCTTGGCCTTGCCCTCTGCCCCTTCAGCCTCGGGCAGGCCGACGGCCTGCTCGTCCAGTTCCAGCTTGAGCTCGAGCCATTCCGGCATCTCGTGAGCCTTGTCAACCAGCGGCTGCCACTGCTCGCGCAGCGGCTCGTAGCGCAGCACCTGGTAGCTCTGCCGCTCGAAACGCAGGCCGTACTCGCGATTGTCCAGCACCGCCTCGTCGAGCAGCACGCGCAGCAGGCTGCCGAGCCGCTCGGCCTCGTCGTTGAGTTTGCGGGTGGGACTGCTGGCCAGACCGCTGCCGAGCACCACCAGGCCAGTGAGCACGCCGAGCAGCACCAGCACCACCAGCAGCTCGATCAGGGTAAAGCCGCGCGCGCGCTGGCGGCGCGGCAGCAAGACCGCGGGACGAGCGGTGGCGGCAGGCTCATTGAGCATGCGCAATCTCCACCGCCTCAGCCGCCCGGCTCACTGCACGCGCTCACGGCTGCTCAGAGTGCCCAGTTGCCGATATCGGCGTTGTTGCCCTCGCCGCCTTCCTGGCCATCGGCACCGAGCGAATACAGGTCGATCTTGCCGTGGGTGCCGGGTGCCAGGTACAGGTAGGTGTTGCCCCAGGGGTCGACCGGCAGCTTCTTCAGGTAGCCCTCGGGGTTCCAGTTCTTCGCCGCCGGGTTGCCACTGGGTTTCTTCACCAGCGCTTCGAGGCCCTGCTGGGTGCTCGGATAGTTCTGGTTGTCCAACTTGTACATATCCAGCGCCGCACCGATGGCGCGGATATCGTTCTGCGCCACGGTGACCTTGGCCTGATCCGGCCGGCCCATCACCTGCGGCACCACCAGGGCGGCGAGAATGCCGAGAATGACCACCACCACCATGATCTCGATCAAGGTGAAGCCCCCTTGTTTACCCAGCTTGCTCATCGTTTCACCCCACCAGTTGGTTCAAAGACAGAATCGGCAGGAGGATGGCCAGTACGATCACCAGCACCACCGCTCCCATGAATACCAGCATGAACGGCTCGAACAGCCCCACCAGCAGGCCGATGGTGGCCGCCAGGTCGTTCTCCTGATTGCGCGCGGTGCGCGCCAGCATCTGATCCAGTTCGCCGGAGCGCTCGCCGCTGGCGATCATGTGCAGCATCATCGGCGGGAACTGCCGGCTGGCCTCCAGCGCCCGCGACAGGCTGCCGCCCTCGCGCACACGCTGGGTGGCCTGCACCACGTCGCCGCGGATCACCCGGTTGACCACCACCTCGGCGCCAATCGCCAGCGCCTCGACCAGCGGCACGCCGCTGCGCACCAGGATCGCCAGGGTCGAGGCGAAGCGCGCGGTCTCGGTAGAGCGGATCAAGCCACCGACCAGCGGCACCCGCAGCAGGAAGGCATGCCAGCGCTGACGCATGGCCTCCTCGCGCAGGGCGCGGCGGAACAGCAGCACGCCGCCCACCAGCAGCAGGATCAGCAGCCAGCCCCAGGCCTTGGCGAAATCACTGACGGCGATCAGGCCGCGGGTCAGCGCCGGCAGCTGCTGGCCGGAATCGATGAACACCCGCACCACATCCGGCACCACGTAGCCGAGCAGGAAGCCGACGATGCTCAACGAGGCGAGCATCAGGATCAGCGGATAGAGCAGCGCCAGCTGCACCTTCTGCCGTGACTGCTGGCGCTGCTCGGTGTAGTCGGCCAGCTGCTCCAGCACCGGCGCCAGGTGCCCGGCATGCTCGCCGGCGGCCACGGTGGCGCGGTACAGCTCGGGAAACGCGGCGGGAAAGGCCGCCAGGCTGGAAGCCAGGCCATGACCCTCGAGCACCCGGGCGCGCACGGCCAGCAGCATCGACTGGATGCGTGGCTGGCGCGATTGCGCAGCGGCGGCACGCAGCGCCTCCTCGATCGGCAAGGCGGCGCCGATCAGGGTAGCCAGCTGGCGGGTAACCAGGGCCAGGTCGCGCGCCGACAGGCCACGGCGCAGGCCGAGCCCGCCCCCTGCTGCCGGTTCGCGGCTGCGCAGGGCTTCCACCTGCAGCGGCGCCAGCTGTTTGTCGCGCAGCAGCTGGCGTACCTGGCGGGCGCTGTCGGCCTCCAGAACGCCTTTCTGCTGGCGGCCCTTGGCGTCGAGGGCGAGGTATTCGAAGGCGGCCATTAGTCTTCTCTAGTAACGCGCAGCACTTCTTCGAGGGTGGTCACCCCTTCCAGCACCTTGCGCCGGCCGTCCTCGCGGATGCCGGGGCCGAGGCTGCGCGCATGGCGGGTCAGCTCCTGTTCGCCGGCGCCGTTGTGCACCAGGGTGCGCATCTGCTCGTCGAAGATCACCAGCTCGTAGATGCCGGTACGCCCGCGGTAGCCCTGCTGGTGGCATTCGCTGCAACCCTGGGCGTGGTGGATGACCGGTTTGCTCTGTGGGTCGAGGCCAAGCAGCTTGCATTCCGCCTCGTCGGCCGGGCGCGCCTCGCGGCAATGCATGCAGAGCACGCGCACCAGGCGCTGGGCCAGGACTCCGAGCAGGGACGAGGACAGCAGGAACGGCTCGACCCCCATGTCGACCAGGCGGGTGACCGCGCCAACGGCGCTGTTGGTGTGCAGGGTGGACAGCACCAGGTGACCGGTGAGCGAGGCCTGCACGGCGATGTCGGCGGTTTCCTGGTCGCGGATCTCGCCGACCATCACCACGTCCGGATCCTGGCGCAGGATGGCGCGCAGGCCGCGGGCGAAGGTCATCTCCACCCGCGGGTTGACCTGGGTCTGGCCGATGCCTTCGAGGTAGTACTCGATCGGGTCTTCGACGGTGAGGATGTTGCGCGAGCGGTCGTTCAAGGTGACCAGGCCGGCGTACAGGGTGGTGGTCTTGCCCGAGCCGGTGGGGCCGGTGACCAGGATGATGCCGTGGGGCTTGCGCAGGTTGTCGTCGAGCAGGCGGCGGTCGCGCTCGCTCATGCCCAAGTGCGGCAGCGACAGGCGCCCGGCCTGCTTATCCAGCAGACGCAGTACCACCCGCTCGCCGTTGGCCGACGGCAGGGTCGACACGCGGATATCCACTTCGCGGCCGCCGACCTTGAGCGAGATGCGGCCGTCTTGCGGCACGCGCTTCTCGGCAATATCCAGGCGCGCCATGACCTTGACCCGCGAGACCAGCAAGGCCGCCAGCTCGCGGCGTGGCTCGATCACTTCGCGGAGGATGCCATCGACCCGGAAGCGCACAACCAAGCGCTTCTCGAAGGTTTCCAGGTGGATGTCGGAGGCCCCGGCCTTGATCGCCTCGCTCAAGATGGCGTTGATCAGGCGGATGATCGGGGCGTCGTCTTCCTGCTCCAGCAGGTCGCCGGAGTCGGGAGTCAGTTCGGCCAGGCTGGCCAGGTCGAGTTCGGCACCAAGGCCTTCGGCCATCTGCCGCACTTCGGAGGAGTCGCGCTGGTAGGCCAGGGTCAGCTCCTGCTCGAACGCCTCCGGCGCCAACCAGTGCAGCGGCAGCACCCGCCCGACGAAACGCTGGGCCTCCTGCACCGCCTGCAGGCTGGCGCCCTGGCGCACGTGCAGCTGCACCTCGCCCAGCAGCTCGCGCAGGAGCACGCCGTGGCGCTTGGCAAAGGCAAATGGCAGGGAGCGCAAGGCCGGGCCTGCCGGGGCCGCTAGCGCGGCATGGGTATCGGTGGACATGTGCGGGCCCGTTCCTGAAACAGAAGATCCATCTCGCTGTTGTTCTTGTTGTTATGTGGCACGACTGAGGCGCCAAGTTAACGGATTCCGGAGAAAACTGCAGTGCCGATTTCTCAGCTCCGACAAGCGCAGACCCACAGCCTGACAGGCTGCCGTGATGATTGCATGTCGCTCAAACGCACGAACCCCGGCCAGAAGCCGGGGTTCGCGTGGAACTGGGCGGCCAGAGCCGCCGTTTTTTACTTGTCTTCGTTGCGCTGGTGCTTGAAGAACACCCCGCTGTCGCCGAAGGACGAGGCGATCAGCGGTGAGGTCAGCTCCAGTTCACCGATCTTCACCGCGCTGCTGCGCCGCTGGTCGGCGTAGCTGCGGTTGGTCGAGGGGATCAGCGAAGTCTTGATCTCCATCGAGGTGGCGTACACGTCATACAGCTTGGTGCCGCTGGTGAGCGAAGCCAGATCGGTGCGGAAATCGTGCGCCGTGGTGGCGAAGCGGCTGCGCAGCTCGCTCTTCGGCACGAAGTAGATCTGCGTCGGCGCCTTGGGCGTGGCCACGGCCTGTCCGGCCTGAGTCACCTCGGACATGTCATCCAGGCGCAGCAGGGTCGGCTTGAGGCTGACCAGCGAGAACAGCAGGGTGGTGCCCAGGGTGTCGTTGGTTTCCGGCAGGACGTACTGCGACAGCTCGTTGGCGAAGAAGTTGTAGTTGCTGCCCTGCCCGCTCAGGGTGTACAGCGCCGAAACGTTCTGCGACGGCTTGCCGTTGACGAAGGCCTTCCACGCCAGCCCCGGCTGGAAGCCGTTCTTCGCCGGATCACCGGCCACCGACAGACGCAGCAGACCATAGTCGGAGCCCTGGAACAGACCGGTATAGGGATTACCCGCCACCGCGTTGAACTTGACCTTGGCCATCACGCCATTCGGGTGCATGGCCTTCTGATAGCCGACCGGTGCCACGTCGGTGCGCTCCTGCACCTTCTTCCACAGCACCGAGCTGATCAGGCCGCCGACATCCACCGGCGGAATGGCCGGCAGCTGGCCTTCGGCGTACTGGGTACGCAGGGCACCGTTGACCCACAGGTTGTCCTGCTTGCCCTGTGCCGGCCAGTTTTCGTAGTCGGCCGGGATATTCAGGCCCCAGGGTTTAAAGGCGTTCTGCACGCCCACCAGGCTGCTTTCCAGCTGCGGGTTATGCCGCTTGATCACGTCGACCATGGTGGTGTTCTCGACCCAGGCCAGGCCTTCCGGGGTGTAGATCTCCGGGCGGTAGTCCTTGGTGTAGAAACGGTCGGTCATCAGGCGGCGCGAGGCGTTCATGATGAAGATCTGGAAGGCCGTTTCGCCGAAGGCGAAGCCATCCGGACGCACGGTTTCGGCGAGCATACCGACCAGGGTGTCGATCTTCTCGATGTCGTTGCCGTAGATGCGCTTGAGGTTGGCCAGGGTGGTGGCATCGCTGGTCAGGTCTTCGAACTTGGTGATCGGGTTGAGGCCGATCTCGCGACGGAACTCGTTGTAGCGCGGCACGCCACGCTCGCGATCGCGCAGTACGTCGATGGTCGCCAGGTCGATGTTGCCGACCAGCGGAATCGACAGGTTGCGCAGGAAGTTCGGGTAGTTGTTGAGGGTCAGCGAGCCCGGGTTGGTGATACCGAAGGAGTACCACAGGCGATCCGGGTGCTCGCTGGACAGCAGGCTCTCGGCGTCGCGATCACGGGTTTCCGGCAGCGGAATCGAGTGGGCGACCATGTTCGAGCCGATGTCGTAGACATCCACCTTGTCGCGCATCAGCGGGTGCATGCGGTACACCGCGACGAACTCTTCGGTGAGGGTGTAGGGCACGCCGTAGTTGTTCGGGTTGGCCGAACCGACGATACCGGCCAGGGCATGGTCGACGGCCGAGCTGCCGACCTGGTCGCCGCTGATGCCGAGGATGCGCAGCACGAAGGAATTGGAGCTGGCCAGATCCTCCTGCAGCATGCGCGCTTCGGCCTGGTACTTGTCACGATTCGGGCCGGCGCCCAGCAGGCCCCACCAGTTGGCGTACATGGCGCGCTCGGTGACCGGGTTGGCGATCACCGCCGGAGTCCACTCCACGGTATGGATCTTGGCCATCAGCGCGGCGTTGACCAGGCGAGCATGGTCATACAGCCACTGGTCGTTCTTGTCCGGGTACTTCTGCTTGAGCATCGTCGCGATGGCGTTGTGCTCTTTGGTGAACAGTTGGTGCAGCATGCTCAGGCCGACCCACCAGTTCTCGTTGACCCCGGTGACCGGCTTGCCGCTGAACAGATCGGTCGGCAGGCTGCCGTCGGCGTTGATCTTCAGCTTGCCGTCGACGAAGGAACGCACCTTGTCGTTGGTTTCCTTGCTGCTGCCGTACAGCTGCGAACCGTCCCACCAGTGGGTGTTGTGGTTGCGGTAGGTCGCCGGCTTGCCGGCTTCGGCGGCGGTGCGGGTCGGGTCGGCCTGGGTTCGGCGCACGGACAGGCTGCCGGAGCCCAGCACGTCACCGGACGGCAGCGGTACCTGGATCGGGTTGCCTTCGGCGTTGGCGCCGTGGTCGACCCAGTCGTGCACCATGAACTGGATCCACGAGGCGGCGATGAAGTTGAGGCTGGGCGCCGGCTTGAACTCGCCACGGGCCATCAGCACGTTACTGACTTCCCGCGGGTTGGGGCTGAGCAGGGTGTCGGCTTCGGTTTCGCCCTGGGTTACCGCCGGGTTCACGTTGCGCCCGAAGCGCCGGTAGACCGAACCTTCGGCCGGATTGGAGAGGATGTTGCAGGTACCGTCCTCGGTACGCGCCACCTGGCTGCGCGCGTCACAGGTGATGGTGGCATTGGCCGCCGGCAGGTTGTCGACGTCGAACAGATTTTCCTTGAACAGCACATCGCGCTCGATCGCGAGGGTGATCAGGGCGGCATAGATGCCCAAGGTGCCGAGCTTGGTCAAGCTCGGCCACGTGACCCAAACAGACATGGCAGTATCTCCCGATTTTTCTTGTACTAATGACGGTTGCGGCCGGACGCGGCGGCAGGCGGGAGATTAGGAAGTTGTGCTCGCCCCTCCCCCCTCCCCCGGGAGGGGGGAGGCTGCATTGTCGGGGGCGACCGCTCAGTTGCGCGGCTGCATGCTGAGGATGGCTTCGGTGCGGTTGGACAGGTTGAGCTTCGAGTAGATGTTTTTCAGGTGCCACTTGGTGGTGGACAGGGCGATGCCGGTGCTGGCGCTGATCTCGGTATTGGACAGGCCACGCAGCAGGCAGTTGAAGATCTCCGCCTCCTTGTCGGTGAGCAGGCCGAGCAGATCCGGCGCCGAGACCGGCGCCGTGCTCTCGGCGACGAGGAACTCGGCATAGGCCTCGCTGTAGGCCTCCGGCACCTGCAGCAGCCCCGACTGCCAGAGGCCGAACACCGCCTCGGCAAACCCCGGCGCCTCGTCGAACACCGAGCGGTTGATATTGACGATGCCGAAGCGCTCCACCAGCTGCAGCAGGGCCTGCACCTGCTCATCCTGACTCAGCTGCGGCGCGCTCAGCACCAGCAGATTGGCCTCCACCACCAGGGCCCGTGCGCTCATCTCGCTCTGCTGCAGCGACTGCGCCAGCACCTTGAGGATGCGACAGGCGCGCGGTTGCGCGCCACGCTGGGTCAGCCAGTACACCGCCGCCAGGCCATAGCGCTCCCAGCATTCGTCGTAGGGCCGCACCCGCTCCCATTCGCCGGCAGCCAGGCGCTCTTCGATGCCAAAACGCTGGGCCTGCGCCTCGAGGGCCGCCGGGCGGCCGCCGAGAAAGGCCTGGCGCAGGCTTTCCTGGGCCACCTGGCTGGCGAAGCGGGCATAGTTGCCCAGCTGCAGGATGCGCGATAGCTGCTCCAGCAGGCGGCTGGCGCGGGCATGGGACTGACGCCGGTGAAGCAGGCGCGACAGGGTCAGGTGTACGGTGGCGATGGTTTCCGTGGCGGATGACGAAGTGACCACCGCCATCAGGTCTTCGCACAGCTGCTGGGCCGCCGCCAGCTGGTTCTGCTCGTACAAGGCCACCACCATGGCCGTGGCGCGGTTGACCCAGGCCGGCGAGGAGCGCTCGGTGCGCTGGTAGTCCAGGCAGACATCCTTGCGCGCGCTGGTGGCACGCCCGGCGTTGCGGTGACAGAGGGCGATGATCAGATCGGCGTAGCTTTCCAGGAATACCTGGCCGGTCTGCGCCAGCAGCGCCTTGGCTTCCAGCGCCAGCTGGATGGACTGCTGCAGGCGCCCGTGCATCAGGTGGTGGTAGGCCAGGATGGTCAGCGCCAGGGCACGGATGTCCGAGGGCGTGCCGGCCGCCAGCAGGTTCGACCAGCGCTGGCCCGGGTCGAAACACAGGTCGAACTGGAACAGCTCCAGGTTCAGCGCCAGCAGCTCGCGGGTCGGCTCCTCCAGCCCGGCCTGGCCGACGCAGCGCGTCACCAGCTCGTCCAGGCAATAGCGTGCCTGGTGGAAGCGCCGCGACAGGGTCAGGGCATAGATCATCGGCACCAGCAGGCGCGGCTGGCTGCACAGCTCGGTCTCGCTGAGCGGCTCCAGCCACTTCAGCACCTCGCTGAAATGGCCGCTGCGCACCCACTGCTCGCAAGCCTCTTCGAGCATCTGGCAGAACAGCGCCCGGTCGTCGCCGCGCTGGGCATGCTGCAGCGCCGGCTCCAGATCGCCGCGTTGCTTCAGGCACTGCGCCGCGCGCCGGTGCAGGCCGGGCACCAGGTGCGGCTCCTGCACGGCCAGGCGTTTGGCCAGAAAGTCCTGCAGCAGGGCGTGGTAGCGATAGCAGCCGGGCTGGTTGTCCACCGGTAGCAGGAACAGCTCGCGGGCGGCCAGATCCTCCAGCAGCAGGGCCGAGCCGCTGCGCTCGAGCACCTGGTCGCAGAGCGCGCCATCGAAACGCTCGAAAATGGCGCTGCGCAGCAGGAAGTCATGCAGCGGCAGCGGCAGGCGCTTGAACACCACGTGGCCGAAGTAGTCGACGATCTCCGGCTGGCTGCCGTTGAAACGCTGCAGGGCAATGTCGCCAAAGCGCGCGTAGGCCAGCAGCGCCATCTTGACCCCGACCATCCAGCCCTCGGTCATCGCCAGCAGGCTTTCGACGTAGGCGCTGCTCAGCTCGCTGCCGCCAAGATGGACATTGAACTGCTGGATCTGCACCGCGGACAGGCGCAGGTCGTGCTGGTCGATGCACAGCAGCTTGTTTTCCAGTTTCAGGCGACTGAGGGAGAAACCCGGATGGTTGCGGCTCGACAGCACCACCCGCACCGGCCCGTGCAGGCGCTCGAGCATGACCGAGAGCACGTCGAGGATGGTCGGCTGGCTGATGCACTGGAAGTCGTCGAGAACGATGAACAGGCGCTCGTCGATACGGTTCAGCGCATCGGCCAGGTACTCGCCGAGCACCTCCGGCTCCTCGTGCATCTGCGCAGCGAAAGGGTTGAACCAGGACACGTCGAAGTCTTCGACCTGGGCGCGGATGCCTTCGGCCAGGTGGCGGAAGAAGCGCACCGGCTCGTTGTCACGCGCCTGCAGTGGATAATGCATCACACTGCGACGGGCGCAGCTGGCCTGCCAGTGGCTGAGCAGGGTCGACTTGCCGGAGCCGGCCGGAGCCAGCAGCAGGGTCAGGGGGTAATGCTGGCAGCGCCCCAGCAACTCGAGCAGTTCCGCCCGGGCAAAACCGGGTGGAACGGGCAAGGAAGGCTTGCGATCATCCATGGCAGCGCTCCGTCAGGCTTGTTTTTATTGTTGTACGGAAAGCATCTGGCGGCCGATGATAGCGGCTTGGCTCAGGGAAAAGTCGAAACGGGTCACGCTTCCGGCAGCCACGCCGGCAATCGGTCGGCTGCCCCGCGGGGCGTGCTGGACACGCCCACAACAGTGCACTACTGCGCAGATACTCAAGCAGGCGAGCCATGGAAGGGATACTTGCGGTATGGTTGGCGGCGCCCGCGCACGACGGGCCCGGTCAGTACGGCCGTTCGCGGACGTACGCGGCAGATAATAAGAAAGACAGTGGGGGAACAATGCAGTGAGCGCGACAAGCACCCGCCTCGCCGACTGGCTGCGCCGTCATGGCGTCACCGGCCTGTGCATCCTGGCGATCCTGGTCATCACCCACAGTCTGACCCGGCAAACCCTCGCCCACCTGCGTCTGCTGCGTGACAACCAGTCGAGCGCCCCCGCGCCAACCCAGCAAGCGCCCCAGCAAAACCTGTCCCTGCAGCAGCTGCAGGGCCTGTTCGGTACGCCCGCCCGCGCCCGCGGCGACCAGCCCGCCCCACCGACCAACCAGCAGCTGACCCTGTTGGGCAGCTTCGTCAACCCGGACGAGCAGCGCTCCGCCGCCATCATCCAGGTCGCCGGCAACCCGCCCCGGCGCCTGCTGGTCGGCGCCCAGATCAACAGCAGCACGCGCCTGCGCGCCGTGCTGCAGGATCACGTGCTGCTCGAGCGCAACGGCCGCGAGGAAAGCCTGGGCTTCCCCAAGGCGCGGCAGACGGCCGTGCAGCCCTCCTCCGCCAGCTACGAGCCGATGGCGCCGACCGCCGAACAGATCGAGATGCTGCAGAGCGAAGATGTCCAGGCCCTGCAGCAACGCATGCAAACCCTTCAACAACACATGGAAAGTGACGGTAGCGAACCGCCGCAGACCGCCATGCCGGAAGCCGAAGTCAGCCAATGAAGCCTACCAAGCCCCTGCCGCAGAAGCTGCTGCACCGCCCCCTGTTCCTCGCCCTGTGCCTGGCCGCCGGCTGTCTCGGTAGCCCGCTGCCACTGGCGCAGGCCGCCGAGCAACCGCTGCAGGTCAACCAGCAGGGCGACCGCTGGACGATCAACATGAAGGATGCGGACATCCGCGAGTTCATCGACCAGGTGGCGGAGATTTCCGGCGAGACCTTCGTTGTCGACCCGCGGGTGAAAGGCCAGGTCAGCGTGATCTCCAAGACCCCGCTGGGGCTGGACGAGGTCTACCAGCTGTTCCTCTCGGTGATGAGCACCCACGGTTTCAGCGTAATGACCCAGGGCGACCAGGCGCGCATCGTGCCGGTCACCGAGGCCCGCACCGGCGCCAACGACGGCAAGCCGGCCCCCGACGACATCCAGACCGAACTGCTGCAGGTGCAGCACACTCCGGTCAACGAGCTGATTCCGCTGATCCGCCCGCTGGTGCCGCAAAATGGCCACCTGGCTGCGGTGAGCAGCTCCAACGCGCTGATCATCAGCGACCGCCGCGCCAACATCGAGCGCATCCGCGAACTGATCGACCAACTCGATGCCCAGGGCGGCAGCGACTACAACGTGATCAACCTGCAGTACGCCTGGGTGATGGACGCCGCCGAGGCGCTGAACAACTCGATCATGCGCAGCGAGAAGCGTGACGGTGCCGGCACCCGGGTAATCGCCGACGCCCGCACCAACCGCCTGATCATTCTCGGCCCGCCGGCCGCCCGCCAGCGCCTGGCGCAACTGGCCCGCTCGCTGGACATCCCCAGCAGCCGCTCGGCCAACGCCCGGGTGATCCGCCTGCGCTACAGCGATGCCAAGAGCATGGCCGAGACCCTCGGCGACATCTCCGAGGGCCTGAAAGCGCCGGAAAGCGGCGAAAGCACCAGCAGCAAGCCCCAGGACATCCTGATCCGCGCCGACGAGAGCCTCAACGCCCTGGTGCTGCTGGCCGAGCCGGACACCGTGGCCACCCTCGAAGAAATAGTGCGCAACCTCGACGTGCCGCGCGCCCAGGTGATGGTCGAGGCGGCCATCGTCGAAATTTCCGGCGATATCAGCGATGCCCTCGGCGTGCAGTGGGCGGTGGATGCCCGCGGCGGCACCGGCGGCCTCGGCGGGGTCAACTTCAGCAACACCGGGCTGTCGGTCGGCACCGTGCTGCAGGCCATCCAGAAGGGCGAGATCCCCGAGGGCACCACCCTGCCCGACGGCGCCATCATCGGCCTGGGCACCGACGACTTCGGCGTGCTGATTACCGCCCTGTCGGCCAACAGCAAGAGCAACCTGCTGTCCACCCCGAGCCTGCTGACCCTGGACAACCAGAAGGCGGAGATCCTGGTGGGCCAGAACGTGCCGTTCCAGACCGGCTCCTACACCACCGATGCGGCCGGCTCGAGCAACCCCTTCACCACCATCGAGCGCAAGGATATCGGCGTGACCCTCAAGGTCACCCCGCACATCAACGACGGCGCCACCCTGCGCCTGGAGGTGGAGCAGGAGATTTCCTCGATCGCCCCGAGCACCAGCCTCAACTCCCAGGCCGTGGATCTGGTCACCAACAAGCGCTCGATCAAGAGCACCATCCTCGCCGACGACAGCCAGGTCATCGTGCTCGGCGGGCTGATCCAGGACGATGTCACCAGCACCGACTCCAAGGTGCCGCTGCTGGGCGACATTCCGCTGATCGGCCGGCTGTTCCGCTCGACCAAGGACAGCCACGTCAAACGCAACCTGATGGTCTTCCTCAAGCCCACCATCGTGCGCGACAACGCCGGCATGGCGGCGCTTTCCGGCAAGAAATACAGCGATATACGCGTGCTCGGCGACGGCACCCAGGACGCCCTGCTGCCGCCCAACGCGCAGCGCCTGTTCGACGGCCGCAACGGCGCCATCGACCTGCGCCCGGCCAACTGAGGCCGGCAGCCGCGCCAGGCTGGGGCTAGCTGGCCTTCTTCAGCAGGCCGACGATGAACAGCAGCACCAGGGCACCGATCACCGCGGTGACCAGCGAGCCGATCAGCCCGCCACCGGCGGAAACGCCCAGGTAGCTGAACAGGTGGCCGCCGATCACGGCGCCGACTATGCCCACCACCAGGTTGCCGATCAGGCCGAAGCCACCGCCACGCAGCAGCTTGCCGGCTATCCAGCCGGCAATGGCGCCGATGATCAGGAAAAGAATCAGACTCATGGGGTGCTCCGGGCCTTGAGGGAATTCCCCCAAGACTAGACCACCCGGGTCTGGCCACCCCCGGCGGCTTGCCCGCCGGGAATCAGTCAGCTCAGAGAGCCGCCAGGCCGCGCGCCAGATCGGCCTTGAGATCGGCCAGATCTTCCAGCCCCACCGCAACCCGGATCAGGTTGTCGCGGATACCGGCATTGGCCCGTTCCTGCGGCGACAGGCGGCCGTGGGAGGTGGTCGCCGGGTGGGCGATGGTGGTCTTGGTGTCACCCAGGTTGGTGGTGATCGAGATCACCCGGGTGGCGTCGATGAAACGCCAGGCCGCTTCCTTGCCGCCCTTGACCTCGAAGCTGACCACCGCACCGAAACCGCTCTGCTGGCGCTTGGCCAACTCGTGCTGCGGGTGGCTCGGCAGGCCGGAGTAGTAGACCTTGTCGATGCCCGGCTGGGTTTCCAGCCACTCGGCCAGTTGCAGGGCGCTGGCGCAATGCGCCTGCATGCGCACGCGCAGGGTTTCCAGGCCCTTGAGGAACATCCAGGCATTGAACGGGCTGAGGGTCGGCCCGGCGGTACGCAGGAAGCCGACCATCGCCTCCATCTGCGCCTTGCGCCCGGCAATCACCCCGCCCAGGGCACGGCCCTGGCCATCGATGTACTTGGTGGCCGAGTGCATGACGATGTCGGCGCCCAGCTTGAGCGGCTGCTGCAGTGCCGGCGTGCAGAAGCAGTTGTCCACCACCAGCAGCGCACCGCGGGCGTGGGCGATCTCGGCCAGGGCACCGATATCCACCAGCTCGGCCAGCGGATTGGACGGCGACTCGACAAACAGCAGCTTGGTATTCGGCTTGAACGCCGCCTGCCAGGCATTCAGATCAGCCAGCGGCGGGTAGTCCACCTCGATGCCGAAGCGCTTGAGGTACTTCTCGAACAGGCTGATGGTCGAGCCGAACACGCTGCGCGATACCAGCACATGGTCACCGGCGCTGCACAGGCCCATGACGATAGCCAGAATGGCAGCCATGCCGGAGGCCGTCGCTACCGCCTGCTCGGCGCCTTCCAGCGCGGCGATGCGCTCCTCGAAGGCCCGCACGGTGGGGTTGGTGTAGCGCGAATAGACGTTGCCCGGCACCTCGCCGGCAAAGCGCGCAGCGGCGTCGGCGGCGCTACGGAACACGTAGCTGGAGGTGAGGAACATCGCCTCGCCGTGCTCGCCTTCCGGCGTTCGGTGCTGCCCGGCGCGCACCGCCAGGGTGTCGAAGGCGGCGCCTTCGAGGTCGCTGTCCAGACGGCCTGCGTCCCAGTCCTGAGTCATGACTCGATCCTCAATCGTTGTGCAGGTCGATGATCGCGCTGGCGACCTGGCTCTTCACCTTGGCCGAGTCGTTACGGGCCTGCTCGATCTTGTTCAGGTAGGCCTCGTTGACGTCACCGGTGACGTACTGGCCGTCGAACACGGCGCAGTCGAAGTGCTCGATCTTGACCTTGCCACCGCCCACCGCATCGATCAGATCCGGCAGATCCTGGTACACCAGCCAGTCGGCGCCGATCAGCTCGGCCACTTCCTCGGTGCTGCGGCCGTGGGCGATCAGCTCGTGGGGGCTGGGCATGTCGATGCCGTAGACGTTCGGGTAGCGCACGGCGGGGGCCGCCGAGCAGAAGTACACGTTCTTCGCCCCGGCTTCGCGGGCCATCTGGATGATCTGCTTGCAGGTGGTGCCACGCACGATGGAGTCGTCCACCAGCATCACGTTCTTGCCGCGGAACTCCAGCTCGATGGCATTGAGCTTCTGGCGTACCGATTTCTTGCGCGCGGCCTGGCCGGGCATGATGAAGGTACGGCCGATGTAGCGGTTCTTGACGAAGCCTTCGCGGAACTTCACACCCAGGTGATTGGCCAGCTCCAGCGCCGAGGTACGGCTGGTGTCCGGAATCGGGATGACCACGTCGATGTCGTGCTGTGGGCGCTCGCGCAGGATCTTCTCGGCCAGCTTCTCGCCCATACGCAGGCGCGCCTTGTACACCGAGATGCCATCCATCAGCGAATCCGGGCGGGCCAGGTAGACGTGCTCGAAGATGCACGGCGAGTACTGCGGGTTCTTCGCGCACTGACGGGTGTACAGGCGGCCGTCTTCGGTGATGTACACCGCTTCGCCCGGCGCCAGGTCGCGGATCAGGGTGAAACCGAGCACGTCGAGAGCGACGCTCTCGG
>NZ_LZEU01000001.1:900000-1072500 GCF_014490745.1 Pseudomonas alcaligenes | reverse complement strand
CACCACGGCGAACACCAGCACCACGACAAGGATCGCCACAAAAGGCACGCGACCTTTCAGATCCAGATCCTTGAAGCTGTTGTATTTGATGTTGCTGACCATCAGGGTACCGGCCGCCGCCACCAGCAGGGCCACGACAAAGGCCATGTTCGAGCCCTTGATGCCGAAGTCGCTGAATGCCCACACGGTACCCGCCACCAGAGCTGCCGCCGCCGGGCTGGCCAGACCGATGAAGTAGCGTTTGTCGGCCTTGCCGACCATGGTGTTGAAACGCGCCAGACGCAGAGCCGCGCCAGCCACATAGATGAAGGCGACCATCCAGCCGACCTTGCCCAGGCTGCCCAGGGCCCACTCGAAGGCCACCAGCGCCGGCGCCACACCGAAGGCGACCATATCCGACAGCGAGTCGTACTCGGCACCGAAGGCACTCTGGGTATTGGTCAGGCGAGCGACACGGCCATCAAGGCCGTCGAGCACCATGGCCACAAAGATGGCGATGGCCGCATGGTCGAACTGGCCGTTCATGCCGTTGACGATGGCATAGAAGCCGGAGAACAGCGCTGCCGTGGTGAACAGGTTGGGCAGCAGATAGATGCCACGATGGCGCACCTTGCGCCCTTCCGCATCGTGCCCCTCCTCCACATGCTCATCGATGGGCAGAAGGCTCTCCTCTTCGGGAGCGGAGCCGGATTCCTCGGGACGTTCGTTCATGAACAACACCTTGCAGCGATTTGGAATGGATTTCGACCGAAGCCGCCGGAAGAGGTTCGCCAGCAGCTCCATGCAAACGAATGGCTTTATACCAGAAGCCCGCGCCGAGCATAAAAAAACGCGGCCGAAGCCGCGTCTTTTTGAACATCGGAAGACCTTAGTTCTTGGTCTTGTCGACGATCTTGTTGGCGGAAATCCACGGCATCATCGCACGCAGCTTCTCACCGACCACTTCGATGCCGTGAGCGGCATTGTTGCGGCGGTAGGCGGTCATCGACGGGTAGTTGGCCGCGCCTTCGGAGATGAACATCTTGGCGTATTCGCCGTCCTGGATGCGCTTCAGAGCGTTGCGCATGGCCTGACGGGATTCGGCGTTGATGACTTCCGGGCCGGTCACGTACTCGCCGTACTCGGCGTTGTTGGAGATCGAGTAGTTCATGTTGGCGATGCCGCCTTCGAACATCAGGTCGACGATCAGCTTCAGCTCGTGCAGGCACTCGAAGTAGGCCATTTCCGGCGCGTAGCCGGCTTCAACCAGGGTATCGAAACCGGCTTTGACCAGCTCGACGCAACCGCCGCAGAGAACAGCCTGCTCGCCGAACAGGTCGGTCTCGGTCTCGTCCTTGAAGGTGGTTTCGATGATGCCGGTACGGCCGCCACCGACGCCAGCGGCGTAGGACAGGGCGACGTTCTTGGCGTTGCCGGAAGCGTCCTGGTAGATGGCGATCAGGTCAGGGATGCCGCCGCCTTTGACGAACTCGGAGCGCACGGTGTGGCCCGGAGCCTTAGGCGCGATCATGATCACGTCGAGGTCAGCACGCGGTACGACCTGGTTGTAGTGGATCGAGAAGCCGTGGGAGAAGGCCAGGGTGGCGCCTTTCTTGATGTTCGGCTCGATCTCGTCCTTGTACAGACGGCCTTGGAATTCGTCCGGGGTCAGGATCATGACCAGGTCAGCGTTGGCAACAGCGGTGGCCACGTCGGTCACTTTCAGGCCATGGGCTTCAGCCTTGGCAACGGTAGCGGAACCCTTGCGCAGACCGATGGTGACGTCAACACCGGAGTCCTTCAGGTTGCACGCCTGAGCGTGGCCCTGGGAACCGTAACCGATAACGGCGACTTTCTTGCCCTGGATGATGGAGAGATCGCAGTCTTTGTCGTAATAAACTTTCATGTTCTTGGCTCTTCTGGATCGAATGGGGTGGGGTGCACAGCACCGCTACGGAGGCACCTTAAGCGATTCACTCTATTGCGTAAAATGATATATTTGCAATACAACGTGCCGATATATGAAACGATTATGGATAGCCACGCGCTCAGGCTTTTTCTTTCTTTGGCAGACAACCTGCACTTCGGCAAAACCAGCCGCGAACAGCATGTCAGCCCCTCGGCACTCAGCCGTAGCATCAAGCAGCTCGAGGATGAGCTCGGCGCCTCTCTATTCCTGCGCGACAACCGCTCGGTTCGGCTGACCCGCGAGGGCCAGCAGTTTCGCGAGTATGCCCAGGAGGTCATGAATGGCTGGCAGGCCATTCGCCAGACCTTCAAGCAAGATCAGTTGATCCTGCACGGCGAGCTCTCCCTATATTGCTCAGTCACGGCCAGCTACAGCTTTCTGTATGACATCCTCAGCAGCTTCCGGCAGAACTACCCGCGCATCGAAATGAAGCTGCACACCGGCGACCCAGCCAAGGCCGTCGAACGCGTACAACAGGAACTGGAAGACCTGGCCATCGGCGCGCGCCCGGACAACCTGCCTGCCGACATCGAGTTTCAACCCATTGCCCGCTCCGAGCTACGCTTCATCGGCCCGCAGTCATCGCAGCTGCTCAGCGACGAACAGTTGAAGCACCCCAGCGCAGAGAACTGGCGGGACGTACCGATGATCCTTTCAGAAGAGGGGCTGGCACGGACGCGCACCGACCGCTGGCTGAAGAGCCATAACATCAAACCGCGCATCTATGCCCAGGTGAGCGGCAACGAAGCCATCGTCAGCATGGTGAGCCTGGGGTTCGGTATCGGCGTGGTGCCACAGATCGTGCTGGACAACAGCCCGCTGACCGCGCGCATCCGCATCTATGACATCCAGCCGCCACTGACCGCTTACGACATCGGCCTGTTTGCCCTGCAGAAACGCCTCAAGGATCCGCTGATCGCCGCCTTCTGGAATCGCCAGAAATAAAAAGCCCCGCACTAGGCGGGGCTTTCTTCAACCATGACGATCAGATGCTCAAGACCTTGTCGCCACGCGCAATACCGGTGACACCACTGCGCACGGTCTCCAGGATCGACGCGGTGCCGATGGCCTGGATGAAGCTGTCCAGCTTGTCGCTCGTACCAGCCAGCTGAATGGTGTAGACACTGCTGGTGACGTCGACGATCTGCCCGCGGAAGATGTCGGTGGTGCGCTTGACCTCGGCGCGCTGGGCGCCGGTGGCCTTCACTTTCACCAGCATCAGTTCGCGCTCGATGTGGGCGCTTTCCGACAGGTTCACCAGCTTGACCACTTCGATCAGCTTGTTGAGGTTCTTGGTGATCTGCTCGATCACATCGTCATGCCCTACGGTGGTCAGCGTCAGACGCGACAGGGTGGGGTCTTCGGTCGGCGCCACGGTCAGGCTTTCGATGTTGTAGTTGCGCTGGGAGAACAGGCCAACCACACGCGACAGGGCGCCCGGTTCGTTTTCCAGCAACAGGGAGATGATATGGCGCATGTTCAGGTCCGCTCCGTCTTGCTCAGCCACATGTCACGCATGGCACCGCCGCGAATCTGCATCGGGTACACGTGCTCGCTGGTATCCACGGCAATGTCGAGGAACACCAGGCGGTTCTTCATGGCGAAAGCCTCTTCCATCATCGGCTTGAGGTCTTTCAGGTCGGTGATGCGCATGCCCACATGACCATAGGCCTCGGCCAGCTTGACGAAGTCAGGCAGCGATTCCATGTAGGAGTGCGAGTAACGGCTGTTGTACTGCATGTCCTGCCACTGGCGAACCATGCCGAGGGCACCGTTGTTCAGGTTGATGATCTTCACCGGCAGGTCGTACTGCAGGCAGGTCGACAGCTCCTGGATGTTCATCTGGATACTGCCTTCGCCGGTGACGCAGGCCACGTCGGCCTCCGGGAAGTTCAGCTTGACGCCCATCGCTGCCGGCAGACCGAAGCCCATGGTGCCCAGGCCACCGGAATTGATCCAACGGTTCGGCTTGTTGAAGCGGTAGTACTGCGCCGCGAACATCTGGTGCTGACCCACGTCGGAGCTGACGAAGGCATCGCCCTTGGTCACTTCGCTGAGGGTTTCGATCACGGTCTGCGGCTTGATGATGCTGCCGTCACCCTCGTTGTAGGGGAACAGGCGACCACCACCACGCCACTCATCGATCTGTTTCCACCAACTGGCGACGGTTTCCTTGTTCGGGGTCTCGCCAATTTCCTTGAGGATGGCGACCATCTCGGTCAGCACGCTGTCCACTGGACCAACGATCGGGATGTCGGCCTTGACGGTCTTGGAGATCGAAGCCGGGTCGATGTCGATGTGGATGATCTTGGCGTTCGGGCAGAACTTGGCTGCGGTTTCACCGTTGATCACCCGATCATCGAAACGCGCACCGACGGCCAGGATCACGTCAGCGTGGTGCATAGCCAGGTTGGCGGTGTAGCTGCCATGCATGCCGAGCATGCCGACGAACTGGCGATCGTTACCCGGATAGGCGCCGAGGCCCATCAGGGTATTGGTCACCGGAATATTGAGCATCTTGGCCAGCTCGGTGAGCGGCTCGGAAGCGCCCCCCATGACCACGCCGCCACCGGAGTACAGCATCGGGCGCTTGGCGGCCAGGAGCATCTCGGCGGCCTTGCGGATCTGCCCGGAATGACCACGGGTAGCCGGGCTGTAGGAGCGCAGCTTGACCTTCTTCGGGTAGCTGTATTCGAACTTCTGCGACGGATCGCCCATGTCCTTCGGAATATCCACAACCACCGGGCCGGGACGGCCGGACTGGGCGAGATAGAAGGCTTTCTTGATCACTTCGGGGATTTCCGAAGGATGCTTGATGATGAAGCTGTGCTTCACGATCGGGCGCGAGATACCGACCATGTCGGTTTCCTGGAAGGCGTCGGTACCGACCACGGTGCTGGGCACCTGACCGGAAATGACGACCATCGGGATCGAGTCCATGTAAGCGGTAGCGATACCGGTAACGGCGTTGGTCGCCCCCGGACCGGAAGTCACCAGTACCACGCCGGCCTTGCCGGTGGCTCGGGCATAGCCGTCAGCCATGTGGGTAGCGGCCTGCTCGTGACGCACCAGGATGTGGGTCACTTCCGGCTCTTTGAACAGAGCATCATAGATGTGCAGGAGGGCACCGCCCGGGTACCCATAAATGTACTTCACGCCTTCGTCACGCAGCGAGCGGACGACCATTTCAGCGCCGGATAAAAGCTCCACGTTGTTCACCTCTAGAACGCCAGATTACCACCCGTCAACGAGTGGTCCTTTGAGTAGGTCTTACCGGTCAGCAGACAAGCGCGACTGTGGTCACGGGTAATGCAGGGGTCTGCCTGACGAGTAGCGGAACGGCCCAATCTTGCGGAGCCTTTCCTTCCCAGCGCGAGGTAACGCGTTGCGGGTGTAACGGGGGTCGGCACGGGTAGCGCCTTTTTCCACTGAGCTGGGGGACACTTGCGGCGGACCCCACTACAGCGGACGTTGGATTGTTCTGATTAATGTACGGCAAGTCAAGCCACAGACTCAGGAATCTTCCACCAGCAGCTGTGACATGGCGCAGGATGACGTTTCGTCGGTTTTGGTTATAGTAACCACCAGGTTCCACAGCCATAAAAAAGGAAACAGCATGCATCGCATGATTCTCACGGGCAGCCTGCTGCTCGCCCTGAGCGCCAGCGCCATGGCCGGCCAGATCTACAAATGGGTGGATGCTGAAGGCAACACACATTTCGGGGCGCAGCCGCCGGAAGGACAACAGGCCGCCGAGGTGAACCCCAACATCACCCAGCCCAAGATCGCCGCCCCCAAGCTGGATATTCCGGAGACGGACGCCAAACAGGAAGCGCTTGACCAGGAAGCCAGGCAGGACGCAGCCAAGCGCCAGAAAGAAATGGATAGCTACTGCGAGCGCGTACGCAAGGATCTTGCGCAGATGAAGGCGAACCCGCGCGTACGCGTCAAGGATGGCGACGAAACCCGCCGCCTGACGGAAGAAGAGCGCCAGGAACGCATGAGCAAGAGCGAAGCTGCCATCAAGGAAAACTGCCAGTAACTTCCTGGCAAGCCGGAGCGCCTCAGGCGCTCCCGATCAACCGATCGAATTCCCCCAGGGCCGCCAGCAAGGCCCGCACCTCTCCTAGCCGCCCCTTGTAGACCTCCTCCGCCATCGGCAGCAGTCCCGAAGCTGTAGGCAGTGACCCACCACTCTCCAGCAGGCTTTTCATCCGCGGCAGCAGTAGCCACTGCAACCAGGCCTCGAACGGCAGGGTGTCGACGCAGAAAGGTTCCCGACTGGCCAGCGCCTCGGCCGCCGGCGCCTGCGGCGACCACAGCCCCAGCAAACGCAGCTCACGCTCGATCAGCAGCAACTGATCGGCCAGCGCCGCGATACGCGGACTCATCAGAGGTTGACCCGCGCCCGTTCGCGCGCCTGTGCAGCGCCGGACGGATCGCCCTGGCGCTCACGGGCCTGGCCGATCAGATTCCACAACCCGGCCTGCAGCGCCGGACGGCCGCTGGCATAGGTCAGGCCACGGCGCGCCAGTTGCTCGGCCTGAGCCGCATCGCCCTGAGCCAGGCGCACTTCGGCCAGGCGGTAGAGCACTTGCGGCTCGCGCGGAGCAATGCGCTGGGCACGCTCCAGGCTGGAAGAGGCGCCGTTCAGGTCGCCACTGCTCTGCTGTTGCTGGGCCGTGGTCAGCAGCGACAGCACTGGGCCATCCAGCTGCTCATCCGCAGCCAGGCTGCCGCCGGAAGGAATCCCGCTGGGCATGCTCGGCATGCTGGGCGAATAGCTGCCGGCGCTGGAAATCGGCCCGGTGCTCAGCGGGGCGGAGCTGATCGAAGACGGCATCGAGCTGCTGCCATCCGGGTAGGTCTGGATCGGCGCGGAGGAAACTCCACCCGGCACCATCACCACCACGCCGGAATCGGCAGGAATGCTTTGCGCCTGCGACTGAACAGGCGCACGAGCAGTGCCGCGACCATAGCCATCGGCCGCCGCCTGCTCATCGGTCATCAGTTGGCCGCTGGAGTCCTGCACCGGAATCGAACCGCGCGGCACACTGGCGCAACCACTCAACACGGACGCTGCCACTACCGCGCCAATCCACCACTTAGCCATGTACTTCCTCACTCGACGCGAATTCAATTAAGCCAGCCACGCACCCAGTCCATCACTTCACCCGCCGGAGTCCCAACACCACCGCAAGGCTGCCCCTGGGCCGGCTCACTGCCGCGAATATACGGCATCTGCACGGCATTCGGACAACCCGCCGCCGAGCCCTGGCCGTTGCTGGCATCGACCCAGGCCTGCACCACGTTATCCGGCAGCGGCATGTCCAGCGGCAGCGGATCGGCCTTGACCATGAAACTCGTCCACACCTGCAGTGCACCGGTGGCACCGGTCAGCGGCGTCTTGCCGTTGTCGTCGCGGCCCAACCACACCACTGCCAGCAGATCCTGGCTGAAACCGGCGAACCAGCTGTCGCGCGAGTCGTTACTGGTACCGGTCTTGCCGGCCAGGGTCAGCGACGACGGCAACTGGCTGTAGACCGAGCGCCCGGTGCCTTCACGCATCACCCGCTGCATGGCGTTCTGCACCAGGTAGATGGCGCCCGGGTCGAAGCGCTGCTGGATCTGGAACGGATAACGCTTGAGCGGCTCGCCCTCGGCGGTCAGCACACTGCGGATACCGCGCAGCGGGGTGTTGAAACCGCCATTGGCCAGGGTCTGGTACATGGTCGCCACTTCCATCGGACTCAGCGAACCGGCCCCCAGCAGCATCGATGGATAAGCCGGCCACTCGCGATTGACGCCCAGGCGCTCAAGAGTTTTGAGTACATTGGGCACGCCCAGTTCCAGACCGAGCTTGGCAGTCGACAGGTTGTAGGAGTTGGCCAGGCCCTGGTACAGGTAAATGGTGCCGTGAGCCTTGTGGTCATAGTTCTGCGGACGCCAGACCTGGCCGTCCTGGCCTTTTACCGAGAACGGCTCGTCGGCCAGCCAACTGGTCAGGGTGTACTGACTGGGGCGCTCCAGCGCCGTCAGGTAGACCGCCGGCTTGATCAGCGAGCCGATCGGCCGGCTGGCATCCAGCACCCGGTTGAAACCGGCGAAGCGCGGCTGGCGACTGCCGAGCATGGCCTGCACCTCACCGGTTTCCGGGTTGGTCACCACCATCGCCGCTTCCACTTCATCGACGCCCTTGCGCCCACCCAGGCGCTTGAGGGTATCCGCCAGGGACGCCTCGGCCTTGAGCTGCAGGATCGGGTCGAAGCTAGTGAAGATGCGCAGGCCTTCTTCGGTCAGGTCTTCCTCGCGGTAGTCGTCGCGCAGCTGGCGCTTGACCAGGTCGAGGAAGGCCGGGAAGGAGCTGTCTGCCAGGCTGCCGCGCTTGGTCACGCCCAGCGGCTTGCTCTTGGCCGCTTCGGCGTCGGCAGCGGGCACCACGCCCTGCTGTACCAGCAGGTCGAGTACCAGGTTGCGCCGCTCCAGGGCGCGCTCGGGGAAGCGCCGCGGGTTGTAGAAGGTCGGCCCCTTGACCATGCCGACCAGCAGCGCCACCTGGTCGAGCTTGAGCTCGCTCAGCGGCTGGCTGAAGAAGTACTGGCTGGCCAGACCGAAGCCGTGCACGGCGCGCTGGCCGTCCTGGCCGAGGAATACCTCGTTGAGGTAGGCCTCGAGGATTTCCTTCTTGTCGTAATGTAGCTCCAGCAGCACCGCCATCATGGCCTCGGTGGCCTTGCGGGTGAGACTGCGCTCGTTGGTCAGGTAGAAGTTCTTCACCAACTGCTGAGTCAGGGTACTGCCGCCCTGGCGCAGCTGGCCGGCCGTGGCGTTGATCCACACGGCGCGGGCAATGCCCTTGGGCGAGACGCCGAAGTGATGGAAGAACTCGCGATCCTCCACCGCCACCAGAGTCTCCACCAGGTACGGCGGCACCTGTTCCAGTTTGATCAGGATGCGGTCTTCGTGGTGCGCCGGGTACAGGCCACCGACCAGCAGCGGCTCCAGGCGGGCGACCGCCAGTTTGCTGCCATTGGCCTGCATCAGGCCGGCCACGTAATCACCAGAGAAACGTACGCGCACGCGCTGCGATGGCTCGTTGCCCTCATAGAACTGGAAGCCGCGGGTGAACAGATCGATCTGGTTGCCGTTCACCGCCGCCGCGCCCGGGCCATTGGCGGCGCCTTCACGGCGATAGCCGAGGGCGTCCAGTTCGGTAAGGAAGTCCTGCTTACTCAGCTTCTGGCCTTCGAACAGCTCCAGCGGCCGCGCGTAGACCTTGGCCGGCACCGTCCAGCGCTTGCCGGAGAATTTCTCCTGCACCACGGCATCCAGGTACACGGCGAAGCCGGCCAGGATAACCAGGCCAACCAGAGAGAGTTTGAGAACCCAACCCAACCAGGGGCGGGACTTGCCGGAACGGCGCTTGGCGCTTTTGCGCGGGGTACGGGAACGAGTCATGGCGGCGCATTATACGCACTTTGCCTAGGCCCAACAGGCGCACTCCGGCGGTTTGCAGAGCGCCTCACAGCGGCCATAATGCCGCCTCTTATCGACGAGCCAAGCAAGGAAAGACCGTGAGCCAAGCCCTGATCGCCGCGCTGCAGAACCCGGCCCTCTATCCGCATCCGGTGGAGGCTTTCCAGGTCATCGAAACGCATATCTCCTGGGTGCTGCTCACCGGCCCCTTTGCCTACAAGATCAAGAAGCCGGTGAACTTCGGCTTCCTCGACTTCACCGATCTCGCCAAGCGCCAGCACTTCTGCGGCGAGGAGCTGCGCCTCAACCAGCGCCTCACCGATGGCCTGTACCTCGACGTGCTGCCAGTCACTGGCAACGAGAACGCCCCGCAACTGGGCGGCGACGGCCCGGCCATCGAATACGTACTGAAGATGCGCCAGTTCCCCCAGAGCCAGCTGCTCAGCGCCGTGCAGGCCCGCGGCGAACTGACAGAGGCGCACATCGACGCCCTGGCCGAACAGATCGCCGACTTCCACAGCCGCACCCCGGCCGTGGACGCCAGCCACCCGCTGTGCGCACCGAGCGCCATCGTCGCGCCGATGCGGCAGAACTTCGTGCAGATCCGCCCGCTGCTGTCCGACGCCGCCGACCTGCGCCAGCTGGAAGCCCTGGAAGCCTGGGTGGAGGCCAGTATTAGCCGCCTGGAGCCGCTGCTGGCCCAGCGCGCGGCAGCCGGCGCCATCCGCGAGTGCCACGGCGACATCCACCTGGGCAACGCCACCCTGCTTGACGGCGCCGTGGTGCTGTTCGACTGCATCGAATTCAACGAAGAGTTCCGCCTGATCGACATCGCACTGGATGCCGCCTTCCTCGCCATGGACTTGGAAGACCGCGGCCTCAAGGCGCTGTCACAGCGCTTCGTCAGTGCCTGGCTGGAACGCAGCGGCGACTATGCGGCGCTGGAGCTGCTCAATCTCTACAAGTCCCACCGCGCCCTGGTACGCGCCAAGGTCGCCCTGTTCAGCCTGGGCCACCAGACCGATGAACAGCAACGCGCAGCCACCCTGCGCCAGTACCGCAACTACGCCAACCTGGCAGAAAGCTACAGCGCTATTCCCTCGCCGTTCCTGGCCATCACCACCGGCGTCTCGGCCGTTGGCAAGAGCCACGTGGCCCTGCGCCTGGTCGAGTCCCTCGGCGCCATCCGCCTGCGCTCGGACGTGGAGCGCAAGCGCCTGTTCGGCGAGCAGGCCGATAGCGCCAAGGGCGCCCTGTACGGTGGTATCTACAGCCCGCAGGCTACCCAGGAAACCTACCAGCGTCTGCACCAGTTGGCCGAAGGCGCCCTGCACGCCGGCTTCCCAGTGGTGCTGGACGCCGCCTACCTGAAGCAGGCGCAGCGTGCCGAGGCCTGGCAAGTCGCCGAACAGAACGGCGCGCCATTCCTGATCCTCGACTGCCAGGCGCCGCAGGAAGTGATCGCCGGCTGGCTGCAACAGCGCCAGGCCGAAGGCAACGACCCGTCCGATGCCACCCTCGAAGTGATCGAGGCCCAGCAGGCCAAGCGTGAAGCCCTCAGCGACGACGAACTGGCCCACAGCAAGCGCGTCGACACTCACCTGGCTGCCAGCCTGGACAGCCTGATCGAGCGTATCCGCCAGCGCCTGCCGGGGCTCTGAGCCGCAACGCCCCATTCGGAACCTGCCATCTATACTGCTGGCAGGTTCTGAATGGAGGCCCCCCATGAGCCAGCCCCGCCAGCTCGACACCCCCCTGTATCGCCTGCTGCACAACGAGAAGGTCAAGGACTTCAACGCCCAGAAACCCAAGGGCGCCAGCGTCGACCTGCGCGGCGGTGACTTCCGCGGCCTCGACCTGCGCTTGCTGGATGCCCAGGACATCGACTTCACCGACGCCTACTTCCGCGGCGCCGACCTGCGTGGCCTGGATCTGCGCAACGCCAGCCTGGAAGGCGCCAGCATTGCCCACGCGCAGATCTCCGGAGCCTACTTCCCGGTCGAGCTGAGTGCCGATGAAATCCTCATGTCGGTCAATTTCGGCACCCGCCTGCGCTACCGCACCCGCTGACCCTGCCCGCATGAGTGACATCACCCGCCTGCTCGACCACCACACCGGTGCCTGCGCCAGCGTCCGCCCGCACTACTCGATGGCACTGCCTGGCTGGCTTGCCCGCTCTGGAGCCGCCCCGAGGCGACCGGCAGCTGCGGCGTTTTGTACGCCGGCCGCTACACTTTCTCGCAGGCATTCCCCTACAGCCTCATCAGTAGCTGCGCAGCAATGCATGGAGGCGCAATGAACGATGAACTACAGCACCTGAAAAACCTGGGTAAAACCTCCGCGCAGTGGCTGCATGCGGTGGGTATCCACAACGCCACCGACCTGCGCCGCCTGGGCGCGGTGGACGCCTACCGCGCCGTGCGTGCCCGCGGGTTCCGCGCGTCCAAGGTGCTGCTCTATGCCATCGAGGGCGCCCTGCTCGATGTCCACTGGAACCAGCTGCCGCCGGCGCACAAGGCAGAACTGAACGGTCAGGTCGACGCCCTGGGGCTGAGCAACAAGAGCTAGCTCACAACCTCCAAGCGCCGGGATTTACCTGTATTTCGGCGCCCCTTATTGTTGCAGGGTCGCGCGTGGCTTATCGTCCGCCCAGCCAGCTCAAGGAATTACTGACATGTACCTACTCGGGGAGCAACCGGCCTACGCCGACCAACTGATCCAGCGCCTGCAGAGCCTGCCCGCGCAGCTGCTCGACGGCCTGCAGCCAAGCGGCCCGCCGCTGCGCCTGGAACAGGTCGAGGATCTGGCGAAGATCCTGCCGGGCAACCAGTTGTACATCATCGAGAGCGGCCTGCTGCACGCCCTGGTCGACGAGCGCCCGCTGTTCTATCTGCAGGAAGGCGACCTGGTCGGCCTGCGTCAGGGCATCGATCTGCCGAGCTGCCGCTACAGCAGCGAAGAGCCGCTGACCCTGAACCCCTTCAATCGCAGCGACGTGTTCAAGCACATCTACGGCAGCGAGCAGCGCCAGGAACTGTTCATCCAGTACCTGATCGGCCATACCGCCCTGCTGTCCGACGCCCTGGCCCGCCTCAAGCAGCCGGAAATCCGTCCGGCCACCGGCTTCCAGCATTTTGCCGCCGGCGAAGAACTGATCCACCAGGGCGATGACGCCGACCACGTGTTCGTCATCATCGAAGGCCACGCCGAGGCGCATGTCGACGGGCAGAAGGTCGGCGACGTGCAGAAGGACGAGATCTTCGGCGCCATGGCCGTGTTCACCCGCGAGAAGCGCAGCGCCACGGTGATCGCCAGCGAGCCCTGCACCGTCATGGTCATCCCCAAGGATCAATTCCTCAGCCTGATGCAGAGCAACCCACGCATCGCCCACAGCCTGATCGAGAGCATGGCGCGACGCATCGACCTGCTCAACAAGGAAGTCACCCAGCTGCGCCTGCAGCGCGAACCAGCCTGATCGATCCAGCCTCACCCACAACCCCGGCCCAGTGCCGGGGTTTGTTTTTCCCGGCTTTTGCCAATCAGTCGAAAATAATTCTCATCTAGGCATTGACGACAAAATGAGAATTGTTATTATTACCGCAACTGGTCGCGAGATCAGCCGATAAGCTCAAGGGGCCACGCAGTCGGACTCTTCAGATTATCTCCTCATCAGGCTAATCACGGTTATTGACCCGGCACTTTGCCGGGTCTTTTTTTGCCTGCGATTTCTCCTTGCAGCGCGCCACGGGCGTGCCAGCATGAGCAGACCGCCACCCACGCGAGGCAGCCCATGGCCTTCCCCCCTTCACCAGCGGGGAAGTCACGCGCCTGTGTAGCGTCGAGGTGGCCGACGTGGTGGCCTACCGCCGCGAGCTGATCAAGCGCCTGCAGCCGAAGGCCGCACGGTGGCCGCCTACCCCTGACCCTGAACCGCTTGCGCCATGCCAAGACCTTGAGCAGACCATACGAACAACCACAGTATTGAGTTCGACAGCAGGATCGCTCAGCTAAACCTTGCGAGCCCCCTGGCAATGGATATGATCCTGCAGCCATGCCAAGGACGACATATGACGAACAGACGCAAACTCGCTAGAGCCCTACTGGGAATCAGCCTACTCACCGCCACCCTATTGCTGCTCAGTTATTGCGCCCTGCTAGCCATCAACTGGCACGACGAGCCAGTGTCCACTCAGGCTCAGACGCTCATCGATTCCTACAATGCGCGCCCGATCCCCGCCGATCAGAACAATGCCCAGCTCTATCTACTAGGTTTCTCGGCACCACCCGGACAGTCGCCCATAAAACTGGGGCAAAACCGTATTGCCTGGATGCGCTGGGCCCTGCAGCAGCCCAATCGCGCTGAACTACTAGAGCTGGAGCAACAGCGCCCTACGCCCTTCACTGCAAGAACCACCTCTTTCAGCAACCTGCTCGATGCCTGCGAAAGCAGTTCCTCCGAATGCGGAGCCCTGCTGATAGCCAATGAGCCGGTTATTGATGAATGGTTGCAACACGAACATTTCCTGCTGGAGCGCTACCAAGGTCTGCTCACCCGAACAGACATCTACGACCCATTACCCTACGACATATTCTCGGGGACTCCCGACTACCCAACCGTATTCAGCGGCCAGCGCCTGCTGCTTACCCGCGCCTGGCTAGCTAGCCGCCTGGGCCATGCAGAGCAGGCCCGTCATCTGCTTGAAGCGGATCTGCGTTTCTGGCGCATGGCCCTCGCCAAGGCCGATATCCTGCTACCCAAGATGATTGCCGTCCAAGCGATCAAACGACACTTCATCTGGGGCAACCTGACGCTCAGACAGCTACCGCCCAAACAACTGCAAGCCGCCATTCCTGCTTGCTGGCAGGAGCCCCTGAGTACTGAGGAACGCTCGATGCGCCGTACCCTGAGCGGTGAGCAGAGCTTCAGCTCGCGCCTCATCGTGCAGATGAAAAACGGCGAATTCAGCGGATTCCATAGCGACGGTGGCCCACCACTACAGCAGCGCCTGTTGTATTCCTGGGGCTTGCCTTTCCTACAGCCGCAAGCGTCAAACAATCAAAATGCGGACTTCCTGCTCGCCACCGAGAAAACCTTCTCCGTACCCTATGAACAGTTGCCCAAAGCCCTCGAAGACGTCCCGACGTTCCAGTCCAAGCGACGGCACAACTATCTCTACAACCTAACCGGCAACCTGCTGGCTGCCGAGCTGGGTGACGACGGCTTTGCCAACTACCTGATGCGGGTCTACGACCTGGAGGGTATCCGCCGCGCCACCCTGCTGCTGGCTATCCTGCGCAGCGAAAACGTTTCCCGACAGGATGTTGCCTCCTCCGCCCAGCAGTCCGAGCTGAACAATCCCTATACGGCTGCCCCATTCACATGGAATGCCACCACCGGTGAACTCAATGTTCAGGGACTGAGCAGTAACAGCAAACTGACGCTCAGTTACTGAACCAGACTTGGCAATACTGCTGATTGATCAAGCAGAGGTAGGCAATGACCGGCTGCCGCCGCTGCTCTACTCTGCAGGCAATCCCGAGAGGCCAGCCCGATGTCCCAGCTACTCCGCTTTCTGCTCCTCGCCAGCCTGCTGCTCGTCCTCACAGCCTGCAGCAGCCTGTTCCCGCGCGACCCGCTGCACATCGACCTGGTCGGCCTCGAGCCGCTGCCCGGACAGGACCTGGAAATGCGCTTTGCCGTGGTGCTACGGGTGCAGAATCCCAACGACGACAACCTCGACTACAACGGCGTGGCACTTGATCTGGCCATTAACGGCCAACCCCTGGCCAGCGGCGTCAGCGCCGAGGCCGGGCAGGTGCCGCGCTTCGGCGAAGCCCTGGTGCGCATTCCCATGAGCGTCTCGACCTTCTCCCTGGTACGCCAGGCCTGGGCTGCGTCCGGCTATCGCCAGGGCCAGAACCTGCCCTACCGGCTCCACGGCAAGCTGGCCAACGGCCTGTTCGGCACCGTGCGCTTCAACGCCAGCGGCACGCTGAACTGGCCGACGCCCGCCAGCACACCCTGAACAGCGAAAAGACAGCGCCGAGGCATAGGTCGGCAGCTCGTCGTCGACGAGCTCGGTCACCATGCACGTGCTGGTCGTCCGCCAGGACACGTCGCGCAAATCCGCAAAGAACATGAGCCATCCCCCCTTCGCTACAGGTTGGGACGGCCTCCGGCCCGCCAGAGTTCGACCCACAGACGACGCCCGGACAGCGGCAATACCAGCAAAGACGCAAAAACCCTATACAATGCGCGCCTTTATCCACGCACCGCCACCGAGGAACCGCCGTGAGCACCCTGCCGCCCTGCCCCCAATGCCAGTCCGAATACACCTACGAAGACGGCGCGCTGCTGGTCTGCCCGGAATGCGCCCATGAATGGTCGGCCAGCGCCGTGGCGGAAGCCGGCGATGGCGAGAAAGTGATCAAGGACTCGGTGGGCAACGTGCTGCAGGACGGCGACAGCGTCACCGTGATCAAGGATCTCAAGGTCAAGGGCTCGTCCCTGGTGGTCAAGGTCGGCACCAAGGTCAAAGGTATCCGCCTGGTCGACGGCGACCACGACATCGACTGCAAGATCGACGGCATCGGCGCAATGAAGCTCAAGTCGGAGTTCGTTCGCAAGGTCTGAACCTGCCCCCCCCCCGCGCCACGAAAAGCCCGGCTCCTGCCGGGCTTTTTGCAGGGTGCAGTTCAATCGGATCAGCCCCGACAAAACGCCGGTGCAGCACTGCTAGGCTCAAGGTACTGATGCAGCTCCGGGAGCGGCGGCAACATGGTGAGGTGGCGATTCGCGCTGGCGCTGGCCCTGCTGCCGGCCTGCCTGGCGAGGGCCGGGGAGGAAATCGTCCTGGCTTCGCCGGCCTACTGGTGTCCGTTCAGCTGTACGGCCGGCAGCGTACGGGAAGGCTTCACCGTCGAGATCATCCGCACCATCTTCGCCCGCCACGGCATCCCGGTGCGCCTGGTCAACGAGAACTACAGCCGCGCCCTCAACGATGTGCGCAGCGGCCGCTACACCGCCTCGCCCTCGACCCTGCGCGATGAAGCACCGGACTTCGTCTACCCCGAGGAAGCGGTGTCCTCCAACCGCTTCTGCTTCTACACCCGGGCCAGCGACGACTGGCGCTACCACGGTGTGCAGAGCCTGGCCACGCGCAACACCGGAATCATCCAGGGCTACTCCTACGGCGCCGAGCTGGATGCCTATATCCGCCAGCACGGCCAGGTCTTCCAGCTGCACGCCGGCAACGATCTGACCGAGCGCCTGCTCAAGCAACTGCTGCTCAAGCGCTTCGATACCTTCGTCGAGGAGGAAAACCTGGTGGCCTACACCCAGCACCAGCAGCCGCAGGAAGGCATCCGCAAGGCCGGCTGCATCGGCGGCACGCTGGCCTACATGGCCATCGGCCCGGGGCACCCGCAGGCACAGGAGTACGCCCGGCTGTTCAGCGAGGGGATGCGCGAGATACGCGCGAACGGGGTTTTGCAGCGGATATTGGCCCGCTACGGCCTGAAAGACTGGCAGCCCTGAAACGCCCTACTGCACCGGCAGGAAGTTCATGAACAGCAGGCTCTGGGCATAGTTGACGCCCAGGCGCCGGTAACGCTCGTCGAGCACATCGGTGAGCAGATCGAGGCGCGCGACTATCTTGCCGAACTCCACGGCGAAGCTGAGGTTGCGCCCATCGCCGGAAATCTCGTTGGACAACAGCCAGGGGTTGCCCTGCAGGTCGTTACGGCTGGCCAGCAGCCAGGCGGCCCTTTCCACATTGCGCGCGGCGTTGTGGATAAACTGCGGATCCAGCTCGTCGGTCATGTAGAACTCGGTGCGCCCGCCATGGGCGGTGACCAGCATGCTGCCCAGGGCATAGATGAAGGCACCGACCCGGTCGCCCTGGTAGTCGGCGCTCAGGGCATAGCTCAGTGCCGCCACATCGGTGCGGGCGCCCAGCGTACCCAGCGGCAGGCTCTGCTCGATGGCCATCTGCACCTGGCGCTCGGCCGCCTGGCGGTCGGGCTGGCCGCTCTTGCGCCATTCGCGCGGGTTGCGCAGGTAGAGCTTGTCCATCAGTCGGTAAAGCGCGTTGAGGTTGTTGCGCATGCCGATGGTGGCGATGCGGTCGGTGTGGGTCTGGAAGAACTCGGCAGGCGCAGCCGGGCTGCGGTTCGCCACGATGCCGGCGTGATCCTGGCGGCTGGCACAGCCTGCCAGCAGCCCCAGCAGCGTCAGGCATGCAGCAGACCGTATGGCCTCATGGCGCAGCCAGGCAACAGGGGTGAACCGGCTCAGAAGCTCCATGGCGTGGGCAGTCATCCGCGACGGGCTGATAACTTAAAACTAGCAATAAAACGCCCCCACCAATGCGCAGCAGCCGACAACTCGTGCCACACGTCCGATCGCACCGCTTTGTATCCACTTTTACACAGGCTTTACGTTGCCTCGGGAGCACAATGGGCAACCGCGCGGTCGAACTGTTAACCGGGCAATTCCGGTCTCAGAGGAGTGCACGAACATGCTGTCGCGTCTTTCCCTTGTCAGTGGCCTGGTGGTCAGCCTGGCACTGGTTGGCCAGCAACCCGCCGTTGCGGCGGATAGCGGCGATGTGGCCGCAGGTGTGGCGATCGGTGCCGTGGTCGGCGGCGTAATCGCCAGTCAGGCCCGGCCGGTGTACGTGGCACCTCCGCCACCGCCCGTCGCCTACTACCCTCCGCCTCCGGTGGCCTACTACCCACCACCACCGGTGTACTACGAACCCCGCCCGGTCTATTACGCTCCACGACCGGTGTACTACCGCCCCTATACGGTGGTGGTACCGGGATACCGCTACTACGATGACCGTCACCACCATCGCCACGGCCACGGTCGCGGCCATGGCGGCGGCTACTACCGCTGGTAACCGACAAGCCCCGCCCCGTGCGGGGCTTGTTATTTCTGCCGCTACAACTCGCGCGTCAGCAGGTGCTGGGTAGCGCCCCAGGCCTGAAAATGCTCCAGCAGAGTCCAGCCACGCCGGGCGTAGTAGTCGGCGCGATCCTGCGTATGCAGGTACAGGCGCTCGTGGCCCTGCTCGCGGGCAGCCGTGCAGACATCTTCGATCAGTCGCTCGGCCAGCCCCTGGCCCCGCGCCTGTGGCAGCACATAGACGCAGGCCAGCCAGGGGCCGAGTTCCGGGCGCAAGGCCAGGTCGTCACGGGCCAGGCCGGCGCAGCCGAGCGGCTGGCAGTCCTGCAGGGCGATGCGCATCGCCCAGTCACCATTGTGCTGGCCAGCGGCGAACTCGGCCTGCCAGTCGGCCAGCGACTGTTCGCTGAATTCGTAGGGGAATTGCCGGTACAGCCACTCGGCCAATTGGGCGCAGTGCTGGGGGTGGTGGCGGAGCCAGTCGAAGGTGAGCATGGGAGTCCTTGGCCGTTAGCTGACTGGGCATGATGCACGGTTTGCCGTGCAGTGTGGCCCGGCGAGCTGACCGGGTTATCAACTATGGCGCTGGGCCAACCGTTCGCAGTATGGTCTGGACATCGCGCAATCAAGGATGATCCATGGCCAGCAAGCCCACCCCACCCCGCCAGCAGAAGCACCTTGCAGTGCTGATCGATGCCGACAATGCCTCCGCCGCAATTGTCGAAGGGTTGTTCGAAGAAATCGCCAAGTTCGGTATAGCCAGCGTCAAACGTATTTATGGCGACTGGACTGGCCCGCAGCTGGGCGGTTGGAAGAAGGTGCTGCTGGAACATTCGATTCAACCGATGCAGCAGTTTGCCTACACCACCGGCAAGAACGCCACCGACAGTTCGCTGATCATCGATGCCATGGATCTGCTCTACACCCGGCGCTTCGATGGTTTCTGCCTGGTGTCCAGCGATAGCGACTTCACACGCCTGGCTGCACGCCTGCGCGAGGAAGGGCTGGAGGTAATCGGCTTTGGCGAGCAGAAGACACCTAAGCCGTTCGTGTCAGCGTGCGACAAGTTCATCTACACAGAGCTGCTGCGCAGCGATGCCGAGCCGGCCGAAGTAGAGGCTGCCGCCAGTGCTCCGGCGGTAGCACCGCAGGCCGCCGTGGCGCCGGACGCCAAACCTGCAGCGCCGCCTGCACCGGTCAAAGTGAAGCCACAGAAAGTGCCGGTGGACTTTATCGCCAAGGTGATCGACGACAACTCGGATGAGGATGGCTGGTGTCACCTGGGCGCACTGGGGATGAATATCAGCAAGCTGCGCTCGGACTTCGACTCACGCCTATATGGGCACAAGAAGCTGAGTGACCTGATTAAGGCGCAAAACGGCCGTTTTGAATTGCAGGAGCGAGGCACTACAGCCACTGGTGGTAAGTCGCTTTATGCACGCAATCGCAAGCCTGTGAAGTGAGCATTGGGGATGAAAGCTTTCGTGCGCGAGCTTATTGCTGAGGCTGCCCGACTGCACGGTTTCGCCCTGCTGGGCGAGTCACTTGACTCGCTACGCTCACCATTCGGGCCAGCCTGCGGCTGCTACTCCGCTTCGCTTCGTCTCTCTTGGCTTGTGCAAAGAAGAGTAAGCAAAGAAACACACCCCGGCATCCGGGGCCGCTCCGGGGCCGGCGCATCTATGCGGTACACACCCCCTGCGCTCGGCCTGCTGACGAGGAGTTTGTGCGCCTGCAGGCTTCGCGCTTTGCGCTTCAGGCCGCTCGGCGTTGTCGGTATGCCTCGCCGTCGGGTGGGTGCAACCCGCGCCGCCGGTTACGCGGGTTGCACCCGCCCTACTACTGTTTCCCGCGTAGCCAATGGCTTATGCGCAAGCCATCGAGTTAGAACGACTGAGTTGATAGTCCTTAACCGCATCGTGGAAGGCGGTAATGAACAAGTCGTAGTCCGGGTTTTCTCTCGAGTGATACTCCGGGTGCCATTGCACGGCTAGCGCGAACGACTTGGCGCCCTTGACGCTGATCGCTTCGATCTGGCCGTCTTCGGCCACAGCCTCTACCTGCAAGCCCTCCCCCAGACGCGCAATACCCTGGCCGTGCAAGGAGTTGACCCGCAACTGGGTAACGCCATGCAGTGCATGCAGCACGCCACCCTCAGTCAGCGTGACGTCATGAATCGGGGCATAGCAGACCTCGTCTTCGGCATCGATTTCACGATGATCCAGGCGCCCTTCAACTTCATGCACATGGCGGTGTAGGGTGCCGCCGAACAGCACGTTCATTTCCTGAATACCGCGACAAATCCCCAATACCGGAATGCCACGCTCAATAGCTGCAGCCATCAACGGAAAAACCGTGGCATCGCGGTCGCGGTCCTCCAGGCCCACGCCTTCGCTGTCATCGCCGTAGAAACTTGGATGGATATTCGAAATCGAACCGCCGAAGATCAAGCCCGATACATTTTCCAGCACCGTATCAATATCCAGATCACTGGCTAACGCCGGGACAGTGAAGGGGAATGCCCCATAGTTGGTAATAACCCGAACGTACTTCTCGCCCACAAGGTGATACCAGCCCTCGTCGCGATCTTTCAACTGCCAGCGACAAAGCGAGAGAGCAATCAACGGCCTACGCATTAAAATACCTTTTTATTCTTTTAATACAGATAGTCACCCACTGCACTCAGCTTTAGCCAAAAGAGCAAAGCCAAGTGCATTAGGAAAGTTTTATTTAAATCAGGCCAACTACGGATTTTGTCGTGCAGGCGGGCTTAAGCCAAAGGCCACTTGCCGCCAGCCAACGAAAAGACGAGCTCAGCCCCAAGCCTTTTATCTTGGGGCCTCCCTACCGCGCAGACTCTGCATGCAGCATATAAAGCTATCGACACATGACCTAGCCCGCTTCAGGCAAAAGCTTTTTTCCTCACATTCAAAGCTTTAAAAGGTCTCGACTTACATGAGCGATAATCGCCCACTAGAACGCGCCTGCATGAGCGCGCCCCACTACTCGAAGGTGCGCTGGACTATCACTACTACTGTGCGCTGTTAGACCTTAGCGGAATGAATTACGCAAATAACCAAGCAGCCAAAGAGGTTGCTTAACCAACTGCTTATTCGACACCCGCTAATGCATCGCCACAGCTATCACTGAAAGTCAGCAGGATGGCTTGAGCACAACACTGTCTATCGTTTAGCAAATAAAAAGGCCAGTCTCTCGACTGGCCTTTTCTTTTCAATCAACCACTCAGTGCAACGTCCCCACTCAGACCACTACCGCCGCCCTCTTCCGCTCAGACTTCTTCGCCTGATACTCCCGCGCCGCCTCATGAAACGCCCCAATCAGTGCGTTGTAATCGGCCTTCTCCCAATAGCGATACTCCGGGTGCCACTGCACGCCAACGGCAAACGCCTTGGCGCCGATCACACTGACCGCCTCGATCTGCCCATCCTCACACACGGCCTCGACCTGTAGCCCCTCACCGAGGCGATCGATGCCCTGCCCATGCAGCGAGTTAACGCTGATCTCGCGCTCGCCGAGCAGTTGGTGCAGCACGCCACCTTCGGTCAGGGCGACCTTGTGGATCGGGCCGTAGGCCACGTTGTCCGGCACATCCTTCACTTCGCGGTGGTCGAGGCGACCCGGCACGTTGTGCACTTCGCGGTGCAGGGTGCCGCCGTACAGCACGTTGAGTTCCTGCACGCCACGGCAGATGCCGAGGAAGGGAATGCCGCGGTCGATGCAGGCGCGCATCAGGCGCAGCACGGTGGCGTCGCGGGGTTTGTCGGCCAGGCCCAGGCCGGGGTGGTCGTCGCCGTAGCAGCTGGGGTGCACGTTGGACAGCGAGCCGCCGAACATGATGCCGGAGACGCTGTCGAGCACGGTTTCCATGTCCAGGTCATCGCCGAAGGCCGGGATCATCAGCGGGAAGGCGCCGAAGCCGGTGACGGACTGGATGTACTTCTCGCCCACCAGATGGAACCAGCCGATATCGCGGTCGGTCAGCTGCCAGCGGCACAGGGGAAGGCCAATCATGGGTTTGCTCATTGCAAGGGTGTCCTCTTCTTGTGATGGAAGTGGGCTGCCCTTGGGAGAGCGGGCTTGCAGGTCACGTGGCCGTGAGTCCGCTCACCCAAGGGGTGCCGTTTCCCGTGAGGGTCACTGCACCAATGCCGCGCCCGCGCGGCAGGTTGTGTTGCGAAAAACCAATCGAAAAAAGGGCCGGTCTTGCGACCAGCCCTTCGGTTACATCAGCCGTTGCTCGGGAAGGCGAACTGCGCCGCCTCGTGGCTGGCGCGCTGCGGCCAGCGCTGGGTGATGGTCTTGCGCTTGGTGTAGAAGCGCACACCGTCCGGGCCGTAGGCGTGCAGGTCGCCGAACAGCGAGCGCTTCCAGCCGCCGAAGCTGTGGTAGGCCACCGGTACCGGCAGCGGTACGTTGACGCCGACCATGCCGACTTCGATCTCGTCGCAGAACAGGCGCGCCGCTTCACCATCGCGGGTGAAGATGCAGGTGCCGTTGCCGTATTCGTGGTCGTTGATCAGCTGCATGGCGTCTTCCAGGCTGCCGACGCGTACCACGCAGAGTACCGGGCCGAAGATCTCTTCCTGGTAGATGCTCATGTCACGGGTGACGTTGTCGAACAGGGTGCCGCCGACGAAGAAGCCAGCTTCGTTGCCCGGTACCGACAGGCCGCGGCCGTCGACCACCAGGGTCGCGCCCTGGGCCACGCCGGCGTCGATGTAGCCCTTGACCTTGTCACGCGCCGCGCCGGTAACCAGCGGGCCCATGTCGAGGCCGCAGGAGGTGCCGGCACCGATTTTCAGCGCCTGGATTTTCGGGGTCAGCTTGGCGATCAGGGTGTCGGCAACCTGGTCACCCACGGCAACCACCACGGAGATGGCCATGCAGCGCTCGCCGCAGGAGCCGTAGGCGGCGCCCATCAGGGCGTTGACGGTGTTGTCGATGTCGGCGTCCGGCAGTACCACGGCGTGGTTCTTGGCGCCGCCCAGGGCCTGCACGCGCTTACCGCGACGGTTGGCCTCGGTGTAGATGTATTCGGCGATCGGGGTCGAGCCGACGAAGCTGATGGCTTTGACTTCCGGCGCTTCGATCAGCGCGTCCACCGCTTCCTTGTCGCCGTTGATCACGCCGATCACGCCCTTGGGCAGGCCGGCTTCGTGCAGCAGCTGGGCGATGAACAGGGTGGAGCTCGGGTCGCGCTCGGACGGCTTGAGGATGAAGCAGTTGCCGCAGACGATGGCCAGCGGGTACATCCACAGCGGCACCATGGCCGGGAAGTTGAACGGGGTGATACCGGCAACCACGCCCAGCGGCTGGTGGTCGGACCAGCTGTCGATGTTCGGGCCGGCGTTGCGGTTGTATTCGCCTTTCAGCAGCTCGGGGGCGCCACAGGCGTACTCGACGTTCTCGATGCCGCGCTGCAGTTCGCCGACGGCGTCTTCCAGGGTCTTGCCGTGCTCTTCGCTGATCATCGCAGCGATCTTGTCCTTGTTGGCCTCAAGCAGAACCTTGAAGCGGAACATGACCTGGGCGCGCTTGGCCGGCGGGGTGTTGCGCCAGGCCGGGAAGGCAGCCTTGGCGGCGTCGATGGCGGCCTGGATGGTGGCGCGGTCGGCCAGTTCGACCTGACGCACCGGCTCGCCGATGGACGGGTTGAAGACCTGGGCGGTGCGGCCGCTGCGCAGCACGATTTCGCCATTGATGAAGTGGGCGACGGTACTCATGGGTGTTCCCTCGTTGGTGTTCTGGAGGGCGACTGCCTCACTGGCAGCCGCCGCGAATCATTTGATTTCGGTTTCGACAAAGACCACTTCGTGGTCGCTGGCGTTGATCACGTTGTGCTCGACCCCGGCCTTGCGGAAGTACGCCTGGCCGGCCACCAGGGGCGCATGCTTGTCGCCCTCGGGGGTTTCCAGCAGCAGGGTGCCGTTGGTCATCGGCACCACCACGTAGTCGTAGCCGTGGCAGTGGCGACCGGTTTCCGCGCCGGGGGCGAAGCGCCACTCGGTGACGATCACCCGCTCGTTGTCCACCTGCACGGTGGGCACTGCCTGCGGCCGCTGGCTCATCAGTCGACCTTGGCGAGGATTTCGCCGACGGCGTTGAACAGGGTGTCCAGCTGCTCGGGCTTGGTGTTGAAGGTCGGCCCGAACTGCAGGGTGTCGCCGCCGAAGCGTACGTAGAAACCGGCTTGCCACAGCTTGATGCCAGCCTCGTATGGGCGGATCACGCCGTCGCCGTCACGCGGGGCCAGCTGCAGGGCACCGGCCAGGCCGCAGTTGCGGATGTCGATGATGTGCTTGCTACCTTTGAGGCTGTGCAGCTTCTCTTCGAACACCGGCGCCAGGGCGGCGGACTGCTCGATCAGGTTGTCGCGCTGCAGCAGCTCCAGGGTGGCCAGGCCGGCGGCACAGGCAACCGGGTGGCCGGAGTAGGTGTAGCCGTGGCCGAACTCGACCATGTGCTCCGGAATCGCCTGCTGCATGAAGGTGTTGTAGATCTCGCTGGAGGCGATCACCGCGCCCAGCGGGATGGCACCGTTGGTGACCTGTTTGGCGGTGTTCATGATGTCCGGGGTGACGCCGAAGTATTCGGCCCCCGTCCACTTGCCCATGCGGCCGAAGGCGGTGATCACTTCGTCGAAGATCAGCAGGATGTTGTGCTGGGTGCAGATCTCGCGCAGGCGCTGCAGGTAGCCCTGCGGCGGCACGATCACGCCAGCGGAACCGGACATCGGCTCGACGATCACGGCGGCGATGTTGGAGGCGTCATGCAGTTCGATCAGCTTCAGCAGCTCGTTGGCCAGCTCCACGCCGCCGGTCTCGGCCATGCCCTTGGTGTAGGCCAGGTGCGGCTGCAGGGTGTGCGGCAGGTGGTCGGCGTCCATCATCTGGCCGAACATCTTGCGGTTGCCGCCGATGCCGCCCAGCGAGGTGCCGGCGATGTTGACGCCATGGTAGCCACGGGCGCGGCCGATGAACTTGGTCTTGCTCGGCTGGCCCTTCAGGCGCCAGTAGGCCTTGGCCATCTTCACCGAGGTGTCGGCGCATTCGGAGCCGGAGCCGGTGTAGAACACGTGGTCGAGGCCGGCCGGGGTCAGCTCGGCGATCTTCTCGGCCAGCAGGTAGGACAGCGGGTGGCCGTACTGGAAGCCCGGGGCGTAATCCAGGGTGCCCAGCTGCTTGGCCACGGCGTCCTGGATTTCCTTGCGGTTGTGCCCGGCGCCACAGGTCCACAGGCCGGACAGGCTGTCGAACACGCGACGGCCCTTGTCGTCGATGAAGTAGTTGCCTTCGGCGCCGACGATCAGGCGCGGGTCGCGCTTGAAGCTGCGGTTGGCGGAGAACGGCATCCAGTGCGCATCCAGCTTGAGCTGGCTGGCCAGGGACGGGGTGGTGGTCTGCGGCATGTTCATCGAGTCTCTCCCGAAGCGGGACCTGTTTGTTGTTGCAGCGAAAGGTGCCACGGGCATAAAGTCACTAAAACACAACTCTTCTTATCCTTAGTTAAGCGAATACTAAACAATGAGTACGCGCCGCTCCGATCCCCTGGCCCAGGTCAGCGACTTTGAAATCCGCCTGCTGCGCCTGTTCCGCAGCGTGGTCGAGTGCGGTGGCTTCTCCGCCGCGGAAAGCGTGCTGGGCATCGGCCGCTCGGCGATCAGCCAGCAGATGAGCGACCTGGAGCAGCGCCTGGGCCTGCGCCTGTGCCAGCGCGGCCGCGCCGGCTTCGCCCTGACCGAAGAAGGTCGCGAGGTGTACCAGTCGGCGCTGCAGCTGTTCGGCGCGCTGGAGAGCTTCCGCAACGGGGTCAACGGCCTGCACCGCCAGCTGCGCGGCGAGCTGCATATCGGCCTTACCGACAACCTGGTGACCGTGCCGCATATGCGCATTACTCATGCGCTAGCACGGCTCAAGGAGCGCGGCCCGGATGTGCGCATCCAGATCCGCATGACCCCGCCCTCGGAGGTGGAACAGGGCGTACTCGACGGCAGCCTGCATGTCGGCGTGGTGCCCCAGGGCCATCCGCTGTCCGGCCTGGAGTACCAGCCGCTGTATGGCGAGCGCTCGCAGCTGTATTGCGCGGTGGGCCACCCGCTGTTCTACGTGGACGACGCGCAGCTGTCCGACACCCGCCTGAATGCCCAGGAGGCGATTGCCCCGACCTTCCGCCTGCCGCCGGAGATCCAGGCCCAGTACCAGGTGCTCAACTGCACGGCCAGCGCCTCGGATCGCGAGGGCATGGCCTTCCTGATTCTCACCGGGCGCTACATCGGCTACCTGCCCGACCACTACGCCCAGCAGTGGGTGCAGCAGGGCCGCCTGCGGGTGCTCAAGCCAGCCAGCCGCTTCTACGACCTGACCCTGGCCTCGGTGACGCGCAAGGGGCGGCGGGCGCAGCTGGTGCTGGAGAGTTTCCTCGAAGCGCTGGCGGCTACCGGCAACTGACCCTGTAACAGTTTCAACAACAAGCTGGAACTCCCGTACCACAAGGCCTGCAGATGAAAACGGTGATTTCTTGAGCAGTACAGATTCGACGGAAAAGACGTTTTTCTGACGCTTAATCGGCCATTTTCATAGCCAAGATGCCCTCTTCTTCCGAACGAAACACGTTTTTGACGCCTAAGGGTTGTTTCATGACCCGCAGTGGGGTATCTGTGCGCGTGAACACCGTTTATTCAGTACGGAAACCTTCGATGCCCGCAGCAACTCCCCCCGTTTCCAGCGTCGGCAAACCCGCCGGGCGCATCCGTCAGAAAAATGAGAAGGCGATCATCGCCGCCGCCGAAATCGAATTCGCCCGCCACGGCTACAAGGGCACCAGCATGAACAGCATCGCCCAGGCGGTGGGGCTGCCCAAGGCCAACCTGCACTACTACTTCAACAACAAGCAGGGGCTGTACGTTGCGGTACTGAACAACATCCTCGACCAGTGGGACGACACCTTCAGCTCGCTGAACGTGAACGACGACCCGGCCGAGGCGCTGAGCCGCTATATCCGCTCCAAGGTCGAGTTCTCGCGCACCCAGCCGCTGGCCTCGCGCATCTTCGCCATGGAAGTGATCAGCGGCGGCGAGTGCCTGACCAGCCACTTCACCCAGGACTACCGCGACTGGTTCCGCGGCCGCGCCGCGGTGTTCCAGGCCTGGATCGACGCCGGCAAGATGGAGCCGATCGACCCGGTGCACCTGATCTTCCTGCTGTGGGGCAGCACCCAGCACTACGCCGACTTCGCCAGCCAGATCTGCCGCCTGACCGGCAAGAGCAGCCTCAAGCGCGCCGACTTCGATGAAGCCGCCGACAACTTGGAACGCATCATCCTCAGAGGCTGCGGGCTGACACCGCCGAAGCGCGGCTAGAACAGCTCTCGCCTCGCCTGTGTAGGGCGGCTGCAACCCGCGCGATACGCGACGCGGGTTGCACCCGCCCTACTTGTTTATGCCCAGGGCACCTGCGCCAGCAGCTCGGCGCAGCGCTGCTGGAGAAACTCGTGCAGCAGGCGCACCGGCCGGCTCAACTGGTCGCGATGGGCGCAGATCAGGTTGAGCGGCGTCGGCTCGCCCAGGTAGTCGCCCAGGGCCACCTGCAGGCGCCCAGCCTGCACGTCGGCCGCCACATCCAGCCACGACTTGTACACCACGCCCTGCCCCGCCACGGCCCAGCGCCGCACCACATCGGCATCGTCGCTGACCCGGTTGCCGCTTACCGTCAGCGCCTCGCCAGAGAAGCTCCAGCGCTCGTGCACGCGGCCACCGAGCATGTACAGCAGGCAGTTGTGCCGGCGCAGCGCCGCCGGCTGCTGCGGCACGCCATGGCGGGCGAAGTAGTCCGGCGCGGCGCACAGCACGCGGCGGTTGCCGGGGGCGATGGGCAGCGCCACCAGGCTGGAATCTTCCGGCTCGCCATAGCGCAGGGCGATATCCACCGGCTGGCGGAACAGGTCGGCCACCCGGTCGCTGAGCAACAGGCGCAGGCTGAGCTGTGGATGTTCCTGCTGGAACTGATCGAGCCAGGGCAGCAGCACGTTGCGCCCGAAGTCCGAGGGCGCGGCCAGCTGCAGCACCCCGCCGATGCTCTCGCGCCCGCTGGCCAGGGCCAGGCGGCCACTCTCCAGGCTGTGCAGGGCGCTGCGCGCATGGGCCAGGTACTGCTCGCCCTCGGGGGTCAGGCGCAGGCTGCGGGTCGAGCGCAGGATCAGGCGCACCTGCAGCTGCTGTTCCAGGCGCTTGAGCGCGGCGCTGGCCACCGCCGGCGAGATGTCCAGCTCGCGGGCGGCGGCGGACAGGCTGCCGAGCTCGGCGGTACGGGCGAACAGGTTGAGGTCGTCGAGACGCAGCATGGGCCAAATCACTTTCAACATAATATTGAAAGAGACTCTATTCCCAGGCTCTTTTTCTCGCCACAGCGACAGATCAACATGCGCAGCATCTCCAGCCGACGAGCCGCCAATGGCCAACTAAGCTGGAACATTCGACTTTGCCCCCTTGCGACCTGCCGTGGAGTCCGCCGCATGAAAGCCATCGCCTACTACCAGTCCCTGCCCATCGAACATGCCGAGGCCCTGCTCGACATCGAGCTACCGGCGCCGCAGCCAGGGCCCCACGACCTGCTGGTGGAGGTCAAGGCGATCTCGGTCAACCCGGTGGATACCAAGATCCGCCGCAACGTCTCCCCCGCCGCCGGCGACGCCAAGGTGCTGGGCTGGGATGTGGCCGGCGTGGTGCTGGCGGTGGGCGAGGCGGTCAAGCAGTTCCGTGCTGGCGACCGGGTGTTCTATGCCGGCGCCCTCGACCGCCCGGGCGCCAACAGCGAGCTGCACGTGGTCGACGAGCGCCTGGTCGGGCGCATGCCCGGCTCGCTGGACTTCGCCCGCGCCGCCGCCCTGCCGCTGACCGCTATCACCGCCTGGGAGCTGCTGTTCGAGCGCCTGCAGATCAGGGAGGGCCAGGGCGACCAGCAGCAGAGCCTACTGGTCGTCGGCGCAGCGGGCGGTGTCGGTTCGATCCTGGTGCAGCTGGCCCGCCAGCTCACCGGCCTGACGGTGATCGGCACCGCCTCGCGCGCGGAAACCCGCGACTGGGTGCAGGGCCTCGGCGCCCACCACGTGATCGACCACAGCCAGCCGCTGCTGCCACAACTGCAGGCGCTGGGTATCAACAGCGTCAGCCATGTGGCCAGCCTGACCCATACCGACCAGCACCTCGATCAATTGGTCGAGGCTCTCGCCCCGCAGGGCAAGCTGGCGCTGATCGACGACCCGGCCGAGCTGGACGTGGTCAAGCTCAAGCGCAAGAGCCTGTCGCTGCACTGGGAGTTCATGTACACCCGCTCGCTGTACCAGACCGCCGATATGATCGAGCAGCACCGCCTGCTCAACCGGGTCAGCCAGCTGATCGACGACGGCGTGCTGAAAACCACCCTGGGCGAGCACTTCGGCCGCATCGACGCGGCCAACCTGCGCCGCGCCCACAGTCTGCTGGAAAGCGGCCAGGCCCGCGGCAAGATCGTCCTCGAAGGTTTCTGAAACCACGCCGCCCCGCCCGGGGCGGCTCCCCGGCATCCAGACGAACAACCGGCAGCTCCGGGTATAGCGGCTAGACTGACAACGAACCCGTTTCTCCTGCAGTGGCACGGGTATCCCTACCCGCAACCGCCAGGGGTTAAGGATGCGACCCAGCCTTTCTCGGCCATTGCGCCTGACCGGTATTTATATCCTCTGCGCCGCCGCCTGGATTCTGCTCAGCGACCGCCTGCTGCTCAGCCTGCCCCTCGACGCCAGCAGCCATGCGCTGCTGCAAAGCCTCAAGGGGCTGATCTTCGTGCTGGCCAGCGGTCTGCTGTTCCTCTACCTCACCCACCAGACCCTGCGCACCCAGCAGCAGTTGCAGGGCAACCTGCAGCAGCAGATCCTGCAGCTGCAGCAGACCCAGCGCGAAGCCGGCCTGGGCAACTGGCATTACGACGGCCAGTTCCACTGGTCCGCTGAGGCCCTGCGCCTGCTGGATCACCCGGCACAAGTGCCCCAGGGCAGCCTCGACGAACTGCTCGGCTGGTTCTACCCCGCTGACCGCAGCGCCGTGCAGCGAGCCCTGCAGGCATCGCTCGACGACGCCGCGCCGCTGCTGGTGAATGCCCGCCTGAACCGTCCGACCAGCGAGGCCACCCTGTGGCTGATGCTGCGCGGCGAACCCAACGGCCCTGGCAACCTGCGCGGCACCCTGCAGAACATCAGCACGCAGAAGCGCGATGAACAGGCCCTGCGCGAGAGCGAGCAGCGCTTCCGCCAGTTGTTCGAGCAGACCCCGCGCATCGCCGTGCAAGGCTACGACCGCGAGCGCCGGGTGATCTTCTGGAACCAGGCCAGCACCCAGCTGTACGGCTACAGCGTGGCCGAGGCCATGGGCCGGCGCCTGGAAGAGCTGATCATCCCGGTGCCCATGCGCGAAGAGGTGATCAGTGCGATCAATGTCTGGATGATCGGCGGCCCGGCGATTCCCGCCGCCGAACTGACACTGCAGCACCGCGACGGTAGCGACGTGCACGTCTACTCCAGCCACCTGATCCTGCGTAATGCGCGCAACCAACTGGAGCTGTACTGCGTGGACATCGACCTGGGCCAGCAGAAGCGCGCTCACCGCGAACTGGAGTCCAGCGAGTCGCGCTACCGTGAACTGGTGGAACAGCTGCACGAGGTGATCTTCCTCACCGACAGCGCCGGCCGCCTGAGCTTCCTCAACCCGTCCTGGCAGACCCTGACCGGCCACAGCATCCAGGAAAGCCTGGGGCGCCCGCTGCTGGAGTTCATCGAGGACAGCCAGCAGCCGTTCATCGGCGAGCAGGTTTCACGCATCCTCGCCCAGCAAAGCAGCGGCTGGCAGGGCGACAGCCGCCTGCGCGAGGCCGGCGGCCAGCACCGCTGGATATCTCTGCGCCTGGCCAGCGGCGCCCAGCGCGGCCAGGGCCTGCGCGGCAGCCTCAGCGACATCCACGAGCGACGCCAGACCCAAGCTCTGCAGGAGGCGCGCAATGCCGTGCTGGACAGCCTGCTGGCGCAGCAGCCGCTGGCGCGTACCTGCGATGACATGGCCCGGCGCCTGGAGCAGATCAACCCGGAGATGCTCATCTCCATCATGCTGCTGGAGAAGGGCAACCTGCATGTGCTGGCCGCCCCCAGCCTGCCTGAGCGCTATAACCGCGCGGTGGACGGCATACCGGCGCAGGCCCAGCTGGGCAGCTGCGGGCATGCCGCCGCCACCGGCGAGCTGACCATCGCCGAAGACCTGCAGCGCCACCCCAACTGGCTCGACTACCGCGACCTGGCCCTGGACTGCGGCCTGCGCGCCTGCTGGTCGCTGCCGTTCAAGAATGACCAGAACCAGGTGCTCGGTACCTTCGGCATCTACTACCGCTACCCGACCCGCCCGGCTCCCGATGACGTGGCCCTGGTCACCGAGTTCACCCGCCTGGCCGGGCTCGCCGTGCGTCAGTCGCAGCGCGACGCCGAACGCCTGCAAAGCGAGCTGCGCTTTCGCGCCACCTTCGAGCAGGCCGCCGTCGGCATCGCCCACCTGGCCCCGGACGGGCGCTGGCTGCGGGTCAACCAGAAGCTCTGCCAGATGTATGGCTACAGCCTGGACGAACTGCTCGGCATGACCTTTCAGGATCTCACCTACGCCGACGATCTGGCCGCCGACCTGATCCAGGTGGAACGCCTGCTGCAGGGCGAGATTCGCAGCTACAGCATGGAGAAACGCTATCGGCGCCGCGACGGCAGTCTGTTCTGGGCCAACCTCAGTGTCACCCTGGTACGCCATGCCAACGGCGAGCCCAATTACTTCATCTCGGTGGTCGAGGACATCGCCCTGCGCAAGCAGCAGGAGCAGGCCCTGCGCCAGGCCTCGACAGTGTTCGACAACACCCAGGAGGCCATCGTCATCATCGACGCCAACCGGCGCATCCTCACCAGCAACCCGGCCTTCAGCGAAATCACCGGACTGAGCCAGCAGCAGGCCATCGGCCACCGCCTGCCGCTGCTGTCCGGCAACAGCCTGGAACGGGTGCGCTACCGCTCGCTGTGGCGCAAAGTGCGCGCAGACGGGCATTGGCAGGGCGAGCTGAACAGTCGCCGGCGCGATGGCTCGACCTTCCCCTTCTGGCTCACCGTCAGCCGGGTGCGCGACTGCGACCCGCTGCAGCCGCAGTACGTGCTGACCTTCACCGACCTCAGCCAGTACCGCGACAGCCAGGAGCGCCTGGCCCACCTGGTGCACTTCGATCCGCTCACCGACCTGCCCAACCGCCTGTACGCCAGTGAGCGCCTCAGCCACGCCCTGGAGCATGCCCAGCGTCACCAGGAACGGGTGGCCGTGCTGTGTTTCGACCTCGACCACTTCAAGACCATCAATGAAGGCCTAGGCCACAAGGTCGGCGACGAGCTGCTGATCGCCGTGGCCCGGCGCCTGCAGCAACGCCTGCGCAACGAGGACACCCTGGCGCGCCTGAGCAGTGACGAATTCCTCGTGGTACTGGAGAACCTGCAACGCCCGGAAGAAGCGGCCAACATCGCCCGCACCCTGCTCGAACTGCTGGAGCGCCCGTTATCGCTGGACAACGGCCGCGAGGCTTACCTGAGCGCCAGCATCGGCATCAGCCTGTACCCGGACGACGGCCTGTCCGTCGAGGAGCTGCTGCGCAACGCCGACGCCGCCTTGCACCAGGCCAAGCAGGAAGGGCGCAACACGTTCCGCTTCTACACCCAGGGCCTGACCCACCAGGCGCACACCCGCCTGACCCTGGAAGTCCAGTTGCGCCAGGCACTCAAGCGCAACGAGTTGACCCTCCACTACCAGCCGCTGGTGGACAGTCACAGCGGCCGTGCCATCGGTGTGGAAGCGCTGCTGCGCTGGAACAGCGAGCAGGGCATGATCTCCCCGGCGCAGTTCATCCCCCTGGCCGAAGATACCGGACTGATCGTGCCGATCGGCACCTGGGTGCTGCGCGAGGCCTGCCGGCAGATGCAGTTCTGGCGCCGCCAGGGCCTGCCGCTGCAGACCCTGGCGGTCAACCTGTCGCCCCGCCAGTTCCGCCAGGCCGACCTGCTGCAGCAGGTGCGCGAGGCCCTGCACGACAGCGGCCTGCCGGCCGAGTGCCTGGAACTGGAGATCACCGAAGGCGCCCTGATGGATAACGTCGAACAGGCCCGCGATACCCTGGTGGCCCTCAAGAGCCTGGGGCTGAAGCTGGCCATCGACGACTTCGGCACCGGCTACTCGTCGCTGGCCTATCTGCGTCGCTTCCCGCTGGACAAGCTGAAGATCGACCAGAGCTTCATGCAGGGCGTGCCGGAGGATCAGGCCAACCTGGAAATCACCGCCACCATCGTCGGCCTGGCGCGCAACCTCAAGCTGCGCGTGCTGGCCGAGGGCGTGGAGACCCAGGCCCAGCTGCAGGCCATGCGCCAGCTGGGCTGCGACTACTGCCAGGGCTACCTGTTCAGCAAGCCGCTGAGCGCCATCCAGCTGGTCAACTGGCTACGCAGCGACCATCAGTCGGTTGGTTGATCCAGATCAGCTAGCTGCAACAGACGAGGACTAAACTGCAACCTCCTTCCCAGGAGGCCGCGCCATGAAAATTCTCGTCCGCCCGATCAATACGCCGCAAGGCGAGCGCTGGCAGGTATGCCTGGATCGACATAGCGTGAGCTTTCATACGGAACGCGAAGCCCGCGATTTCGTCGCCACCCTCGAAAGCCGCCTGCAGGCGCCGCACCGCCTGCCCGAAACCAGTCTGCGTGCCGCAGTCTGAGGGCTAGAACTCCAGGGCACCCTGCCGTGCCTTGCGGGTAGTCAGCAGCGCCAGCAGCACGGTCAGCGTCGCGCAGCCGAAGATCACCAGCGCCACCGGTCGTGCCGTGCCATCGTGCAGGGCACCGACCAGCGCCGTAGCTCCTGCCGCCACGCAGAACTGCAGCGAGCCGATCAGCGCCGAGGCGCTGCCGGCCTGCGCTCCCTGCCCGGCCATGGCACAGGCCGTGGCATTGGGCAGGATGCAGGACAGGCTGGCAATGCTGATGAACAGCGGCGGCAGCAGCGGCCACAGGCTTTGTGGCTGGGTCAGGCACACCAGCAGGAACACCAGCGCCGCCAGCAGGTAGACCCACACGGTACGCGGCAGCCAGTAGGCCGGGCCATGCCGGCGCAGCAGCCAGCCGTTGAGCTGGGCAGTGAGGATGAAGCCCGCCGCATTGGCCCCGAACAACCAGCCGTAGTGCTGCGGCGACACCCCATACAGCTCGATGAAGACAAAGGGTGAGCCGGCGATGTAGGCGAACATCCCGGCCATGGCCACGCCGCCGGTCAGGCCGTAGCCAATCAGCAGCGGGTCGCGCAGCAACTGCAGGTAGCGCTTCAGCGCTCCACTCAAGGGTGGCCGCGGCCCCTGTGCGGAAAGGGTTTCCGGCAACCACAGCAGCACAGCCAGCAGACACAGGGCGCTGAACAGCATCAGGCCATGGAACACCGCCTGCCAGCCGAACAGCTGCAACAGGATGCCGCCGCCCATCGGCGCCAGGATCGGCGCCACGCCCATCACCAGCATCAGCTTGGAAAACACCTTGGCCGACTGCAGCGGGTCGCACAGGTCGCGCACCACCGCCCGCGAGATGACCATGCCAGCGCAGCCACCGAGGGCCTGGACGAAGCGCGCGACGATCAGCCATTCCAGGCTCTGCGCCAGAGCACAGGCCAGCGAGGCCAGGGTGAACAACACCACCCCGACCAGCAGCGGCACGCGCCGGCCGAAGCGGTCGGCCATCGGCCCGTAGGCCAGTTGGCCGATGGCGATGCCGGCGAAGTAGGAAGCCAGCGACAGCTGGATGTGTTCGACGTCGGTGGCGAAGAAGGTCGCCAGGCTCGGGAAGGTCGGCAGATAGAAGTCGATGGCCATCGGGCCAAAGGCGCTGAGCCAGCCAAGGATCAGCAGGATGCGTAATTTCATCGGGTACCCAGTACTGCAGCCGGGCAGGCTCCGGCGTGAAAATGGTAACGCCCGCCGGGTGGCGGGCGCTGCCGTTACGTTACCTCACTCGGCGTGCGGGACTGCAGTTTTCTTTCGGTCGAGCTTGGCGGCCAGGGACTCCACCAGCAGGTAGAACATGGGGATCAGGAAGGTCGCCAGCAGGGTGGCGGCGAGCATGCCGCCGATCACCCCGGTACCGATCGAATGACGGCTGGCCGAACCGGCGCCACTGCTGATGGCCAGCGGCACACAACCGAGGATGAAGGCCAGCGAGGTCATTACGATCGGCCGGAAACGCAGCTTGGCCGCCTCCATCGCCGCCTCGAAGATGCCCATCTTCTGCTCCTCGCGGCACAGTACGGCGAACTCGATGATCAGGATGGCGTTCTTCGCCGCCAGGCCGATCAGGGTCACCAGGCCGACCTGGAAGTACACGTCGTTGGCCAGGCCGCGTAACCAGATCGCCACGATCGCACCGAACACCGCGAAGGGCACGGCGGTGACCACCGCCATCGGCAGGGTCCAGCGCTCGTACTGAGCGGCGAGGATCAGGAACACCAGGATCAGGCCGAAGATGAACGCGGTGCTGCCCGAGCCCTGGGTCGCCAGTTCCTGGTAGGCCGAACCGATCCAGGCCAGGTTGTACTGCTCGCCAAGCACCTCATCGGCCACTTCCTGCATGGCCTCCAGCGCCTGCCCGGAGCTGTAGCCCGGCGCCGGCCCGCCGAGCAGCTTGGCTGCCGGATAGACGTTGAAACGCGCGTAGGAGTCCGGGCCGAGGATGCGCTGCACGCGCACCAGGGAAGTCAGCGGAATCAGGTCGCCACCGCTGGAGCGCACATAGACCTGGTTGAGGTCTTCCGGATTGCGACGGAAGTTCGACTCCGACTGCAGGCTGACCTGCCAGGTGCGGCCATACAGGTTGAAGTCGTTGACGTAGTAGCTGCCGAAGGTCGCCTGCATGGCGGTGAACACGTCGTTGATCGCCACGCCCAGGGCGCGCGCCTTGGTGCGGTCGAGGTCGACGAAGTACTGCGGCACGTCGGCGTGGAAGGTGCTGTTGACCCCCGCCAGCTCCGGACGCTTGGCCGCGGCGGCGATGAACTTCTGCACTACCGCGCTGAGCTCCTCGATGGAGCCGCCGCTGCGATCCTGGATATAGGCCTCGAAGCCACCGGTGGTACTCATGCCGCTGATCGGCGGCGGGTTGAAGGTCATCACCAGGGCGTCCTTCTGCTTGGCGCCCATGCCCATGAACTGCCGCGGCAGGTTGCGTGCATCCAGCTCGGGCGTGGTGCGCTCCTTCCAGTCCTTCAGCGGCACGAAGGACACCCCGGCGTTGCTGCGGGTGCCGAAGGTCAGCACGTCGAAGCCGGCGAAGGTCACCACGTCCTGCACCGCCGGGTGCTGCATCAGCTCCTCGGTCACCGCGCTGGTGACCTGCTCGGTACGCCCCAGCGAGGCAGCGGGCGGCAGGAAGTAGGCATTGATCACATAGCCCTGATCCTCGTCCGGCACCAGCGAGCCGGGCACCCGGCCGAACAGCAGCACCATGATGGCGATCATCCCGCCGAACAGCGCCAGGCCGACCAGCGAGCGCTTGAGGAAGAACTGCACGCCGGCGGTGTAGCCACTGGTAAAGCGTTCGAAGGCATTGTTGAACCAGCGGAACGGCGCCGCCGGCTCCTTGTGCTCGGGCTTGAGGATCAGTGCACAGAGCGCCGGCGACAGGGTCAGCGCGACAATGCCGGAGATCACCACCGACACCGCGATGGTGATCGCGAACTGCTTGTACATCTGCCCGGCCAGGCCGCCGAGGAAGCCGACCGGGATGAACACGGCGCACAGTACCAGGACGATGGCGACGATCGGCCCGGTCACCTCCTCCATGGCCTTGATCGCCGCCTCGCGCGGGCTGAGCTTCTCGGTGCGCATCACCCGTTCGACGTTCTCCAGCACCACGATGGCGTCGTCCACCACGATGCCGATGGCCAGCACCATGCCGAACAGGGTCAGCAGGTTGATCGAGAAGCCGAGCATATACATGCCGGCGAAGGTGCCGATCAGCGACACCGGAATGGCCAGCACGGGGATCAGCGTGGCGCGCCAGTTCTGCAGGAAGATGAACACCACCAGCATCACCAGCACCAGGGCCTCGACGAAGGTGTGGATCACCTCCTCGATGGAGACCTTGACGAACTTGGTGGTGTCGTAGGGAATCTTGTAAGCGATGCCCTCGGGGAAGCGCTTGGCCAGCCGCTCCATGGTTGCCTGTACCGCATCGGCAGTGTCCAGGGCGTTGGCGCCGGGCTGCAGGTAGATGCCGAAGGCGGCGTTCTGCTTGCCGTTGAGGCTGGTCACCAGGGAGTAGTCCTGGGCGCCCAGCTCGATCCGCGCGACATCCTTGAGCAGCAGGCTGGCACCGGTTGCGTCGGTACGCAGGATGACCTGCTCGAACTCCGCCGGGGTGGTGAAGCGGCCCTTGGTGCTCACCGTGTAGGTGAAGTCCTGCGGCGACGCGAGCGGCTCCTTGCCAAAGTTACCGGCGGCGAACTGCGAGTTCTGCTCCTGGATCGCGCTGACCACGTCGCTGGGCGTCAGGTCGTACTGCGCCAGCTTGTCCGGCCGTAGCCAGATGCGCATGGAGTAGTCCTTGGAGCCGAACTGGCTGGCGTCGCCCACCCCGTGAATGCGCTTGAGCTCGTCGATGACGTTGATCAGCGCGTAGTTGCTGATGAAGATCGGGTCACGCGAGCCATCGGGCGAGAACAGGGTCACCACCTGCAGGATGTCGGAGGACTTCTTCTCCACCTTCACCCCCTGGCGGCGCACTTCCTCGGGCAACTTGGCCAGCGCCGCCTGCACCTTGTTGTTGACGTTGATGGTGGCCTGATCGGGGTCGGTACCGACCTCGAAGTACACGGTCAGGCTCATGGCGCCGTTGCTGTCGGAGTTGGACAACTGGTAGATCATGCCCTCGACGCCGTTGATTTCCTGCTCCAGCGGCGCGGCCACGGTTTCCGCGATGACCTGCGAGCTGGCCCCGGGATAGGCCGCCGTCACCGACACCTGCGGCGGCAGGATCTCGGGGTACTGGGCAATGGGCAGCGCACGCATGGCGGCGAGGCCGGCCAGGATGATGACGATGGAAATCACCGCGGCGAAGATCGGTCGATCGATAAAGAACTTGGAGATCACGGGCCTTGCTCCTTACTGCTTGGCAGCGGCGGCTTCGACCACCTTGACCGGCGCATTGGGGCGAACCTTGGGCAGGCCCTCGACTATCACCTTGTCACCGGCCTCGATACCGCTTTCCACCACCCAGCGGCCGCCGGCGGTATGTGCCGTGCCGACCGGACGGATACGCGCCAGGCCCTGCTCGTCCACCACATAGACGAAGGTGCCATTCGGCCCCTGGGACAGTGCACGCTCCGGCACGGTGATCGCATTAGGCTTGTTGATGCCCTTGACCACCACCCGCACGAACTGCCCCGGCATCAGCGCCTGATCCGGGTTGGGCACCACGGCACGGGCACTGACGGTACCGGTGCTGCGATCGATCAGGCTGTCGGTGAAGTCGACCTTGCCCTCGACCGGGTAACTGGAGCCGTCGCTGAACTTGATTTCCACACTCATGCGCTGGCCGCCCTCGCGCACCAGGCTGCCGTCCTGCAGGCCCTGACGCACACTGGAGACCTCGCGATCCGGGGCGGCGAAGTTGACGTAGATGGGATCGAGCTGGGTGATCTGGGTCAGCAGGCTGGCATTCGGGTCGCCGGCCACCATCAGGCTGCCTTCGGACACCGTCTCCTTGCTGGTGATACCGGAAATCGGCGCCTCCACCGTGGTGTAGTCGAGGTCGATCTGCTTGGCCTGCACCTCGGCCTTGGCCGCCTCGATATTGGCCTTGCTCTGCTCGAAGTTGGACACTGCGTTGTCCAGCTCGCTCTCGCTGGCGAAGCCCTTCTTCTGCAGCTCGCGGATGCGCTTGAGGTCGCGGTCGGTCTGCCGGTAGCGCGCCTGTTCCTGCGCCAGGGTGCCCTTGGCCCGGGCCAGCGCGGCCTGATAAGGACGCGGGTCGATGCGGAACAGCACCTCGCCGCGCTTGACCTGGCTGCCTTCCTGGTAAGTGCGCTCCTGCAGGATGCCGCTGACCTGGGCACGTACCTGTACCTCGCGGAAACCGGCGGTGCGCGCCGGGTACTCGAACTGCAGCGGTAACGACTCGACCTTGGCGGCCTCTACCACCACCTCAGGCGGCGGCATCTGCTGGGCGGGATCGGCGGCCTGCAGAAACGGACTGAACAGCATGCCCAGAGCCAGCACGTTGAGCGCGAAAGGTAGTGGTCGAGAAAGCATTGGTTGTCTCCATGACATCTTGGATAGGCAAAAGGAGCCAGAAAAGGTGCTGCGCAATGGCGCCCACCGGTACCGACAAACCAGACGCCGGCACAAAAATCATTACACTGAGTTCCCCAGAACAAGAGCCTAGACGGATTCCGCCCACCCGCCATGCGCCGAACCAAAGAACAAGCCGAACAGACTCGCGTCGCCATCCTGGCGGCGGCCGAGCAGTTATTCCTGGAAAAGGGCGTGGCCCACAGCACGCTCGAACAGATCTCGCGCGCCGCCGGGGTGACCCGCGGCGCGCTGTACTGGCACTTCGAGAACAAGGCCCATCTGTTTCACGAGATGCTCAACCAGATCCGCCTGCCGATGGAGCAGATGACCCTGCGCCTGTCCGGCTGCGATGGCATCGACCCGCTGCTGTCACTGCGCGAGCTGTGCATCGAGGCCATCGAGAACCTGGCCCGCGACGAGCAGAAGCGGCGCATCTTCACCATCCTCCTGCACCGCTGCGAGTTCACCGATGAACTGCGCGAGGCCGAGCAGCGCCACAATGCCTTTATCGAGCACTTCATCGAGCTGGTCGAAAAGCTGTTCGCCCAGCCCGCCTGCCTGGCCCGCCTGCAACCGGGAATGACGCCGCGCCTGGCGTCACGCGCCCTGCATGCGCAGATCATCGGCCTGTTTACCGACTGGACGCGCGCGCCCACGCTGTTCGACCCGCTGCGCGACACCGCTGCGCTGATCGATGCGCTGCTGCGCGGCCTGCTGCGTGACTGGCAGCCGCCGGCCTGAACCCGCGCGGCTCAATTCATCCCGGACTCTAGGCCGGCTCGGCCACATAACCTTCTTCGCGGATCGCCGCCAGCAGTTGCTCCAGGCTCAGCCGACTGGCCACCCGCACTTCGCCGGCCGCCAGGTCGACCTGCACCTCGGCTGCTGGATCGCCGGCCTGGATGGCCTGGGTAATGGCACGTACGCAGTGACCGCAGGACATGCCGGAGACTTTGAGGATCTGCATGGGAATAGCCTCATGGGGTGATGGATAACTGCAGCTTCCAGCTTGCCACCGTGACAAGGTCAAGGCCTGCGACTTGTCGTCATCCCTGTGCTGAACCAAGCTCAAGGCAGTCCCAGCCCAGGTGATGCCATGCGCCCACTCCTGTACCTGCTTGCCCTGCTCAGCCTGTCGGTTCTGGCCGACGAGACGCCGCTGGGCGAGCCGCCACCCAGTGAAGCCCCGGTCGAGCTGGCCCCGGCGCCACCGCAGCCAACCCCCATGGCCGTACCGGCGGCGCCGATGACGCTGCCGACGCCCATCGACTACGGCATCCTGGTGATCTCCCGCGAGCGCCTGGAAGTCTCCACCGCCTGCGACATCGGCCTGTACCTGCAGGGCAACCTGACCACCCGCCTGTACCAGGGCCAGTCGGTCACCCTCAACCTGCCACCGGGCGAGGTGCTGGTGCGCCTCGGCGTCCTCGGCGGCGGCCACTGCCAGCCGCACTTCGAGCAGTTGCGCAGCCAGACCCTGCAGATCACTGCCGGCGAGGTCACCAAATACCGCATCGCCATGAGCCCCACCGGCCTGTATCTGCTGCCAGCACCACAGAACTACTAGCCACGGCGCGGCTGCGACAAGCTGCCGCTTGACCTTACCCAGGTGGCAAGGTTGATCCTAGGGGTGTTCCTGAGGAGCCTTGCCCATGTCCAGCCTGCAGACCTTTGACCTTCCCATCCACGGCATGACCTGCGCCGGCTGTGCCGGCAGGGTCGAGCGCGCCCTGCGCCAGGTGCCCGGCGTGCAACAGAGCAGCGTCAACCTGGCCAGCGAGCAGGCCCGCGTGTTGGCGCCCGGCGAGAGCCTCGAGCAATTGCTGGCGGCCGTCGAGCGGGCCGGCTACAGCGTGCCGCTGCAGCAGGTCGAGCTGGAAATCGACGGCATGACCTGCGCCAGCTGCGCCGGGCGCATCGAACGGGCCCTGGGCAAGCTGCCCGGCGTGCGCCGGGCCAGCGTCAACCTGGCCAGCGAGCGGGCCCAGGTGGAATGCCTTGCCGAGCTCGACAGCAGCGAGCTGCTCGCCGCCGTCGCCGCTGCCGGCTACCACGCGCGCCTGCGCCATGCCGCCAGCGAGCGCGACCCGCAGGCCGAGCTGCGGCGCGAGCGCCTGCATGTGCTGCTCGGCCTGCTGCTGGCCGCACCGCTGGTGCTGCCGATGTTCGCCGAATGGCTCGGCCTGCACTGGATGCTGCCGGCCTGGGCCCAGTTCGCCCTGGCCACCCCGGCGCAATTCCTCCTCGGTGCGCGGTTCTACGTGGCCGCCTGGAAAGCCCTGCGCGCCGGCACCGGCAACATGGATCTGCTGGTCGCCCTGGGCACCAGCGCCGGCTACGGCCTGAGCCTGTACCTGTGGGCAACGGCCAGCCACCACGGCATGCCACACCTGTATTTCGAAGCCTCGACCGTGGTCATCGCCCTGGTGCTGCTGGGCAAGTACCTGGAGAGCCGCGCCAAGCGCCAGACCAGCGCCGCCATCCGCGCCCTCGAGGCACTGCGCCCGGAGCGCGCCACGCGCCTGCAGGATGGCCGCGAGGAAGAAGTGGCCATCGCCGCTCTGCAGCTGGGCGACGTGCTGCTGGTGCGTCCCGGCGAGCGCTTTCCGGCCGATGGTGAAGTGCTGGAGGGGCACAGCCAGGCCGACGAGGCACTGATCAGCGGCGAGAGCCTGCCGGTCAGCAAGGCGCCGGGTGATCGCGTCACCGGCGGCGCCATCAACGGTGCCGGGTGCCTGCTGGTGCGCACCACCGCCCTCGGCGGCGAAAGTGTGCTGGCACGGATCATCCGCCTGGTGGAAGACGCCCAGGCAGCCAAGGCGCCGATCCAGAAACTGGTGGATCGGGTCAGCGCGGTGTTCGTGCCGGTTGTCCTGCTGATCGCCCTGCTCACCCTGGCCACCTGGCTGCTGCTCGGCGCCGGCATCGAAGCCGCCCTGATCAACGCCGTGGCAGTGCTGGTGATCGCCTGCCCCTGCGCCCTCGGCCTGGCCACACCGGCAGCGATCATGGCCGGCACCGGGGTGGCGGCGCGCCACGGCATCCTGATCAAGGACGCCCAGGCCCTGGAGCTGGCGCACAAGGTCGGCGTGGTGGCCTTCGACAAGACCGGCACCCTCACCTCCGGCCAGCCACGGATCGTCCATCTGGCCGCGGCGGGCATCGCCGAGCCGGAGCTGCTGCGCCTGGCCGGCACCCTGCAACAGGGCAGCGAACACCCGCTGGCCCAGGCCGTATTGCTGGCTTGCCGCGAGCAGAACCTGTCTCTGGCGCCGCTGAGTGGCAGCCAGGCCCTGCCCGGGCGCGGCATTCAGGGCGATGTCGAAGGCCGCCAGTTGGCCCTGGGCAGCGAGCGCCTGCGCGCCGAGCAGCAACTGCAGGCAACCGAGCTGAGCGACCTGGCCACGGAATGGGAAGCCGAGGGGCGCACCCTGTCCTGGCTGCTGGAGCTGGCGCCGCAACCGCGCGTGCTGGGCCTGCTGGCCTTCGGCGACAGCCTCAAGGACGGTGCCGCCGCGGCCATTGCCGCGCTGCGCGAGCGTGGCCTCGAGAGCCACCTGATCAGCGGCGACAACGCAGGCAGCGCCCAGGCCGTGGGCCGCGCCCTGGGCATCGACGAAGTGCATGCGCAGGTGCTGCCGGCGGACAAGGCGGCCCATGTCGCCGCCCTGAAAGCCGCCGGGGCGACAGTGGCCATGGTCGGCGACGGCATCAACGATGCGCCGGCCCTGGCCGCTGCCGATGTCGGCATCGCCATGGGCGGTGGCACCGACGTGGCCATGCACGCCGCCGGCATCAGCCTGATGCGCGGCGACCCGCGCCTGGTGCCGGCCGCCCTCGACATCAGCCGGCGCACCTGGCGCAAGATCCAGCAGAACCTGTTCTGGGCCTTCGTCTACAACGCGGTCGGCATTCCGCTGGCCGCCGCCGGCCTGCTCAACCCGATGGTGGCCGGCGCCGCCATGGCTCTGTCGAGCGTCAGCGTGGTCAGCAACGCGCTGCTGCTCAACCGCTGGCAACCCGAGATCGACCAGGAGCACGCCGCATGAACATCGGTCAGGCCGCCAAACGCAGTGGACTCAGCGCCAAGATGATCCGCTACTACGAAGCCATCGGCCTGCTGCAGCCGGCCGGGCGCAGCGACAGCGGCTATCGCCTGTACGGCAGCCAGGATCTGCACGTGCTGGCCTTTATCAAGCGCGCGCGGGATCTCGGCTTCGCCCTGGACGAAGTCGGCAAGCTGCTGGCCCTGTGGCAGGATCGCGAACGCGCCAGCGCCGATGTCAAGGCCCTGGCCCAGGCCCATATCACCGAACTGAACCGCAAGATCGGCGAGCTGACGGCCCTGCGCGACACCCTCGATGAGCTGGTGCAGCACTGCCAGGGCGACCACAGGCCGGACTGCCCGATCCTGCGCGATCTGGAGTCGGGCAACGGCGCCGGCCCGGCCTGCGGTGAGCCCGGTCGGCCGCATTGCGCCGGCAAGCAAGCCTGAACGGCAAACGGCAGAAAGCACAACGCCGGCCCGAGGCCGGCGTTGTGCCTTGCAGCAGCTCGGATCTGGCTGGCGACGGGCAGTCGCCAGCCAGGCCGGCAGCTTAGAAGCGGTACTTCGCGGAAGCGGTCAGGCTGCGCGGTGCACCGTAGGTCATGGCGCCGTAGGCGTCGAAGATGTCGAAGTACTTCTCGTCGGTCACGTTGTTGGCGTTCAGCTGAGCCGAGAGGTTTTCGCTGATGTCGTAACGCGCCATCAGGTTGACCAGGGCGTAGGCGTCCTGCTCGATCTTCTCGGCATTCCCCGCCGGGTTCGCCGCGTAGGTGTAGATGCTGTCCTGCCAGTTCACGCCACCGCCGACGGTCAGCTTGTCGTTGAAGATGCCGGGCAGACGGTAGGTGGTGAAGGTACGGATCAGCTTGGTCGGGTACAGGGTATTCACGTCGTCGCCGTCGGCGTTTTCCAGATCGAACTGGGTGTAGCCCGCCGTCAGGTTCCAGCCGGTCGCCAGCTCGCCCGACACTTCCAGCTCGAAGCCCTTGCTGGTTGCACCGTTGCCCGCCTCGTAGGCCTGCTCGACGGTACCCGGAATGAACTCGCCAGTGGCTTCAGCCAGGTTATCCTGCTTGATCTGGAAGATCGCGGCCGACGCATTCAGGCGACCGTCGAGGAACTCGGCCTTCAGACCGGTCTCGTAGCTTTCGCCGACGATGGACTCGAGCTGCTTGCCGCTGATATCCCGCTCGGACTGCGGCAGGAAGATCTCGGTGTAGCTGGCATAGGCAGACAGGGTCTCCGTCAGGTCGTAGACCACGCCGGCATAAGGGGTCAGCTCGTGATCGACATCGATACGCGACGGATCGGAGTAGACGTCGTCGCTGACCTTTTCATAGTTGCTGTCACGCGCACCGATGATCACTTTGAGATCGTCGGTCAGATTCAGGCGGGTAGCCGCGTAGGCGCCCTTCTGCGTCACGTCGCCATAGCCGTAGGTGGTCATGCCACCCCAGATCGGCTCCGGGAAGTTGCCGTTGTAATCGTCGAGGCTGGGGATGCCGCTCCAGCCGGTGAGCGCCATGCGTGTATCGGCATCGAAGTCCTGCTCGCTCTGGATATAGCCGAAGGCGACTTCATGCTCGCGGCCGAACAGGGAGAACGGGCCGCTGGCACGCACGCTGTAGTCGTCCTGTACGGTCTTGGTGCGGTACATGGCCGGGTAGGTAGCCATGGGTACGGTGCCCGTCTTGTCCGCATAGGTGTACACGTACAACAGGTAGGAGTCGGAGTTGCGCTCGCCACGGTTGTAGCTGAGGTTCAGCTGCCAGTCATTGGCAAAGTGGTGATCCAGGTTGACGAAGTAGGTTTCGTAGGTGGTGTTCCACTTGCTCCACTCCGCCGAGGTGGTCTTGGAGCGGCTCCAGTGGGTGCGGCTACCGTCGGTGTACCACACCGGCAGACCGCCCCACATTGGCGAGTCGGTCTTGTTGTCCTGGTTGCTGACACCGAACCACAGGGTGGTGTCGGGAGTCAGGTCGACATCCATGGTGCCGTAGAAGGTTTCGCGCTGGTTGGAGTTCTTGTCCATCCAGCTGTCGCCTTCGTTGTACTCGCCAACCAGACGAGCCCGGATAGTGCCCTCTTCGTTCAGCGCGAAGGACAGATCGCCCAGGGAGCCATAGGTGTCCCAGGTGCCGGCACTGACTTCGACCGAACCCTTCAGCTCTTTGCTGCTGGCACGCTTGCGCACCATGTTGAGGGACGCAGAGGGGTCGCCGGCACCGGTCATCAGGCCGTTGGCACCGCGCACCACTTCGACGCGGTCGTACATGGCCAGGCTGCCGAAGATTTCGCCGGAGCTCCACGGTTGCTCATAGATGGTCGGCACACCGTCGATCATCAGCGAGTTGAGCTCGAAACCACGGGCGTTGATCTGGCCGCGGTTGGTCTCGTAACGGTTCAGCGAGATACCGGTGGTGTTGTTGACCACGTCGGTGATGGTCTGCAGATCCTGATCTTCGATGCGCTGCTGGGTGACCACGGTGACCGACTGCGGGGTTTCGCGCAGGGACATGCTCAGCGGCGTGGCCGTGCGGGCGGCACCGCTGGTGTAGGACTGGGAGTCCTCGGTGACAGCGCGATCATCTCGCTCGGCCTCGCCGGTGATGGACAGCGCATCCAGGGTCACCGCTTCTTCGGCTGCAGCCTGTTGTGCCTGTGCGAGCGGCGCGGCGAAAGCCATGCCGACAGCCAGCATGTGCACGGTCAGGGCCAGCGGACGCAGGGCCATGGACGAGCGCGGGAGAGCGGCGCCGTGCTGGCGCAGGGTTACGAGATCGGACATTACGACTACTACCATTAATTATAATGTTGGCGAGAATCATTATCATAAACTATAAAATCTCATTCCGGAATTATTAACAAAAAGATCTGTCTCTGCTAATCGCGAGATGCGCCGAGGCCCTGCCGGGCGAAATGGGAACGCGCACAGCAGGCGGTGCCGAAGCAGACGCAGGAAGGGTGGGAGCAGAAACGAAAAAGGGAGCCGAAGCTCCCTTTTTTCATGCCTGCCGCAGGCTCAGGAGGCTTGCGATTGCAGGTAGTTCTGCAGGCCGATGCGGTCGATCAGGCCGAGCTGCTGCTCCAGCCAGTAGGCGTGATCTTCCTCGGTGTCGTGCAGCTGCACTTCGAGGATTTCCCGGCTGATGAAGTCGCCGTGCTTCTCGCACAGGGCGATGCCCTTGGCCAGGGCCTCGCGCACTTCGTATTCGAGCTTGAGGTCGGCGCGCAGCATGTCCGGCACGTTGGCACCGGGATGGATCTTCTTCGGCGTCATGTTCGGCGTGGCTTCGAGGAACAGGATGCGCTTGAGCAGGGCATCGGCGTGCTCGGTTTCCTCTTCCATCTCGTGGTTGAGGCGTACGTAGAGCTTCTCGAAACCCCAGTCCTGGTACATCCGCGAATGGAGGAAATACTGGTCGCGGGCAGCCAGCTCGCCACGCAGCAGATCCTTGAGATATTCGACGACTTCGGTCGAGCCTTGCATGGGAATTTCCTTCACGAAACGGCAGATCAGAGGGCAAGCTTCGGCCGTGTTCGGACAATGGTCAAGCAGGAAAATACAGCCGCTCGCGGAGCGATTCCTATTAGCGCGAAGCCTCGTATTTACTGGGCTGCAGGGTCTTTCAGCAGCCGCGTAAAACGCCACGGCACGACGGTGATCGCCAAGCCACCGAACACCAGCACACAGGCCAGCCAACCCAGGGGCGCCAGCGCCTCGCCGAGCAGCAGCCAACCGGCCAGCAGACCGGATACCGGCACCGCCAGGGCGAACGGCGTGACCTGGCTGGCCGGGTAACGACGCAGCAGGAAACTCCAGATGGCGAAGCCCAGCGTGGTGGCGAGGAAGGCGATGTACAGCAGCGCGCCGACACCACGCCAGCTCAGGTGCACCAGAGCCGCACCAATCGCCTGCGGCCCCTCGAACAGCCACGACAGCCCCAGCAGCGGCAGCACTGGCACCAGGCTGACCCAGCAGATCAGGCGCAGCATGTCGCTGGCCCCGGAACGCTTGGTGGCGATGTTCGAGCAGGCCCAGGCCAGGGCTGCCAGCACCACCAGGGCAAAACCCAGCAGACTGTCGCCCAGCGGCCGCTGCACGCCGATCAGCAGCAGCCCGCTAGCCGCCAGCGCCAGCCCGGCCAGGGCTCGTGCGCCGGGCCGCTCGCCGAGCACCAGGGCGGCGATCAGCACGGTGAAGAACACCTGGCTCTGCAGCACCAGCGACGACAGCCCGGCCGGCATGCCCAGGTGCATGCCGACGAACAACAGGCCGAACTTGATCACCCCGAGCAGCACGCCAATCTGCACGATGCGCCAGCCGGGCGCTGGTAGCGGCCCGCGCAGGAACAACAGCGGCAGCGCCGCCAGGGCGAAGCGCAGGGCGCAGAACAACAGCGGCGGGAAATCTTCCAGGCCGACCTTGATCACCACGAAATTGATGCCCCAGATCAGGGTCACCAGCAGGGCCAGGAAGATATGCGGCAGGGACATGGCGGGGCTCCGGAACGAATCCCCGCACACTAGCAGCAGGCCGGGCGTTGCGCCCGTTACAGTTGCCGCCTAACAGTTGCTCAGTGCTGCATCCAGGGCGGCGGCGGTGGCTCGTCGCGCGGTGCATCCTCGGCCCCGCGCAGCGCTTCCAGGCGCGCCTGCTCGGCCAGGGCGGCGCGAATCTCGCGCATCACCGCATCGACGTCGGCGCTCTCCTCCGGCTCGGCGAACTGGCCAGTGAGCACGCTGTCCGGGGTCAGCTTGCCTTCCTCGTAGAGCGCCCACATTTCCTTGGCGTACTTGGTGTAGAGCAGCTCCGGGGCGAACTGGCCGAAGTACTCGGCCATGTTGCGCACGTCGCGCTCGAGCATGCTGAAGGCATGGTTGTTGGCCGCCGCATCCACCGCCTGCGGCAGGTCGATGATCACCGGGCCGTTGGGGTCGAGCAGTACGTTGAACTCCGACAGGTCGCCATGCACCAGGCCGGCACACAGCATCTTGACGATCTCACCGATCATGAAACTGTGGAATTCGCGGGCATCTTCGGGCAACAGGTCGACATCGTTGAGGCGCGGAGCGGCATCGCCACTGCCGTCGTCGACCATTTCCATGAGCAGCACGCCATCGAGGAAGTCGTAGGGCTTGGGCACTCGCACACCGGCCGCAGCGAGGCGGAACAGTGCCGCCACTTCGGCGTTCTGCCAGGCATCCTCCTGCTCCTTGCGCCCGTATTTGCTGCCTTTGGCCATGGCCCGCGCATCGCGGCTGTTACGCGTCTTGCGCCCTTCCTGATACTCGGCGGCCTGGCGGAAGCCACGCTTGTTGGCCTCCTTGTAGACCTTGGCGCAGCGCAGCTCACTGCCACAGCGCACCACATAGACCGCAGCTTCCTTGCCGCTCATCAGCGGACGAACCACCTCGTCGATCAGACCGTCTTCGAGCAAGGGTTCCAGGCGTTTCGGGGTTTTCATTGCGCTGACTAGGGTTCCTGTCTGAGCTGATACAAGTTGCCGTTATACGGCAAATCCGCCGCGCTGCCAGCCTCCTCCGCTATCCGGCAAGCAGGCTGCGCCGTAGCGCGGCGATGGCGTAGCGCACCTTGGCCGGTTGCGCATCGCGGCGCGGGGTGACGATATGGATGCCGACCGGCGCCAGCTGCCACTCCGGCAGCAGCACCAGCAGGGCACCGCTGGCCAGCTCGGCGCGGATCTCCGGCTCCGGCTGCACCGATACGCCCATGCCGGCCAGGGTGAACTGTCGCACCGAGAGAATGCTGTTGCAGGCCACCCGGCTCTCGATGCGCAGGCGTTGCTGAACGCCGCCCGGGCCGAGCAGGGTGAGCTGCTGGGCGCGGTCGTGGCTGAGGCTCAGCCAGTCCAGGCTGCTCAGCTGCGCCGGCCCCTGCACCGTGCCACAGCGCGCCAGGTAGGCCGGCGCCACGCACAGCAGCATCGGCCAGTCGCCAAGCGGTCGGGCCACCAGGCTGGAATCTTCCTGCGCACCAACGCGAATGGCCAGGTCGATGCGCTGCTCGATCAGGTCGATCGGCTCGTCGTGGAAGAACAGGCGCAGGCTGAGGCCCGGATGGGCGCGCAGCAAGGGTGCCAGGGCATCGGTGAGCAATGGCCCGGAGAAGCCCACCGGTGCGGCGATGCGCAGCTCACCCACCGGCGCATCGCGCAGCTCGGCCAGACGCTGTTCGGCCTGCTCGGCCAGTTCGACGATCTGCTTGCAGCTCTGGTAGAAGCTGGCGCCGGCCTCGGTCAGGGTCAGCTTGCGAGTGGTGCGGTGCAGCAGGCTGACCTGGGTGACCTGCTCCAGCTTGCCGATCTGCTGGCTGACCGCCGAAGGGCTCATGCCGAGGGCCTCGGCCGCGCCGACCATGCTGCCCTTGTCGACCACGGTGGCGAACAGCGCCATGCGCTTGAGCTGCTCCATTATTAAGCCTTGCTTAATTGTTCAAGGCATTTAAGCCTCTTTTTCCCGGGTTTATCCAGCGGTGATTATTTACCCACTTTCACTCACCCAGGATCAGCCCCATGAAAATCGCCCTGATCGGCGCCACCGGTTACGTCGGTGCCGCCCTGCTCGAAGAAGCCCTCAACCGCGGCCACCAGGTCACCGCCCTGGTGCGCCAGCCGCAGAAACTGCCGCAACATGAGCGGCTCACGGCCGTCGCCGCCGACGTGCGCGACGAAGCCGCCCTCGCCGTCCAGCTGCGCGGCCACGATGCCGTGCTCAGCGCCTTCAACCCCGGCTGGGATCAGGCCGACATCCGCGCCCAGTTCATCGCCGGCAGCCAGGCCATAGTCGCCGCCACCAAGGCCGCCGGGATCAAGCGCCTGCTGGTGGTCGGCGGTGCCGGCAGCCTGTTCGTCGCCCCCGGCCTGCAGCTGATCGACACGCCGGACTTCCCGGCCGCCTACAAGGAAGGCGCCGAAGGCGCGCGCCAGGCGCTCAACCAGCTGCGTGACGAGCAGGAGCTGGAGTGGACCTTCCTCTCCCCCGCCGCCCTGCTGCAGCCTGGCCCGCGCACCGGCCAGTTCCGCCTCGGCGGCGAGCAGCTGCTGATGGATGGCGCCGCCCCGGCGCACATTTCGGTGGCCGACCTGGCCGTCGCCCTGCTCGACGAAACCGAGCAGCCGCAACACATCCGCCAGCGCTTCACCGCCGCCTACTGAACCCCAGCGCCGCGTGCCCATGGCGGGCAGCGGCGCCCCACTTCTGGAGCCTCCATGACCACCTTCACCACGTCAGCCCACGTCAATACCGACACCCCGGCGCGCTACATCAGCCGCCTGTGCAAACACTTCGCCCACAAGCTGCCGGTAAGCTTCGACGAGCAGCAGGGCCGCATCGAGTTCTCCGCCGGCGTTGCCCTGCTGCAGGCCGACGCCCAGGGCCTGACCCTGCGTGTGGAAAGCGCCGCCCGCGAAGACCTGGAAAGATTGCAGGGTGTGGTGGCCAGCCACTTCGAGCGCGTCGCCTGGCAGGAAGCGCTGACGCTGGACTGGCAACCTGGCGCCTGAGCGCCAGGCACGTTGCTCAACTGGGCGGCAGGGTCAGCTCGATGCTCTCGCCCAGCGAGTCGTCCAGGCGCTGCAGCTCGCAGTTGATCGAGGCGGCATCGTCGGCCAGGCGCATGGCGATGCCGGCAAAGTCCTGCTCGACCTCGATGAAGGCCAGCACCACCGACGGATCGAAGCGCGTGCCACTGGCCGCGCTGATCTGCGCCAGCGCCTCGGGGTGGTTCACCGGCTGGCGGTAGGGATGGCGGCTGGTCAGCTCCTCGTAGCAGCCGACCAGGGCCATCAGCCGTGCCGCCAGGGGAATCTGCTCACCGCGCAGGCCCTCGGGATAGCCGCTGCCATCCCAGTGCTCGTGCTGGCTGTAGACGATGTCGCGGGCATCGCGCAGGAAGTCGGTGCTGTTGCCCAGCTTGGCCTCGGCGGCCAGCAGCGCGTCGCGCCCGGCCTCGGCATGCCGGTGCAGCAGCTGCAGGTCGGCCCCCTGCAGCGGTACCGGGCTGAGCAGGATGCGATCGGGCAGCACCAGCTTGCCGATGCCGTGCAGCAGCGCCGACTTGCCGAGCTGGGCGCAGCGCTCGGCGCCCAGCTCGGCAGCGAGATCCGGCTGCTGGTAGGCCAATGCCTTGGCCAGGGCGGTCATGTACGGCTCGACGCGCGCCAGGTGGCGACTGCAGGGGTTGTCGCGCATGGCCGCCAGGCTGGCCATGGCCTCGATGGTCACTTCCTGCAGGCGCTGGATATCGCGGGTGCGACGGCGCACTTCCAGCTCCAGGTATTCGCTCTTGTCGCGCAGGAAGTCCGCGCTGGCCTTGAGCTGCAGTTGCGCATGCACACGGGCGAGGACGATCGGCGGGCTGATCGGCTTGGTGATGTAGTCGACCGCGCCGAGGTCGAAGCCCTGCTGCTCGTCGGCCACCTCGGTCTTGGCCGTAAGGAACACCACCGGGATATCCGCCGTGGCCGGGTTGACCTTGAGCAGGCGGCAAACCTCGTAGCCGTCCATCTCCGGCATCATGATGTCGAGCAGGATCAGATCCGGCGGCTGGCTGCCGGCGGCGATGCGCAGCGCCTTGACCCCGCTGCTGGCGACCTTGACCCGGTAGTGATCCATCAGCAGCGCGCTCATCAGCTCGAGGTTCTCCGGGGTGTCGTCCACCACCAGGATCAGCGGCTGATCCGCCCGATCGAGTATCCCGTCCATTGCCTACCCCCGTCAGAATGTCAGTTGCCGGCGCGTCGCCGCCTGCCGCAGCAGTTCCAGAGCGCGCTCGAAATCGAAACCGCGGACTGCCGCGGCCAGCTTTGCATAGTCATCAGTAAAGGCGCTGCGCAGCAGTTCGGCTTGTTCGTCGAAGAGTTTTCCGGCGCGCGGATCGTCCTCCTCGAACAGCTGGGCAAGCTGCCGGCACAGCGGCTGCAGCTGCGCCTCGTCGAGCGCACCGACAGCCGCCTCGGCGTGCGCCGGGAACTGCGCGGCGATGGCTGCCAGCAGGCGCGCCAGAGTGGCCTCCAGCTCGCCGAGCAACGCCGCCAGTTCGTCATGCCGGGCGTCCTTGATCGCGCTTTCCAGGGCCGCCGCCTGGGTCGCCAGGTCGTTGGCACCGAGGTTGCCGGCCAGCCCCTTGAGGCTATGGGCCAGGCGTTCGGCGCTCTCCAGGCTGCCGCCGGCCAGGGCTGCGCGCAGCTGGGTGGGGAAATCGGCCTGGCTGGCGGCGAACTTGCCGAGCAGCCGCTGGTACAGCTCCGGCTTGCCCAGCACTCGGCGCAGGCCGCTGGCCACATCCACCCCCGGCAGGTTCCAGGCCAGCGCCGGCTGCGCTGCCGGCAGCGGCGCCAGGGGCTGCGCGCTGGCCGCCAGCCAGCGCTCCAGGGTCTGCCACAGTTCGGCCGGATCTATGGGTTTGCTCAGGTGATCGTTCATCCCCGCCGCCAGGCAGCGCTCCCGGTCGGCCGGCATGGCATTGGCAGTCATGGCGATGATCGGCAGCTCGGCAAAGCGCGGTTCGGCGCGGATCGCCAGGGTCGCGGCGATGCCGTCCAGCACCGGCATCTGCATGTCCATCAACACCGCGGCATAGTGATCCACGACCTGGCTGCGCAACAGTTCGAGGGCAATGCCGCCATGCTCGGCCTGGTCGATCAGCAGGCCGCTTTCCTGCAACAGGCCGCAGGCCACTTCGCGGTTCAGCTCGTTGTCCTCCACCAGCAGCACGCGCTGGCCGCCGAAGTTGGGCAGCGCATCGCCCGCCGGCAGACGCCCGTAGCGCTGCAGCTGGCCCTCGCCGCCCAGGCTGCGGATCACCGCATCGAACAGCAGCGACGGGTTGAGCGGCTTGAGCAGCACCTCCTCGATGCCCACCCGCGGCGCGCCGACCAGCACTTCCTCGCGCCCGTAGGCAGTGGCCATCAGCAGGTGCGGCGCCGGCTGCAGGCCCAGCTCGGCCACCCGCCGCGCCGTTTCCAGGCCATCCATGCCGGGCATCTGCCAGTCCAGGATCAGCAGCTCGTAGGGGGCGCCGCGCTGCGCGGCCTCCTGCAGCTGCTGCAGGGCGGCCTTGCCGGAGTCCACCGCCTCGACCTCAAAGCTCATGCTGCCGAGCATCTCGCGCAGCACCTGGCGCGCGCTGTCGTTGTCGTCCGCCACCAGTACCCGGCGCCCGCGCAGATCGGCCTGGGCCAGCAGGCGCTGGCCCTGTTCGCCGGCGATGCCCAGTGGCAGCCGGCACCAGAACAGGCTGCCGCGGCCCAGTTCGCTGTCCACCCCGACGCTGCCGCCCATGGCCTCGGCCAGGCTCTTGCAGATGGCCAGGCCGAGGCCGGTACCGCCGTACTTGCGGGTGGTCGAGCTGTCGGCCTGCTGGAACGACTCGAACATCCGGCTCATCTGCTCGGCGCTCATGCCGATGCCGGTGTCGCGCACCGCCAGGTACAGCTGCACCTGCTCGGCGCTGCGCTGCTCGGCGCGCAGGATCACCTCGACCTCGCCCTGCTCGGTGAACTTCACCGCGTTGTTGGCGTAGTTGATCAGGATCTGCCCGAGGCGCAGCGGGTCGCCCACCAGCTGCAGCGGCAGTTCGGGGTCGAGGTTGAACACCAGCTCCAGGCCCTTGCTCGCCACCTTGTCGCCGATCAGGTTGGAGAGGTTCTCCAGCACCTGCTGCAGGTCGAAGTCGATGCGTTCGATGCTCAGCTTGCCGGCCTCGATCTTGGAGAAGTCGAGGATGTCGTTGATGATCCCCAGCAGGTGCTGGCCGGCCTGCTGGATCTTGCCCAGGTAGTCGCGCTGGCGCGGGTTGAGCTCGGTCTTAAGGGCCAGGTGCGACATGCCGATGATGGCGTTCATCGGCGTGCGGATCTCGTGGCTCATGTTGGCCAGGAAGTCCGACTTCAGCCGCGCCGCCTCCTCGGCCAGCTCCTTGGCCCGTGCCAGCTCGGCCTCGGTCTGCTTGCGCACGGTGATGTCGCGGCTGACCCCGACCAGCCCCAGCAACTGGCCGCGCTCGTCGTGGAAGGTGGTGCGCAGGGTGTCGAACACCGCCCGCCGACCATCCGGGTAGAGCACCCAGCCTTCGCTCTCGTAGGGCCCTGTCCAGTTCAGCGCGGTCAGGTCGTGCTCGGTGCGGCTCGCCGCCCACTCCGGGTGCAGCAGCTCCTCGTCGCGGCGCCCCTTGATCGCCTCGCGGGATTGGCCGAACAGCTCGGCGCAGGCCTGGTTGATGCCGATGTAGCGGCCGTCGGGATCCTTGAACCAGATCGGATCGGGAATCGCATCGATCAGCGCCGCCAGGGTGCTGCGCTGGCGCTGGGCCTCGGCCTCGGCGCGCTGGCGCTCGGCGATCTGCACCGCCAGGCGACGGTTCCACCACAGCACGAAGGCGATCAGCCCGAGCAGCCCCAGCAGGTAGGGCCAGCCGACCTGCAGCAGGCGGCGCCAGTTGAAGGCGGTCAGCGGCGGCAGCCAGCGCTCCTTGATCGCCTGCTGTTCCTCTTCGCTCAGGCTGGCCAGGGCCTTGTCCAGCAGGGCGACCAGTTGCGTCTGGGCGATGGTGGTGGCGAAGCGGAACTCGCTGGTGGACAGGCCGGTCTCGCCGCGCAGTTCCAGGTTGGTCAGGTTCAGCTCGCGGATCAGGTAGCTGGCCACGATCATGTCGCCGACATAGGCGTCGGCGCGCCCCGACGACACCGCGCGCAGCGCCGCCTCGGTGTCCGCCACCTCCAGCAGCTGCGCCTGCGGCACCTTGTCGTGCAGCGCCTGCTGCAGCACGTAGCCACGCTCGATGGCCACCCGCTTGCCGGCCAGGTCGCCGGGGCGCTGCACCGCCACGTCGGAACGGGTGAAGATCAGGCTGCTGCTGACCAGGTAGGGCTGGGTGAAGGCCATGTAGGCCTGGCGCTCGGGAGTCATGGCCACCGAGGGCAGCAGGTCGATCTTGCCCTCGCGCAACGCCTGCATGGCCGCGTCCCAGTCATCCAGCAGCACCGGCTCGAACTGCAGGCCCAGGCGCTGACCGAGCAGCGCCAGGTAATCGCCGCTGAGACCGCGATGGCGGCCCTGGGCGTCGATCACGTCGAACGGTGGCCAGCCGCTGCGCTCGAGCCCCACGCGCACCCGCGGGTGGGCCGCGATCCAGGCCTGCTCCTGCTCGCTCAACGGCAACCCGGCAGATGCCAGCACGGGCCACAGGCACAACAGCAGCAGACACAGACGCAGCATGGGAGACCTCCTGGCAGGCGGATGCGCTTCAGCTTAGTCAGGCTTTGAAAGTCAGATACGCATTGGCAGGCCTGCCGCGGCGATCGACAATCGCCCCATAGCCCATCCGGAGACTGCCATGCTTGACCTCGACCGCTGCTGGCAAGCCGTCTGCACGCGTGACGCCACGCAGGACGGCCACTTTGTCTTCGCCGTGCACAGCACCGGCATCTTCTGCCGGCCGAGCTGCCCGGCGCGGCGGCCGAAGCGCGCCAACGTCAGCTTCCATGGCGATGCGGCCAGCGCCGCGGCCGCCGGTTTCCGCCCGTGCAAGCGCTGCTCGCCACAGGGGCAGAGCCCGGCCGAGCAGCTCGATGCCCTGGTGATCGCCGCCTGCCGGCTGCTGGAAGACAGTGAACAGAACCTGACCCTCGAGCAGCTGGCCGCGCGCATCGGCCTGTCCGCCTCGCACCTGGCGCGCGCCTTCAAGGTACGCACCGGCCTGACCCCACGCGCCTGGGTCGCCGTCCGCCGCCGCGAGCGCCTGGACGCCGGCCTCGGGCAGGCCGACTCGGTGCTGCAGGCGGCGCTGGACGCCGGCTACTCCGGCACCCGCGCCCTGTACGAGCAGCCGGCCGCCCTGAGCCCGGCACAGCGCCGCCAGCGCGGTGCCGGCGAAACCCTGCGCTATGCCATCGCGCCCTTCCCGCTCGGCTTCCTGCTGCTCGCCGCCAGTCCGCGTGGCGCCTGCGCCCTGTTGTTCGGCGACGACGCCACGAGCCTGCTGGCGGAACTGCGGGAGCGCTTCGCCGCCGCCGAGCTGCAGCACGACCAGGCCGGCCTGCAGGACTGGCTGAGCGAGGTGCTGACGCAGATCGCCGAGCCGGCGCGGGCCGCCCACCTGCCGCTGGACATGCGCGGCACTGCCTTCCAGCAACAGGTGTGGCAGGCCCTGCGCGCCATCCCGCCGGGGCAGACGCGCCGCTATGGCGAGCTGGCCGCACAGCTCGGCAGCCACGCCCGCGCCGTGGCCCGCGCCTGCGCCAGCAATCCGCTGGGCCTGCTGGTGCCCTGCCATCGCGTGATCGGCGCCAGCGGCGCCCTCACCGGCTACCGCTGGGGCGTGGCGCGCAAGCAGGCGCTGCTCGAGAGCGAGGCGGAACCCACATCGTAGGAGCGAGCTCTGCCCGCGAACACCGGCAGCGCAAAGCTTCGCGAGCAGGGCTCGCTCCTACAGATGCACGGTGCGTCATTCCTCGCCACAGCGTTCAGGGCTTGCGGCACCAGGCCTTCGGGCCGAAGCTATGCGGCCTGAACGGAGCCGTAGCATGAACCTCGCCGAACTCACCCAACGCCTGCACGCCATTCGTGACAACAACGACTGGCGCCCCTTCCACAGCCCGAAGAACCTGGCCATGGCCGCCAGCGTGGAAATGGCCGAGCTGGTGGAAATCTTCCAGTGGCTGTCCGAAGAGCAGTCGCGCCAGCTTGCCCCGGCGCAGCTGGAGCATGCTGGCCAGGAAGTCGGCGATATCGTGCTGTACCTGCTGTTGCTGTGCAGCGAGCTGGGCATCGACCTGGAGCAGGCGGTACGCGCCAAGCTGGCCGACAACGAGAGGCGCTTCCAGCCATGACCGATCGCCATTTCGATGAGCTGGCTACGCGTTTCGCCGAGAAGATCTACGGCGGCGCCAAGGGCGCGATCCGCCTGGCCGTGCTCCAGGCCGACCTCAAGGAAGCCCTGCCGGAACGCCCGCTGCGGGTGCTGGATATCGGCGCCGGCCTCGGCCACATGAGCCTGTGGCTGGCCCAGCGCGGCCACGACGTGACCCTCGCCGAGCCAGCCGAGCCGATGCTCGAAGGCGCCCGCCAGCGCTTCGCCGAAGCCGGCGCGCAGGCAACCTTTATCCAGGCCCCCTGGCAGGAACTGCTCGGCCAGCTCAACCAGCCCTACGACCTGGTGCTGTGCCACGCGGTGCTCGAATGGCTGGCCGAGCCGCATGCCATCCTGCCGGTGCTGCACCAGCTCTGCGCCCCCGGCGGCTGGCTGTCGCTGGCCTTCTACAACAAGGACGCGCTGATCTACCGCAACCTGCTCAAGGGCCACTTCCGCAAGCTGCGCAAGGCGCGCTTCGCCGGCGAAGGGCAGAGCCTGACCCCGCAGCGCCCGCTCGACCCGCGCGAGCTGGCGGCGCAACTCGCCGGGCACTGGACGGTCGAAAGCCAGAGCGGCGTACGGGTGTTCCACGACTACATGCCCGGCGAGTTCCAGGCCAAGGCCGAGCTCGCCGACCTGCTGGAAATGGAGCTGGCGCACCGCCGCCACCCGACTTTCGCCGGTCTCGGGCGCTACCTGCACTGGGTCTGCCGGCCGCTCTAGACTGCTTGCACGCGGGTGACACCCGCCCTACACCTGATGCGGATAGTTCGGAGTCGCACCATGAAACCACTGCTGTGCCTGCTTCTGCTGCCCGTGCTGGCCGCCTGCCAGACCAGCAATCCCTACCAGGCCGACAGTCGCCCGCTGCCGCCGGCCCCGCCCGGCGCCGCCGAGCACTTCGATCGCAGCGCCTACCCAAGCGCCCCGCTCGACTACTCGCGCTACCGCAACTGGGTCTGGCGTGACGGCCAGCTGCCCGCCGGCAGCGCCTGGGCCGATGGCGCCCTGCTGGCGGAAACCGTCGGCAACGGCCTCGACCAGCGCGGCCTGCGTCCGGCCCAGGGGGCCAGCGCCGACCTGCAGGTCAGTGCCGAAGTGCACCTGGAGCGCCGCCAGTACCAGACCCGCGACGACGTCGGCAGCTACTACGGCAACGGCCCCTACGGCGACCACTACGGCATGTACGGCAGCGTGCCACTGGTGCGCACCTACGAAGTGGAAGTGGCGGTGGTGCATATCGAGCTGTTCGACGGCCACAGCGGCCTGCCGGTATGGAGCGGCAGCGCCGAGACCCAGAGCAGCTCTGGCAGCCAGTCCGAGCGCAGCACGGCTCTGCGCCAGGCCGTCGCCAAGGCCCTCGACGCCTATCCGCCGCGCTAAGCCTGTGCCACGCTGTGCCCGCCACCAATGTCGCTCCCGCGCAGGCGGGGCCCAGATGCCACGGTGGCCCGGGCTGACGCAAGGTCGGGGCAGTACAAATAGCCCCGAAGCTGCCGCTGCTGGATTCCCGCCTGCGCAGGAATAACGGACGTCCCGCTGCCACTCGTGCGCCACCGCGACAAAAGCGCGGCAGGCCCTGGCCCGGCACTTGCCGAGCAGGCGGCAATGGAGTTGGATAGAAGCATCACCCAGGAGATCCGCTCATGTTCGCCCGCCTGTTATGGCTCCCCCTGCTGCTCGGCCTGGCTGCCTGCCAGGGCCCGCAGGTCGAGCGCGACTACGATGCCAGCCGCGACTTCGCCGCCTATCGCAGCTGGAGCTGGCAGGAGCCGGCCCTGCAATACCGCCCGGACGACCCGCGCCTGCACAGCGACCTCACCGAGCAGCGCATCCGCCAGGTACTCAGCGAGCAACTGGATCAGCGCGGCCTGCGCCAGGCTCCGGCCGGCAGCACCGGCGACCTCAAGGTGCAGGCCTGGTTGGTGGTCGACCAGCGCCAGGATCAGGTCAGCACCAGCTACGGTGGCGGCTACTGGGGCGGCTGGAATGGTTACTGGGGCGGCCCGGCCCTCACCGAAACCCGTACCGTCGACTATCAGGTCGCGACCCTGCAGGTCGACCTGTTCGACGCCCGCGACGGCAAGCTGGTGTGGCGCGGCAGCGCCGAGCAGAGCCTGCGCTCGCCGCCGCAAACGCCCAGCGAACGCGAAGCGGCGATCCGCCAGACCCTGACCCGGGTGCTCAGCCAGTATCCGCCGCAATGAGCGACCAGTACCTCAGCCACCGTGCGGCCCTGGAAAGCGACCTCGACAGCGTGGTCGGCTTCGTGCGCTCCGCCGACGAACTGTTCTACGCCTTCCCCCGTGCCCACTGGCCGCTGTGCCGGGCGCAGCTGGGCGCTGCCTGGGCCGAGCGCCAGGGCAATACCCTGGTGCTGCTCGACGGCCGCCCCGCCGGCTTCGCCAACTTCTACCAGAGCCAGGCCGGCGAGTTCTGCGCCCTGGGCAACCTGATGATCGCCCCCTGGGCCCGTGGCCAGGGCGTGGCGCAGTACCTGATCGGGGTGATGGAGCACCTCGCCGCTCGCGAGTTTCTGGCCCGCGAGCTGCGCGCCTCCTGCTTCAATGGCAACAGTGCCGGTCTGTTGCTGTACACCCGCCTCGGCTACCAGGTACGCGAAGTGGTCGAGCGCCAGCGCGGCGCGGATCAGCGCGTGGCCCTGCTGCACCTGGTCAAGTCGCTCGAGCAAAGCTGACCGCACAGGCAAGAAGGCGCATAATACGCGCCCATTTTTCATCCGGAGACGAGCATGCCCAACTGGTGGCTCCTTGCCCTGCCGCTGCTGGCCGGCGCCGTCATGCCGCTGCAGGCCGGTATCAACGGTCAACTGGCCAGGCACCTGTCCAGCGTGATGGCGGCCGCGCTGACCTCCTTTCTGGTCGGCACCGTCGCCCTGATCGCCATCGTTGCCTACCAGCGTGACGTGCCCAGCCTCGCGGCACTCAAGGGCCTCAGCTGGTGGCACTGGAGTGGCGGCCTGCTCGGCGCATTCTTCATCGCCACCGCCGCCTTCGCCGGACCGCGCATTGGCGCCCTGCTGTTCATGGTGCTGGTACTGGCCGGCCAGCTGGGCATGGCCCTGTTGCTCGACCACAACGGCTGGGTGGGCTTTCGCGAAGCACCGCTCACCCTTGGCAAGGCCGCCGGCCTGCTGCTGATCATCGGCGGGGTGTGGCTGATCCGCCGCGGCTGAGGGCGGGATCTGCCCTAGGTGATCGGCTGACCGGCGGTGCCAGGCCTACTGGCATTCTGGTAGCAAAGCGGCTTCGCCAGGGACTATGCTTGGTCTGGCCGTATTTGTGATCACAGCACATGACCGATTCCGAGCTCCCCCGCCAAGCCACTACCTTCGCCCTTTGGCGCGAGGCGCAGGACACCCGCGTACGCACCCGTCTCGGCGGCATCTACTACCTGCTGGCCTGGTTGCTGACCTGGGGCTTCAGCACTACCCCGGCAGCGATGCCGATCCTCGGTTCACTGGCCTCCGCCTTCTTTGCCCTGATGCTGGCCCTGCGCTGGCTGCACCGTCCGCCGATCCAGCAAACCAACGCCTGCCTGCAGAGCTGGATTGACCGCCACTGGGGACTGATCTTCATCACCTCGCTGGGCTGGGGCCTGGCCCATGCCTGGGCCCTGTATCGCCCGGAGTTCGCCCCATCCCGCCTGATCGCCACCCTCAGCACGGTGGCCTTCAGCACCGCCATGGCGTTCAACTTCTCGATGCGCAAAGGCCGCTGCATCGCCGCCATTCTGCTGCTTTATCTGCCGGGACTGCTGGCCCTGAGTCAGCTTGGCGACAGTCAGCATGCCCTGCTGGTGACCCTGGCCTTCTACCTCAGCTATCTGTTGCTGGCGCTTAACCGCAGCCACCGCGAATACCGCGCCACCCTGGCCCTGGAGCAGCAGTTGCTCGAGCAGCGCGAGCGCTTCGACCAGCTCAGCCGTACCGACAGCCTGACCCAGCTGGGCAACCGCCTGCAGTTCAACAACCTGTTTCCAGCGCTGATCGCCCGTGCCCAGCGCCAGGGCAGCCCGCTGTCGCTGGTGCTGCTGGATATCGACTTTTTCAAGCGCATCAACGACGAGCACGGCCATGCACTGGGCGACGCCTGCCTGAATGCCTTCGCCCAGCGCATGCGACGGATCTTCCGCCGCGACAGCGATGCCCTGCTGCGCCTGGGTGGCGAGGAGTTCGGCGTGCTGATGGCCGACACGCCGCTGGCGCAGGCCCAGGAACTGGCCGAACAGTTCCGCCTCGACCTGGCCGAGCATGGCCTGGAGATCGACGGCCAGCACCATCCGCTGACCACCAGCCTCGGTCTGGGCTGCTTCGACGCCAGCCGCGACGCCAGCCCCGAAGCCTTCTTCAAGCGGGTCGACGACGCGCTGTACCGGGCCAAGGCCCAGGGCCGCGACCGCCTGGTGCTGGCCGACTGCGACTGAGCCGGCGGCCATGCTGCCGGACATAGCCGACCGGGTGGCCAGCACCGTGCACCAATTGAGCCTCGCCGAGTAGGCAATCGCCGGCCTGCTCCTGCCCTGCGCACGCCAAGCTCCTGGCGCCGGCAGAAGCGCGAATACCGGTTTGGCCATGAGTGATCGAAAAGCAGCAGTCAATAAAATGACCACTTTCAATCCATTCGTCTAAATAATGGCCATTCAACCACTCTTCCAGTTTCCCCCTATTTACAGCCTCCCCCCTCGCGCCTAAACCAATATCACATTGACATCACACAACTGCTCCTGCGCGGGGCAGTTGCGGCGGCACCATCGATTTCAGGAGTCCCGCAGATGTACGGGATAGCAGTCCATTTCGAACCCTCCGCTCGCCGCGTATGGCCAGCCCGCGCCCGCCCAGAACGGCGCCTGGCCACTTCCGACCACCCACCACCCTGCGTTCTGCAAGCTCGGCGCCAGCCCTTGGCACAGCCGCAGAGCCACCTTCACCTTGCATTTCTCTGAAGGAATCCCGCTATGGCCGACCTGACCGGAACCAGTGGCAACGACAGCCTCAATGGCACCAACAAGAACGACACGCTGATTGCGGGAGCAGGAGACGACAGCGTCGATGCCGGCAACGGCAATGACATCGTCGATGGCGGCAGCGGCAATGACAACCTGCAGGGTGGCAATGGCGACGACACGCTCTACGGTGGTACCGGCAACGACCAGATATCCGGCGGCAACGGCCAGGATCTGATCTATGGCGGCTCCGGCAACGACATCATCGGCACCTCGCTGATCAACAGCGAGAACGGCAACGACGTCATCTACGGTGACGGCTGGGACGACTACCGGCAGCAGACCCGGGCGCTGGTCGGCGACGACATCATCTACGGCGGCAACGGCTCGGAAACCATCTACGGCGACAACGGCGATGGCGGGGCGAGCGGCGGCAACGACACCATCTATGCCGGTAACGGCAACGACACCATCTACGGCGAGGGTGGCAACGACACCATCCAGGGCGGCAACGGCGCCGACGTGCTGAGCGGCGGCAGCGGTAACGACACCTTCGTCTACCAGAGCGCGGCCGAGTCCAACGCTAGCGAAATGGACACCATCCGCGACTTCTCTGGCGTGCGCGACAGCAACCCGGACAACGACAAGCTCGACCTGCGCCCGCTACTGGGCGCTGCCGATCTGAAATGGGGCGGCACCAGCGCCACGGTCAACGGCGTCTGGTACGAGCAGAACGCCAGCCAGAACGCCACCTACGTCAAGGCCGACACCACAGGCGATGGCAAGGCCGACCTGGTGATTCGGCTCGACGGGCTCAAGGATCTGAGCAACACCGACTTCCTTGGCGTGCAGAACAACGGCCCCACCATCACCTCCAACGGTGGTGGCAGCACGGCAGCCCTGGCCATCAACGAAAACAACACCGCAGTCACCACGGTGACGGCCAGCGACCCGGACTCCGGTGCGCTGCTGACCTACTCCATAGTGGGCGGCGCCGACTCCGGGCGCTTCGCCATAGACGCCAATACCGGCGCCCTGACCTTCATCAGCGCCCCCAACCGGGAAAGCCCGAACGACAGCAACGGCGACAGCACCTATGAAGTGGTGGTGCGCGTCTCCGATGGCAGCGCCTTCGATGACCAGACCCTGAGCATCGCCATCAATGATGTCGACGAGTTCGATGTCAGCACGCCGATCGATAGCAACGGCACCGCCAACTCGGTCAACGAGAATGTCTCGGTGGGCACTGCGGTCGGTATCACCGCCTTCGCCAGTGATGGTGACGCTACTACCAATGGCGTCACCTACAGCCTGACTAGCAATCCGGGCGGACTGTTCGCCATCAATGCCAACACCGGCGTGGTCACCACCGCTGCGGCCATCAACCGCGAAGCGCTCGGTGCCAGTGTGAATATCCAGGTCACCGCTACCAGCGCTGACGGCTCTACCGCTGCGCAGACCTTCAGCATCGCTATCAATGATGTCGACGAGTTCGATGTCAGCACCCCGGTCGACAGCAATGCCGCTGCCAATGCCATCGATGAAAACGTCGCAGTCGGCACCCAGGTCGGCATTACCGCCTTTGCCAGCGACAGCGACGCCACGACCAATGGCGTTACATATTCACTGAGCGATGACGCTGGTGGCCTGTTCACCATTGATGCCAATACTGGCGTGGTGACCACAGCCGCCGCCATCGACCGTGAACTCCTGGGCAGCAGCCTCAACATCGAGGTCACTGCTACCAGCGCCGATGGTTCTACCGCTGCGCAGACCTTCAGCATCGCCATCAATGATGTCGACGAATTCGATGTCAGCCCCCCGGTCGACAGCAATGCCGCTGCCAATGCCATCGACGAGAACACCGCCATCGGTACCGAAGTGGGCATCACAGCCTTTGCCAGCGATGCCGACGCCACCACCAATACCGTCACCTACAGCCTGAGCAGCAACCCAGGTGGCCTATTCGCGATCGATACCAACACCGGCGTGGTCACCACCGCTGCCGCTATTGATCGCGAGGCGTTGGGCAGCAGCCTCAACATCGAGGTCACCGCCACCAGTGCCGATGGTTCAACCGCTGCGCAGACCTTCAGCATCGCTATCAACGATGTCGACGAATTCGATGTCAGCACCCCGGTCGACAGCAACGGTACCGCCAACGCGGTCAACGAAAATGCCTCGGTGGGCACTGCGGTCGGTATCACTGCGTTCGCCAGCGATGCCGACGCCACTACCAATGGCGTCACCTACAGCCTGAGCAGCAATCCAGGTGGGCTGTTCGCCATCGACGCCAATACCGGCATGGTCACCACCGCGGCTGCCATCAACCGTGAGGCGCTAGGCGCCAGTGTGAATATCGAAGTCACTGCCACCAGTGCTGATGGTTCCACCGCTGCGCAGACCTTCAGCATCGCCATCAACGATGTCGACGAGTTCGATGTCAGCACGCCTATCGACAGCGATGGTGCTGCAAATGCCATCGATGAAAACGTCGCAGTCGGCACCGAAGTGGGAGTTACGGCTTTTGCCAGCGACAGCGACGCCACCACCAATACCGTCACCTACAGCCTGAGTAGCAATCCGGATGGTCTATTCGCCATCGATGCCAACACCGGCATGATCACCACCGCCGCCGCCATCGACCGTGAACTTCTGGGCAGCAGCCTCAACATCGAAGTCACTGCCACCAGTGCCGATGGTTCAACCGCTGCGCAGACCTTCAGCATCGCCATCAACGATGTCGACGAGTTCGATGTCAGCACGCCTATCGACAGCGATGCCGCCGCCAATGCCATCGACGAGAACACCGCCATCGGTACCGAAGTGGGCATCACAGCCTTTGCCAGCGATGGTGACGCCACCACCAATGGCGTCACCTACAGTCTGAGTAGCAATCCAGGTGGACTGTTCGCTATCGATGCCAACACCGGCGTGGTGACCACCGCTGCCGTTATTGATCGCGAGGCGTTGGGTAGCAGCCTTAACATTGAAGTCACTGCCACCAGTGCTGATGGTTCCACGGCCGCGCAAACCTTCAGCATTGCAATCAACGATGTCGACGAATTCGATGTCAGCACTCCGGTGGACAGCAACGGTACCGCCAACGCGGTCAACGAAAATGCCTCGGTGGGCACTGCGGTCGGTATCACTGCGTTCGCCAGCGATGCCGACGCCACTACCAATGGCGTCACCTACAGCCTGAGCAGCAATCCAGGTGGGCTGTTCGCCATCGACGCCAATACCGGCATGGTCACCACCGCGGCTGCCATCAACCGTGAGGCGCTAGGCGCCAGCGTGAATATTGAGGTCACCTCTACCAGCGCTGACGGTTCCACCGCTGCGCAGACCTTCAGCATCGCCATCAACGATGTCGATGAGTTTGATGTCAGCACCCCGGTCGACAGCAATGCCGCAACTAATGCCATCGACGAGAACGTCACTATCGGCACCGAAGTGGGCATCACGGCCTTTGCTAGCGACAGCGACGCCACCACCAATACCGTCACCTACAGCCTGAGTAGCAACCCAGGTGGCCTATTCGCGATCGATACCAACACCGGCGTGGTCACCACCGCTGCCGCTATTGATCGCGAGGCGTTGGGCAGCAGCCTCAACATCGAAGTCACCGCCACTAGCGCCGATGGCTCCACGGCCGCGCAGACCTTTAGCATCGCTATCAACGATGTCGATGAGTTTGATGTCAGCACTCCAACCGACACCAACGCCGGCGCCAATGCCATCGATGAAAACATCGCCATCGGCACCGAAGTGGGCGTTACGGCTTTTGCTAGCGACAGCGATGCCACAACCAACGGCGTTACATATTCACTGAGCGATGACGCTGGTGGCCTGTTCACCATTGATGCCAATACTGGCGTGGTGACCACAGCCGCCGCCATCGACCGTGAACTGCTGGGCAGTAGCCTCAACATCGAAGTCACTGCCACCAGTGCTGATGGCTCGACCGCCGCACAGACCTTCAGCATCGCTATCAATGATGTCGACGAGTTCGATGTCAGCACGCCGATCGACAGCAACGGCGCGGCCAATGCCGTTAACGAAAATGTCTCGATCGGCACCGAAGTAGGTATCACTGCCTTCGCCAGCGATGCCGACGCTACCACCAACGGCGTCACCTACAACCTGAGCAGCAATCCAGGTGGCCTATTCGCGATTGACGCCAATACCGGCGTAGTGACCACCGCTGCCGCCATCGACCGCGAAGCCCTCGGCGCCAGTGTGAATATCGAAGTCACTGCCACTAGCGCCGATGGCTCTACCGCCGCGCAGACCTTCAGCATCGCCATCAACAATCTCAACGACAACCCGGTGGTCGGCCCGGTCGACGGCAACGCCGCCGCCAACTCGGTAGCGGAAAATGCTGCAATCGGCACCAGCGTCGGCATCACCGCTCAGGCCAGCGACGCCGATGCCGGCGGCCAAGCCATCACCTACACGCTGAGCGACAGCGCCGGCGGACGCTATGCCATCAACAGCAGCACCGGCGTGGTCACAGTAGCCGGGGCGCTCGATTACGAGACCGCCACCAGCCACAACATCACCGTGCTGGCCACCAGCGCCGACGGCTCGAGCAACAGCTCGTCCTTCACCATCAACGTCAGCAACCTCAACGACAACCCAGTGGTCGGCCCGGTCGACGGCAACGCTGCCGCCAACTCGGTGGCGGAAAACGCCGCCATCGGTACCAGCGTCGGCATCACCGCCCAGGCCAGCGACGCCGATGCCGGCGGCCAAGCCATCACCTACACGCTGAGCGACAACGCCGGCGGCCGTTTCGCCATCAACAGCAGCACCGGTGTGATCACAGTGGCCGGGGCGCTCGACTACGAGGCCGCCACCAGCCACAACATCACGGTACTGGCCACCAGCGCCGACGGCTCGAGCAACAGCTCGTCCTTCACCATCAACGTCAGCAACCTCAACGACAATCCGGTGGTCGGCCCGGTCGACGGCAACGCCGCCGCCAACTCGGTAGCGGAAAATGCTGCAATCGGCACCAGCGTCGGCATCACCGCTCAGGCCAGCGACGCCGATGCCGGCGGCCAGGCCATCACCTACACGCTGAGCGACAACGCCGGCGGACGCTTTGCCATCAACAGCAGCACCGGTGTGGTCACCGTGGCCGGGGCGCTTGATTACGAAACCGCCACCAGCCACAACATCACGGTGCTGGCCACCAGCGCCGATGGCTCGAGCAACAGTACCGGCTTCACCATCAATGTCAGCAACCTCAATGACAACCCAGTGGTCGGCCCGGTCGACGGCAACGCTGCCGCCAACTCGGTGGCGGAAAACGCCGCCATCGGTACCAGCGTCGGCATCACCGCTCAGGCCAGCGACGCCGATGCCGGTGGCCAGGCCATCACCTACACGCTGAGCGACAACGCCGGCGGCCGCTTCGCCATCAACAGCAGCACCGGCGTGGTCACAGTAGCGGGAGCGCTCGACTACGAAACCGCCACCAGCCACAACATCACCGTGCTGGCCACCAGTGCCGATGGCTCGAGCAACAGCACCAGCTTCGTGATCGGTGTCAGCGATATCAACGACACGGCAGACCCCAACGACAACGACCCCTCGGTTGCCAGCCCATTCACCGCAGGCAACGACTCGCAAAGCAACCTGAATAGCGGCACCTACTACGCCGGTACCGGCAACGACACGATGATCTCCAAGAACAGCTCCACCGTGGTGTTCTACGGCGGCAGCGGCAACGACACGCTAAACGGCAGCGACAACAACGACTCGCTGTATGGCGGCAGCGGCACCGACACCATCGATGGCGGCAAAGGCAATGACCGCATCGTCGGCGGCTTCGGCGCCGACACCCTGACCGGCGGTACCGCTTCCGGCGCCAACAACGATACCTTCGTGAACCTGGCCCTGGACGATGTCGGTGATCACATTACCGACTTCGAAGCCGGCACCAACACCACCACAGTCGACAAGCTGGAGTTCACCGTCACCGCCAGCCGCTTTGCGCTTGGCGACCTCGATGCCATCGTCGAGAACTTCCGCACCGGCAACAATGCGGCACTCAACCTTGCCGGGACTGAAGTAGCCATCAAAACCGATGCGGCAGTGGCCACGGCCAATATCCAGGCCACGATCAACGGCTTCAGCAACATCACCAGCGGTGCACTCTTCGTATTCCTCAATTCGACCGTGGGCCATGCCCAGGTCTACTACGACCCCAACCCCAGCGTGGCGGGGGGCGCCGTGCTGGTGGCCGACCTCGACAACCTCACCACACTGACCAGCCTGGGTAACCTCAACGCCGGAGACTTTGCCTTTGGCGTCGCCACGGCCCCCGCCGGCATCGCTGGCGAACCGATCAACCTGGGGCTCAGCAACCCGGCGGCACAACTGGACGGTTCGATAACGGCCACGCTGAACAATGTGCCAGGCGACTGGATCATCAATGGCGCGACTCGCCTCGCCGATGGCAGCTGGGTAGCCCATACCGGGGATCTGAGCAGCCTGACCGTGACCACCCCCAGCGATTTCCTCGGGGCAGCGGTGCTGAGCATTACCCTTGACTGGGTCAATACCGACGGCAGCCATGGTGTACTGACCGTCGCCGACAACGTGGAAGCCTACGCTGCCGGCTCGCCGATCTTCGCCCTGTCCAGTGACGACAACCTGACCGCCTCCAGTGGCGCCGACCTGTTCGTGTTCGCCCAGCCGATTGCCCACAACCAGGTCTTCGACTTCGATGTGGCAGCCGACCGCCTCGACCTGATCGGCTTCGGCAGCGGCCTCGACTTCGCCAGCCTGCAGATCGCCAACGATGCTAGCGGCAATGCCGTCATCACCCTGGGCGAAAGCTCGAGCATCACCCTGCGCGGGGTGGATGCCAGTGAACTGGGCGCAGCGAACTTCGTCTTCGACCTGGAGCCAACGCTGAGCAACAGCGGCACCCTGGTCATCCACGATGGCGCCGTGCTGCCGCTCGGCGGGGTGGTCGACAACAGCGGCAGCATTCTGCTCGACGCCGGCAGCGCCACCAGCCAGCTCGAAGTGCTGGTGGAGAGCCTCACCCTGCGCGGCGGCGGCCAGCTGACCCTGTCCGATAATGCCAACAACCTGATCATCGGCGGCGCCGCCACGGCCCGTCTGCTCAACGAGAACAACACTATCTCCGGCGCCGGGCAGATCGGTGGCGGGCAGATGACCCTGCTCAACGCCGGCCTGATCCTGGCCAGCGGCGCCAACGCCCTGGTGCTGGACACCGGCACCACGACCATCAGCAACAGCGGCACCCTGGAGTCCACCGGGGCGGGCGGCATGACGGTAGCCAGCGCGCTCGACAACAGCGGCCACCTCTGGGCCAACGGCGGCGACCTGCGTCTGCTGGAGGATGTCACGGGCAACGGCAGCGCCAGCCTCTCGGGCGACGCCAGCCTGAGCTTCGGCGGGGCCGCGCACACCTCGGTGGCCTTCCTCGGCGACGGCGCTGGCACCCTGGTGGTCGAGCACGCCGCCGACGCCGGTTCGCTGGTCGGCATTCTCGGCCTGGAAAGCAACGACATGCTGGTGTTCGGCGATGTTGCCTTTGGCCCCGACACCCAGTTCAGCTACACCGCCAACAGCCTCGGCAGCGGCGGCCGGCTGACCCTGGACGACGGCGTGCATAACGCCACGGTGAACCTGCTGGGCCACTACAGCGAGGCGGACTTCCAGCTGGGCGCGGCGGCCAGCGGCACCCAGGTGGGCTACCAGGGCGCGGCCAGCGGCACGCTGGTCGGCAGCATGGGCGCCGACACACTCCACGGCGGGGCCGGCAACGACGTGCTCGCCGGGCGGGGTGGCGAAGATGTGCTCAGCGGTGGCGCCGGTGCCGACGTGTTCGCCTACCTCAGCCAGGACGACGGCGGCGACAGCATCCTCGACTTCAACGCCAGCGAGGGGGATGCCCTCGACCTCTCGGCCCTGCTGGACGCCAACTTCACCGCCGGTAGCCAGGTCTCGGACTTCGTCAGGCTGACCCAGTCCGGCGCCGACATCACGGTGCAGGTGGATGTCGACGGCGCGAACAACGGCGCCCAGTTCACCAACCTGGTCACCCTGAGCAACTACGCCACCAGCGGCAGCGACTATGTGAACAGCCTGTTCGCCGGCGAGGAGCACCAGTTGAGCGCCTAGGCCTGCCAGATTACGGGCGGCACTGCGCCGCCCGTGCGGGGCGTATCCGGCTGTGGCATGCTGCCTGGCAGCTTTCTTGAGCCACAGCAGGAGCCGCCCAGCAGGCGGAGCACATGTTCGTCGAAGACGTATTCCAATGGCTGGGCCACGCGCTCGGCAGCCTGATCCGCGTGCTGGTCGAAGCCCTGAGCGGTTTCTTCGGGCTGTTCGCCGACGCCGGGCGCAGCTTCCTCAACGGCCTGGCCAGCGCCCTGGGCACCGACATCGGCCTGCTCAGCCTGGTGGCCATGGTCTGTGGCCTGCTCCTGCTCTACGCGGCAGTGCGCGCCGGCCTGCGCAAGGCCTTCGTGCGCATGGTGATCTACGGCCTGCTGGGGTTGTGGCTGCTGAGCCTGATCGTCGCCTGAGAACCTTCAAAGTCTGCTGCGCGTCGGCCATGCGTCGTTAAAAACAGGCTCGGGCTGCTCATTTACCACGAGAAAACTCCGCACCCTCGCCTGTTTTTTCCTAGCCTGGCTCTAGCTCGCGAGCCTTTGAGCAGGTTCTGAACGGCCCCCGCTAGCGGCTCAACTCGCACAGCTGCGCATTGGGCGCCAGCTTGAAGAACTCCTCCACCGGCATGCGGATCAGGCTCTCGTGGTCGCCGGCCTCCAGGTAGATATCGGCCTGGCGGGTCAGCGCCGGGTCGATCAGCATGCCCATGCCATAAGCCTCACCGATGGCGGGAATGGCGCCGCGCTCGCAGTCCTTGAACAGGCCACCGAGGCTCTGCTCACGGGTCAGCTGCCAACGCCAGGGGCCCTTGTGCACCTTGTCCAGGTCAAGCTGGCGGTTGGCCGGCAGCACGGCCATCAGGTAATGGCCGCGGCGATCATCGAGCACCACCGACTTGGCCATGCGCTCGGCCGGGATACGGGCCTTGCGCGCCGATTCCAGGCTGGTCGCCGAATGATCGTGCTCGACCAGATCGTAGTGACAGTCGGCCCGTTGCAGACTCCGGGCCACGGTTTCAGCCATGCGCATGATCCACCTCCTCGGCCGCGACCTGCTGCGGCACCTAGCTCATTCTCAGTCTAGCCCCGGCCCCCTGGCGCCGGCTTTACAGTTGCTGCTATGCAGCGCCTGCCGTTAGATGGCCTGGCACTATGCCGAGGTGCCTATAATCGGACTTTTGCCGAGGATGCCCATGTCCGCCCTGCTCGCCGCCTGGCGCCATGCGCCGACCCACCAACGGGTCTGGGCGCTGGCCGTGCCGATGATCTTCTCCAACCTCTCGGTACCGCTGGTGGCGCTGGTCGACAGCGCGGTGATCGGTCACCTGCCGCATGCCCACCAGCTCGGCGCGGTGGCCGTCGGCAGCAGCCTGTACGCCATGCTGGTGGGGGTTTTCGGCATCCTGCGCATGAGCGCCACCGGCTTCACCGCCCAGGCCCACGGCCGCGGCGATGGCAGTGCGCTGCGCCTGGTACTGCTGCAGAGCCTGCTGCTGGCCGCCGCCCTGGCCATCCTGATCGGCCTGCTGGCGGTACCCCTGAGCGGCCTGGCCCTGGGCCTGATGCAGCCCTCGGCCGAGCTCGATGAGCAGGCCCGGGCGTTCTTTCACACTCGCCTGTTCGGCCTGCCGGCGACCCTGGCCGGCTCGGCCCTGGTCGGCTGGCTGCTGGGTACGCAGAGTGCCCGCGGCGCCCTGGCGGTGCTGCTGACCACCAACCTGCTCAACGTGCTGCTCAACCTGTGGTTCGTTCTCGGTCTGGACTGGGGCGTGCTCGGCTCGGCGCGCGCCTCGGTGCTCGCCGAATGGTGCGGCGCCCTGCTCGGCCTGGCGCTGGTGGCACGTGCCCTGCGCCGTCATCCCGGACAACTGCCGCTGGCGTTGCTGGGCCGCTGGCGCAACTGGATCGCCCTGCTGGCGGTCAACCGCGACATTCTCCTGCGCACCCTGGCCCTGCATCTGGTGTTCTTCCTCATCACCGTGCAGGGCACCCGCCTGGGCGATGCCACGGTGGCGGCCAACGCCCTGCTGCTCAACGGCCTGCTGCTCGCTGCCTTCGCCCTCGACGGCCTGGCCCATGCAGTGGAGGCCCTGTGCGGCCATGCCATCGGTGCTCGCGACCGCCTCACCCTGCAGCGCTCGCTGGTGGTCGCCGGCGGCTGGTCGCTGCTCGGCAGCCTGCTGTTCGCCCTGCTGTTCCTGCTCGGCGGCCGGCTGTTCGTCGACCTGCAGAGCGATATCGCCGCGGTGCGCGCAGTGGCCTATGTGTACCTGCCCTACCTCGCCGTGCTGCCGCTGATCGCGGTGTGGAGCTACCTGTTCGACGGCCTGTTCATCGGCGCCACCCGCGCCCGCGAGATGCGCAACGCCATGCTCGCCAGCGTGGCCCTGGCCCTGCCGCTGGCCTGGTTGCTGCGCGGCCTCGGCAACCACGGCCTGTGGCTATCTTTTCTATGCTTTATGCTGTTACGCGGAACCAGCCTGGCGCTCATTGCCTGGCGCCTGCAGCGCCGGGATGCGTGGATCGCCGACCACCCCTGACGGAGACGGACATGCTCAGCCCGCCCTGCCCATCCGACGAACCCAGCCGCCAGCAGGCACTGGACGAGCTCGATCTGCTCGACACCCCGGCCGAGCACTACCTCGACACCCTGGTACGCCTGACCCGCGAACTGTTCCAGGTGGAAACCGTGCTGATCAGCCTGATCGATCACGACCGCCAGTGGTTCAAGGCACGCATCGGCCTGGACGCCTCGGAGACCGGCCGCGATGTGTCCTTCTGTGCCCATGCCGTGGCGGCACGTAGCCCGCTGGTGGTGGAGAACGCACTGAACGACCCGCGCTTCGCCGACAACCCGCTGGTCACCGGCGCGCCCTTCATCCGTTTCTACGCCGGCCAGCCGCTGTACAGCCGCGACAGCCAGCCGATCGGTACCCTGTGCATACTCGATCCGCAGCCTCGCACGCTGAACCAGCAGGAGCGCTTTCATCTACGTGACCTCGGCATCCTGGTCGAAGGCTATCTGCAGCTGCGCAGCATGAGCCAGCAGACCCAGCGCCTGCGCCAGGCGGTGGATCGCGAACAGCGCAAGGCACTGATCGACCCGCTGACCCAGTTATGGAACCGCGCGGCGCTCAACCAATTCTTCGCCCGCGAACTCGGCAACGCCCGCGACAACGGCCTGCGCCTGGGGGCCATCTACAGCGACCTCGATCACTTCAAGCAGGTCAACGATCAGTTCGGCCACGCCGGCGGCGACCAGATCCTGTGGGAAAGCGCCCGACGCATGAGCGCGGCACTGCGCCCGGACGATCTGCTGGTGCGCCTGGGTGGCGAGGAGTTCGTCGCCCTGACCGCGGTTCATGATGCCGAGGAGCTGGGCCATATCGCCGAACGCATACGCCTGGCTATTGGCAGCGAGCCGATGAAGGTCGGCAAACAGACCCACAGCGTCAGCACCAGTATCGGCACCGCACTGGCCGAGTCCGGCGAGAGCCAGGCCGACCTGCTGGAGCGTGCCGACCAGGCCCTGTACCGCGCCAAGCAGTCGGGACGTAATCGCTGCATTCACCACAATGGACACCCCTGACAAGGAGCCACCAATGGCCGACGCCATCGCCGCCAGCCTGCACTATCTGTCGATCTTCGTCCTGTTCGCCCTGCTCACCAGCGAGCACGTGCTGTTCAAGCCGGTCATGGAGCTTGAGCGCGCCCGCAGCCTGTTGCGTATCGACATGGCCTACGGCGCCAGCGCCGGCCTGGTGCTGTTTACCGGCGCCGCCCGGGTGCTGTGGTTCGGCAAGGGCCTGGACTACTACCTGCACAACTGGGTGTTTCTCGCCAAGGTCAGCCTGTTCATCCTGATCGGCCTGCTGTCGATCATCCCCACCCTGACCTTCTTCGGCTGGCGCAACGACCTGCTGGCCGGCAAGGTGCCGCAGATCAGCCCGGCCACGGCCAGGCGCACTATCCTGGTGATTCGCTTGCAGCTGTTGCTGCTGGTCTGCCTGCCCGTCCTCGCCAGCCTGATGGCCCGCGGCGTCGGCATGTTCGGCGAGTAATCTGCGCGCATAAAAAAGCCCGGCCAATGCCGGGCTTTTTTATGCGCGATGTCTGGATCGGAAGTGCTTGAGCTCAATCGTCAGCCTGCCCCCTGGATTCCCATGACAAGGTGATAAGTAAGGCCAAACGACAGGACACTGGAGCCATACGGGCTGATAGTTTGTTGTACCCTCAGCTCGAACTTTTTTATACCGTCATCCCCGCGAAGGCGGGACAGCAGCTCCATCGCTGAACAGCGCTTGCGCTGGCCCGAAGGGGAATCATCCAGTGCTGGCAAGTACGCGGTAGGCCAGGCACTAATCAGCGAAAGGGCGGGTGAAACCCGCGCCAGCCAACTCGCGGGTTGCTCCCGCCCTACGGCTCAGGACGCCAGGTACGAGGAGCGGGTCAGGCCCAGACGCAGCGCATCCAGGTATTGAGTACGCTCGCGGGCACTGAGCTTGGCCCCGGCCACCTTGTCGCGGTAGTAGGTCATCAGCTCCTCGGGCGACAGGTGCACGTAGCGCAGCATGTCCTCGATGGTGTCGTGGGTCTCGATGCCGGCGTGGTACACGCTGCCGTCGGCGTTCTGGTAGATGTTCACCGAGTCGGTGTCACCGAACAGGTTGTGCATGTCGCCGAGAATCTCCTGGTAGGCACCGACCAGGAACACGCCCAGCAGGTAGTCCTCGCCTTCGCGCACTTCGTGCACCGGCAGGCTGGTCTCGATCGACTGCTCGTCGACGTACTGGTTGATCTTGCCGTCCGAGTCGCAGGTCAGATCCTGCAGCACGGCGCGGCGCAGCGGCTCCTCGTCGAGGCGGTGCAGCGGCAGGATCGGCAGGATCTGGCCGATGGCCCAGGTGTCCGGCAGGCTCTGGAACACCGAGAAGTTGCAGATGTACTTGTCGGCCAGCTTGTCGTTGAGCTCGTCGAGCACCTGGCGGTGCGAACGCTGACGGGCCTTCAGCGAGTTGTGCAGGCGCCGGCACACGGCGAAGTAACACTGCTCGGCCAGGGCCTTCTCGGTCAGGCTCAGTTTGCCGTCGGCGTACTGCGCGGCCACGTCGCTCATGTAGTGGGTGGCGCGCCAGTAGGTCTCGGTAACCATCTCGATATCGGTGGGGCCGAGCAGGTCGACCAGCCACTGCACAGTTTCCGGCAGGCTGGCCTTGTCCTCGATCAGCGGCACCTCGTCGTTGTGCTTCTCGACGTCGGTGACCTGCACGATCAGCACCGCGTGGTGCGCGGTCAGCGAACGGCCGCTCTCGGAGAAGATGTGCGGATGCGGCAGGCCCTGGGCGTCGCAGAACTCCTTGAGCATGCCGACCACCACGCCGGCGTAGTCGTCCATGTCGTAGTTGATCGAGCTGGCATTGCGCGAGTGGGTGCCGTCGTAGTCCACGCCCAGACCGCCGCCGACATCGACGTGATCGACCGGCAGGCCGAGGGCACGCAGCTCACCGTAGTAGCGGATGGCTTCCTTGAAGCCGTGCTGGTAGTCGGCCAGGTTGGCGATCTGCGAGCCCATGTGGAAGTGCAGCAGGCGGATGCCCTGATCCAGCTTGGCCGCGCGGAAGCGCTCGACCACCGACAGCAACTGCGCGGCGGACAGGCCGAACTTGGACTTCTCGCCACCGGTGTCGGCCCACTTGGAGGACGCCAGCGACGACAGGCGCACGCGCAGGCCGACCTGCGGCACCACCTTGAGCTCGGCCGCCTCGTCGATGACGAACTGCACCTCGGACTCTTTCTCGATGACGATGAACACGTTGTGACCGAGCTTCTGCCCCATCAGCGCCAGGCGGATGAACTCGCGATCCTTGTAGCCGTTGCAGACGATGGTGCCGCCCTTGGGCGCCAGCGCCAGCACGGCCAGCAGCTCGGGCTTGGAGCCGGCTTCCAGACCGATGGAGACGTTCTGCGTGGCGATGATGCTTTCCACCACCGCTTCCTGCTGGTTGACCTTGATCGGGTACAGGGCGGTGTATTTGCTCTGGTAGTCCAGGCGCGCGATGTTGGCGTCGAACGCGCCGGTCAGCTGGCGCACGCGATCCTGCAGGATGCCGGGGAAGCGCACCAGCAGCGGCAGCGACAGGCCGCTTTCGCGCAGACCGTCGAGCTGCGCGTAGAGGTCGATCGGCGTGCTGTCCGGGCCGTTCGGCCGGACTTCGACGCGGCCGGCGTCGTTGATCGCGAAGTAACCGGCGCCCCAGTGGCGAATGCCATAGACGCTGCGGCTATCGGCCACTGTCCATTGGCTACCGTCATCTTTGCGTGTACGTCGTGCGGCCATCGAGGTCTCCCTGTTGCGAGTCAAACTGTCACCGGCGGCGACAGGTTAGAGCGGATAAATGACGATTGCTGGCGCCGACTTGCGACAAGCCGACAGCCTGCCCCTGGGATTGACCCACGAGCCTGTGCAGAAGTTTAGGAAAAGCCCGGTCAGCCGCCGGACTTCTTGGCCTTGAAGCCGCGTTTGCCCAGTTCTTCGAGGAGCAGGTCGACCATGTCGCCCTGGATCTCGATGACGCCGTCCTTGAAACCGCCACCGCAGCCGCAGCGTTTCTTCAGCGCGCTGGCCAGCTCCTTCAGCTCGGCTTCGGCCAGCGGCACGCCGGTCACCGTGGTGACGGTCTTGCCGCCACGGCCCTTGGTTTCCCGGCGCACACGGGCGATGCCGTCGCCGGCGGGAATCACCGATTTCTTGCAGATGCAGGCGTCCACCGGCTGACTGCAGTCGGGGCAATGCCGACCGGCGTCGGTGGAATAGACGAGTCCGCCCAGGGCGGCAAACGAAGCAGCTTTCTTGACCACCGGCTTTTCCTCGTAGGGGTCAGGACAGCGACTGGCCGGCAGGGTGCCGACCGCGAAGCCCCACTCAGGCAGGGGCAGCGCAGCCAGGCGGGGGAGCCTGGCATTGGAGGTGGCGCAGTGTATAGGCAAAAAAGCCCGCTGCTAAGAACGAAATTGCGCCATTGACCGATGGATTGGCGACCTCGTGCGGCATCATGCACAAGACGCACGGGAATACTGCACAAAACCGCGCCCGGCGCGGGTTCCAGCCCCCCTATCCCTGCGGGAGAGGGGTTAGCCCTGCGCCGCCTGGTAAAGGCGCAAGGCCTCCAGCGAGTCGGGACAGAACGGCTTGCCGGCAACCTCGCCGGGCACCTGATCGAGTGGCAGGAAACGCGCTTCCAGCACTTCCTCGGGCTGCAGCACCAGCGGCGCATCCGACACTGCCGAAAACACTGCGCACCACAGGCGGTTGCCCGGCCGGTCAAAGAAGAAGCGCCCATGCTCGCGCAGCGTCACCCCGGTTATGCCCAGCTCTTCGCCCAGCTCGCGGGCGGCGCAGGCGGCGTAGCTCTCGCCCTCGTCGACCATGCCGCCGGCCGCCACGTCCCAGTAGCCGGGGTAGATGGCCTTGCTCAGGGTGCGCCGGTGCACGCACAGCTCGCCACGGGAGTTGAACAGCAGGATGAAGGTACCGCGGCCGATCAGCCCGCGCTCGCGCAGCTCGGCGCGCGGCAGGCCGCCGAGCAACTGGTCGTGCTCGTCGACCCAGGCGATGCGCTCGGCATCCGAGGCGGCGCGGTGGGCCGCCTCGTCAGGCACGACCGGCATGCCTCAGCCCTGGCTCAGCAGGGTGCGCAGGTCGATGATCGCGGCGTTGGCGCGGGAGATGTAGTTGGCCATCACCAGCGAGTGGTTGGCCAGTACACCGTAGCCGCTGCCGTTGAGCACCATCGGGCTCCACAGCGGCTCCTGGGCCGCCTCCAGCTCGCGGATGATCTGCCGCACGCTGACGGTGGCGTTCTTCTTCGCCAGCACGTCGGCGAAGTCCACCTCGATGGCACGCAGCATGTGCGACAGCGCCCAGGCCTGGCCACGGGCCTCGTAGAACACGTTGTCGATCTGCAGCCAGGGAGTCTTCACCTCCTCCTCGCGCACCGGCACCACTTCGCCCTCCGGCACCACCTGGTCATGCTGCAGATCGGTATTCAGGCGTACCCGGCCGACACTGGCGGACAGCCGCTGGGACAGCGAGCCGAGACGGGTGGCGACATCACCCAGCCAGTTGTTGAGGTTGTCGGCGCGGGCATAGAACTGCGCATTCGGCTGGCCCGGGTCGGCCAGGCGGGCCAGGTAGCGATCCAGCGAGTGGATGCCCTCGGCGTATTCGCTTTCCGAAGCCGGCAAGGCCCAGCTCTTGTTGTCGAAGTTGAAGCGTGGCTCGGCCTTGGCCAGATCCGGGTCTTCGGTGGACTGCGATTGCGAGCGGGCGAAGTCCTTGCGCAGGGCGCGGGACAGGTCGCGCACCTGCACCAGCACGCCGTACTCCCAGCTCGGCATGTTGTCCAGCCACAGGCCGGGCGGCGCCAGGTCGTTGGAGAGGTAGCCGCCTGGCTTGTTCAGCAGGGTGCTGGAAATCTGCTTCAGGGTTTCCACCGTGGTGTAGCCGCTGACCAGTTTGCGCTGGGCCTTCTCGGCCGCGGCCTGGGCATTCTGCTGCACCGGGAACAGCTCGGGCTCCTGGCTCCAGAACCAGCCGATGCCCATGGCACCGAGCAGATAGAGGGCCAACAGGGTGCCCAGGGTTCGGCTCAGCCACAGGCCACCGAAGTAGCTGCGCACGTCATCCACCGAGTCGTCGACGTTGTCGCGCAGTTCGCCCGCGCGTTTCTTCCAGTCCAGCATGGCAGTGTCCTTGAGTGCATACGTCGGTATCGACCCCCCAGAGGGCCGAGAGTTGCTGGCTTGCACTATAAGTGAAGCGCATCCGCTACGCAGCGCCCAAGTCCAGTATGCTGCTGGCAGAAGCGGGCAAAACCGCCAAATGCTGGAAATTTGACGTCATTTGACCGATGGTTATAGCACTTAGCCCTTCCAGTGGTAGCATCGAGCCATCATCCAGCCTTTAGGCTGGTCAGAGAACGACTGTAGCCATGATCGAGCCAGAAGACCCCAGCCGCGACCGCCTCAAGCAGCACTTTGCCAAGCGCGTGATCTACCAGGCCCGCCAGGTTCTGGAGGTCTGGCAGCGCCTGCAGCAGGGCGAGTGGAATGGCGTGATCATGGCCGAACTGGTCGAGGCCAACCTCGGCCTGCTGCGCTATGCCGAACGCTTCGAGCAGGAAGTGCATGTGCAGCTGGCCCGCGCCGTGGGCAACTGCCTGGAAGCCGTGGAGAACAACCGCGGGCGCCTCACCAGCCACCTGATCACCGAGCTCAACCTGCTGATGCAGCGCCTGTCGCGCACCGGCCTGCGCCATGGTGACCAGTTCGAGCAGACCTTCCTGCCGCCGCTGCGCAAGCCGATCTACCTGGCCCTGCAGGATCTCGAGCGGGCCGAGCGCCTGGCCCAGCAGCTGGAATTCTTCGGTCTCTACGCCCAGGCCCTGACCAGCGCCGATGCCTTCCGCGCGGCCATGGCCGAGCGCCATCCGGCGGCGATCCTGATGGAAGTTGACTTCGCCGGCCCGGGCCGCGGCCTGGAACTGGCCAGCGAGGCCCAGCAGGGCCTGGAGCAGAAGCTGCCGCTGCTGTTCTTCAGCCATGCCGACGTCGACACCCCGACCCGCCTGGCCGCCGTGCGTGCCGGCGGCGAGGAATTCTTCACCGGCAGCCTGGACGCCTCCAGCCTGATCGAGCGCATCGAGATCCTCACCAACGTCATGCACTACGAGCCGTACAAGGTGCTGATCGTCGACGACTCGCGGGCCCAGGCCACCCATACCGAGCGCGTGCTGAACAGCGCCGGCATCGTCACCCGTACCCTCACCGAGCCGATCCAGGCCATGGCCGAGCTGGCCGAATTCCAGCCCGACCTGATCATCCTCGACATGTACATGCCCGACTGCCACGGCACCGAGCTGGCCAAGGTGATCCGCCACAACGACCGCTATGTCAGCGTGCCGATCATCTACCTGTCCGCCGAGGACGACCTGGACAAGCAGCTCGACGCCATGAGCGAGGGCGGCGACGACTTCCTGACCAAGCCGATCAAGCCGCGCCACCTGATCGCCACCGTACGCAACCGTGCGGCGCGGGCACGCAACCTGCGCGCCCGCATGGTGCGCGACAGCCTCACCGGGCTGTTCAACCACACCCACACACTGCAGCTGCTGGAGGATGCACGCTTCCGCGCCCGCCGCGACGGCCAGCCACTGACCTTCGCGATGATCGACATCGACCACTTCAAGAAGGTCAACGACACCTACGGCCACCCCATGGGCGACCGGGTGATCAAGAGCCTGGCGCTGTTCCTCAAGCAGCGCCTGCGCAAGACCGACCATATCGGCCGTTACGGTGGCGAGGAATTCGCCGTGGTGCTGCCGGACACCGACGCGCCGACCGCGGCCAAGGTGCTCGACGAGATCCGCCGGCGCTTCGCCGAGATCCACTACCCGGCGCAACCGGCCGACCTGTCCTGCACCTTCAGCTGCGGTATCGCCGAACTGAGCGCGGACATGGACTGCAACACCCTGTCCAAGCAGGCCGACGAGGCCCTGTACCTGGCCAAGCGCGGCGGCCGTAACCGGGTGGAAATCCATCTGGGCTGACGCCACCGCGGTGTGAACGGCATCACGTCGTCACATTCCTGCAACCAAACCGCAATAACCTCGGATGCACCGTCCCAGAACCCCGGTGCCTCTGTCATGCGTCTCAAGCTGCTTACCAACCTGTCCACTGCCCTCCTGATCAGCGCCTGCCTGGCCCTGGCCGGCACGCTGTGGTGGTCGGAGCAGGCGCTGGAGCGCCCCTACCGCCTGATGCAGGACTACCTCAGCCTGTCGCAGCAGTTCCAGCACCAGGTCGCCGGCAATATCCAGGCCTACCTGGCCAGCGGCGATGCCGTGCGCCACAAGCAGGCCAGCCAGGCCATCGACGAACTGGAACAGGCCCTCGGCGAACTGCCGCCACAACTGCGTGACGACCTGCGCCCCAGCCTCGACGAACTGAGCCGCTTCAGCGCCGGCGAACTGCTCGCCGCCGGCAAGCTGGCCGGCGATCCGCAGGGCCTGCTGCTACAGGCCGAACGCGAGATGGCTGGCGCCCTCGAACAGCTGGCCCAGTACGCGCACAGCGACAACCCGGCGGCCGCCGCCTACCAGGCCCCGCTGTTCAACGCCGCCCAGCACCTGACCCGCCTGGCCCATGCCCGCGCCAAGCTGGCCAGCAGCGGCCGCAGCGAACTGCTGCAGGACGTGCAGCGCGAACTGAACGCCCTCGACCAGCAGGCCGCCAGCCTTGCCGCCCTGCCGCTGCTCGGCGTAACCAGCAGCAGCGAATCCGGCGCCGACAACTTTGCCGCGATGATGGGCCTGGCCAGTGACGACAGCGCACAGCAGGCGGAAGACCAGGGCATTGCCCTCAAGCGCGACTTCGCCAGCCTGCTCAAGCGCTACCCCGCCGAGCTGGAACGCACCCGCGCCCTGATCGAGCAACGCAATGCCCTGGCACGCAGCAGTGAGGCCAAGGTAGCCAGCCTGCAGCAAGCGCTGGCAGCCCTGCAGCCGGCGGTACTCGCCGAGCATGCGCGCATCCAGGGCGAAGTACGCCTGATCCAGGGACTGATGATCGGCCTGATCCTGCTGATCGCCCTGACCCTCGACCAGATCCAGCGGCGCCTGAGCAACGTCCTCGGGCGCCTGGTACCGGCACTGTCGCGCTGGGCCGCCGGCGACTTCGCCGCCGATATCGGCGTGCAGGCCCGCACCCGCGAGATGCGCGATATCGAGGACTCGCTGAACCACCTGCGCCGCTACCTGGTGGAGCTGGTCGGCACCATCCACCACCATGCCGGCGAAGTGGCTGGCAGCAGCCGCACCCTGGCCGATCTCAGCCAGGGCCTGCACGGCGGCGCCGAGCGCCAGCTGGCCGACACCGCACAGATCCGCGATGCCCTCGGCGAGCTGGAAGGCACCATCGCCCAGGTCGCCGCCGACGCCAGCCAGGCCGCCGATGCCAGCCGCTCGGCCAGCAGCGCGGTGGAACAGGGCCAGCGGGTGATCGAACAGAGTCTCACCGGCCTGCATGCGCTGGTCGGTGAAGTACAGGGCAACGCCCAGTCGATCGAACAGCTGGCCAGCGAAACTGCCACCATCGGCCAGGTGCTGACGGTGATCCGCGGTGTTGCCGAACAGACCAACCTGCTGGCCCTGAACGCCGCCATCGAGGCCGCCCGCGCCGGCGAGATGGGCCGCGGTTTTGCCGTGGTCGCCGAGGAAGTGCGTTCGCTGGCCCAGCGCACCAGCGGCGCCACCGAGGAAATCCAGCAGCTGATCGCCCGCCTGCAGCAGGCCGCGCAGCAGTCGGTGGCGGCCATGCGCGCCCAGGTCGAGCATGCCGAAACCACCGCCAGCCAGGCGGAACAGGCCGATGGCGCGCTGGATGCGGTGGTCACCTCGATCCGCACCATCGCCAGCATGGCCGAGCGCATCGCCGAGGCCACCGCCCAGCAAGGCGGCGCGGCCAGCGAGATCCGCGGCCACAGCGAGCGCATCCACCGCCTCGGCGGCGACAACCTGGCACGCATCGGCGAAGGCCGCCAGCAGGGCGAACAGCTGCTGCAGCTCGGCAGCCAGCTGCATACGGCGGTGCAGGCGTTTCGCGTGGCCTAGGCCAAACGACCGGCGGTCGCCCGGCAATATCCGCTGACACCCTGCGGCATGCGGCCTTCTGGGGTCGCCCCGCCGACTTGGGTATGATGCCCGCCAAGTCCGTTGTGCGAGCCCGCCATGCGCCGTCTGCTACCGCTGTTCCTGCTGCTGTTCACCCTGCCGGCCCTGGCCGGGCTGTTCGACAAGCTGCCCGATGCGCCGCTGGGCGCACCGCTGAACAACAGTGCGGACTTCCTGCCGGTGCGCGAGGCCTTCCGCCTGAGCCTGGTCAGCAGCGATGCCAAAACGGTGAAGCTGCGCTTCATCGCCGCCGAGGGCTACTACCTCTACCGCCACCGCTTCCAGTTCCGCATCGAACCGAGCGACCTGGCCAAGGGCGCGGCCGTGCTGCCGGCCGGCGAAGCCAAGCACGACGAATACTTCGGCGATGTCGAGGTGTACCACGGCATCCTCGATGTCGAGCTGCCGCTGGACAACCCCATCGGCCTGCCGCTGACCCTGCACGTCACCTACCAGGGCTGTGCCGACAAGGGCCTGTGCTATCCGCCGGAAACCGAACGCCTGGAAGTGGCGGGTAGCGGCGAAAATGCCGCCGCCCCGGCGACCAGCGCAACGACCGGCACTACCACCACTCCCGCCGCACCGAGCACAGCCGGCTGGAACTGGAAGGAGCTGGCGCTGTTCTTCCTCGGCGGCCTGGGCCTGGCCTTCACCCCTTGCGTGCTGCCGATGTTGCCGATCCTCAGCGGCGTGGTGCTGCGTGGCCAGCCCGGGGGCCTGCGCGGCCTGGTGCTGGCGCTGGCCTATGTGCTGCCGATGGCGATCAGCTTCGCCATCCTCGGTGCGCTGATGGGCCTGTTCGGTGCCGAGCTCAACCTGCAGGCACGCCTGCAGTCACCCTGGGTACTGGTGCCATTCGCGATTTTCTTCGCCCTGTTCGGCGCCGCCAGCCTGGGCTTCCTCGAACTGCGCCTGCCGGCCGCCATCGACGGCCCGTTGCAACGCCTGAGCCAGCGCCTGCACGGCGGCACCCTGCTCAGTGCGGCAGCCCTCGGCGTGCTCTCCAGCCTGCTGGTATCGCCCTGCGTGTCCGCCCCGCTGGCCGGTGCCCTGCTCTATATCAGCAGCAGCGGCGATGCCCTCGGCGGCAGCCTCAAGCTGCTGGCCCTCGGCCTGGGCATGGGCACCCCGCTGGTGCTGTTCGCCGTTGGCGGCGGCGCCCTGCTGCCGAAGTCCGGCAACTGGATGATCGGCGTGCGCAACCTGTTCGGCGCCCTGCTGCTGGCCGTCGCGGTATGGCTGCTGGAACGGGTGGTGCCAGGCCCGGTCGCCCTCGCCCTGTGGGGCCTGCTGGCCGCCGGCGTGGCTCTGTGGCTGGGCGCACTGGAACTGACGCCGAAGACCCATCACCAGAAATTCGCCCAGTTGCTCGGCTTGCCGCTGCTGATCTACGCCATCGCCGCCTGGTTCGGCGCCCTGCAGGGCCACAGCGACCCACTGCGCCCGCTCGGGCAGCTCGCGACCAGCAGCGCTACAGCAGCCGCGCCGGCCAGCGCCAGCTGGCAGACCGTGACCAGCCCGGCCGAGCTGGACGCCGCCCTGGCTGCGGCGAAGAACGCCGGCCACCCCCTGCTGCTGGACTGGTATGCCGACTGGTGCATCAGCTGCAAGGTGATTGAGCGCGAAGTGTTCAGCGCACCCGAGGTAACGGCTCAGCTGGGCGACTACCGACTGATCCGTTTCGATATCACCGAAAGCCGCGCCGATCAGCGCGCCCTGCTTGATCGCTACCAGCTGTTCGGCCCGCCGGCGATCCTGTTCTTTGCCAGCAGCGGTGACGAAATCGCCGATTTGCGTGTCGTAGGTGAGATCGGCGCCGCCGACTTTGCCGAACGCCTGACCCGCGCGCACGCCCGCCAGAACTGAGATCGTCATATTTCTGCCGCAAATTTCGGCCATCGTGCCGACTATTGCCGGTAACTGGACAGTGTGCAGCGCATTCGGCATAGTCCCGGCCATTCCCAGGACATAACAAGGACAGCGCGCATGGCCACCCTTCTGGTGCTGCACGGCCCCAACCTCAACCTGCTGGGCACCCGCGAACCCGGCGTCTATGGCGCCACCACCCTGGCCCAGATCAACCAGGATCTGGAGCAGCGCGCCCGCGCCGCCGGCCACCATCTGCAGTACCTGCAGAGCAATGCCGAGTACGAACTGATCGAGCGCATTCACGCCGCAAAAGGCGAAGGTGTCGACTTTATTCTGATAAATCCGGCCGCTTTCACTCATACCAGCGTCGCCTTACGTGACGCATTGCTGGCAGTGAGCATCCCATTCATCGAAGTGCACCTGTCCAACGTGCACAAACGTGAAGCATTCCGCCATCACTCCTACTTTTCCGATGTTGCCGTGGGAGTGATCTGCGGCCTTGGCGCCAGCGGTTACCGGCTGGCTCTGGAGGCTGCCCTGGAACAATTAGAACGCCCCTGACGACCTCACCTTGGGAGTTGCAAAGCTATGGATATCCGTAAAGTCAAAAAACTGATCGAGCTGCTGGAAGAGTCCGGTATCGACGAACTGGAGATCCGCGAGGGCGAAGAGTCCGTGCGCATCAGCCGTCACAGCAAGCAGCCGGCCTATGCTGCCCAGCCGGTCTACGCCGCCGCGCCAGCCCCGGCCGCCGCCCCGGTTGCTGCCGCCGCTCCGGCCGCTGCCGAAGCCGCTCCGGCCGCTGCCAAGCTGAACGGCCACGTGGTGCGCTCGCCGATGGTCGGCACCTTCTACCGCGCCGCTTCGCCGACCTCGGGCAACTTCGTCGAAGTGGGCCAGAGCGTGAAGAAAGGCGACATCCTGTGCATCGTCGAAGCGATGAAGATGATGAACCACATCGAGGCCGAAGCCAGCGGCGTGATCGAGTCCATCCTGGTCGATAACAGCCAGCCGGTGGAATACGACCAGCCCCTGTTCACCATCGTTTGATGCGCGGGGAACCTGCGATGCAGCTGGAAAAAGTCCTGATCGCCAACCGTGGCGAAATCGCCCTGCGCATCCTGCGCGCCTGCAAGGAAATGGGCATCAAGACGGTGGCCGTGTACTCCACCGCCGACCGCGACCTGATGCACCTGGGCCTGGCCGACGAAACCGTGTGCATCGGCCCGGCGCCGGGCGCCAAGTCCTACCTGAACATCCCGGCGATCATCGCCGCCGCCGAAGTCACCGGCGCCACGGCGATCCACCCGGGCTACGGCTTCCTCGCCGAGAACGCCGACTTCGCCGAGCAGATCGAGAAGTCCGGCTTCAAGTTCGTCGGCCCCACCGGCGACGTGATCCGCCTGATGGGCGACAAGGTTTCCGCCAAGAACGCCATGATCAAGTCCGGCGTTCCGGTGGTACCGGGCTCCGACGGCCCGCTGCCGGAAGACGAGGAAACCGCCCTGGCGATTGCCCGCGAAGTCGGCTACCCGGTGATCATCAAGGCCGCCGGCGGCGGCGGTGGTCGCGGCATGCGCGTGGTGCACAAGGAAGAAGACCTGATCAAGTCGGCCAAGCTGACCCGCACCGAAGCCGGTGCCGCGTTCGGCAACCCGATGGTCTATCTGGAGAAGTTCCTCGGCAACCCGCGCCACGTGGAAGTCCAGGTACTCTCCGACGGCCAGGGCCACGCCGTGCATCTGGGTGACCGCGACTGCTCGCTGCAGCGCCGCCACCAGAAGGTACTGGAAGAGGCGCCGGCCCCGGGCATCGACGAGAAGGCCCGCGCCGAAGTGCTGCAACGCTGCGTCGATGCCTGCATCGAGATCGGCTACCGTGGCGCCGGCACCTTCGAGTTCCTCTACGAAGACGGCCGCTTCTACTTCATCGAGATGAACACCCGCGTGCAGGTCGAGCACCCGGTCACCGAGATGGTTACCGGCATCGACATCGTCAAGGAAATGCTCAGCATCGCCGCCGGCAACAAGCTGTCGATCAAGCAGAGCGACGTGGTCATCCGCGGTCACGCCCTGGAGTGCCGGATCAACGCCGAAGACCCGGACAACTTCATGCCCTGCCCGGGCAAGGTCAAGCATTACCACGCTCCGGGCGGCAATGGCGTGCGGGTCGACTCGCACCTGTACAGCGGCTACTCGGTACCGCCGAACTACGACTCGCTGATCGGCAAGCTGATCACCTACGGCAAGGATCGCGCCGAGGCCATGGCACGCATGCGCAACGCCCTGGACGAGCTGGTGGTCGACGGTATCAAGACCAACATCCCGCTGCACCGCGACCTGACCCGCGACAAGGGTTTCGCCAAGGGTGGCGTGAACATCCACTACCTGGAAAAGAAACTGGGTATGGACAAGCACTAAGCTGCGGCTTGGCGCATCGACAAGGGCTGCCCACGGGCGGCCCTTGTCGTTTCCGGCTGGCGCCTGCGGTGGCAGCCGCGGCGCCCCTCAAGTAAGCTGCGCGGCCAATTGCACTAGCGCCCCATCGTCCACGAGGTTTCCCATGCCCTGGTTACAAGTCCGCATCGCCATCACCCCGGATCAGGCGGAAACCTACGAAGACGCCCTGCTCGGCGTCGGCGCCGTATCGGTGACCTTCATGGACGCCGAAGACCAGCCGATCTTCGAGCCGGATCTGGGCACCACCCCGCTGTGGTCGCATACCCACCTGCTGGCCCTGTTCGAGGCCGACACCGATGCCAGCAACCTGGTCGCCCACCTGGAACTGCTGACCGGCGGCCCGCTGCCCGAGCACCAGATCGAGCAGATCGCCGACCAGGACTGGGAGCGCAGCTGGATGGACAACTTCCAGCCCATGCGTTTCGGCCGCCGCCTGTGGATAGTGCCGAGCTGGCATGCCGCACCGGAGCCGGAGGCGGTCAACCTGCTGCTTGACCCGGGCCTGGCCTTCGGCACCGGCACCCACCCGACCACCGCCCTGTGCCTGGAATGGCTGGACGGCCAGGCGCTGGACAACTGCAGCGTGCTGGATTTCGGCTGCGGCTCCGGCATCCTGGCCATCGCCGCCCTGCTGCTCGGCGCCCCGCAGGCGGTCGGCACCGACATCGACCCGCAGGCCCTGGAGGCTTCGCGCGACAATGCCTCGCGCAACGGCATCGACCCGGCCCGCTTCCCGGTCTACCTGCCGGCAGACCTGCCGCAGCAGGCCGCCGACGTGGTGGTCGCCAATATCCTCGCCGGCCCGCTGGTGTCGCTGGCTCCGCAGATCACCGCCCTGGTCAAGGCCGGCGGGCGCCTGGCGCTGTCCGGCATCCTCGCCGAGCAGGCCGAAGAAGTGCGCGCCGCCTACCAGGACGCCTTCGACCTCGACCCGACCGCGACCAAGGACGGCTGGGTACGCATCAGCGGCGTGCGGCGCTAAGAAGTCGCTGCATGACCTCGCGAACCGGGGATCATGCAGCAGGTTCAGCCCCTGCGCGGCGCCAAGCCTGTGCTTTCCACCCTGTGCTTGGGTAAACTAGCCCCTCGTTTACCCGGATCCCCGCATGACCGACAGTTTCGTCACCCAGTGCCCCCATTGCCGTACCAGCTTCCGCATCAGTCGCGGCCAGCTGGGCGCAGCCCATGGCGTGGTGCGCTGCGGGGCCTGCCTGCACGTGTTCAATGCGGCCCAGCAGCTGCTGGTGGATCAGTCGCGCGCCAGCAAACCGGCCGCCCCCGCGCCAAGCGCCCCGGCCATGCCACAGCCGCACCCGGCCCCTGCAGCCAGCGCAGCGCCCGCCCGCCCGACTGCTCCGCCAGCGCCGGCAGTCGAGCCCCGGGCAGCTCCAGTTCCAGCTCCAGCGGCCAGCCTGAGCGCTGCGCCGGCCAGCGAGAAGAAGTCCGTCGACACCCTGTGGATCCACGACGACCTCGATCTCGACAGCCTCGACCTCGATGAGGAACTGGCCAAACTGGAAGAACAGGAGATGCAGCTCTCCAAGGATTTCCTCGCACTCGACCGCGCCCCACAGCCCGGCGAGAGCCTGCTCCATCGCCCCACCGAAGAGCGCGACCGCCACGACGAGAGCTGGGCCGAGTCCCTGCTCAAGGACGACGCCAAGCCGCGTAGCGCACCGACGCCCGTACCGGCGCCACGCCCGCCCGTCGAGGCGCCTGTGAGCGCACCACTGGTGGCGCGCGCCAGCGACACCCTGGCTGCCAGCGAAGCGCCAGCGCCCGTCGCACCTCGCCGCGAACCGGCGCTGGGCAGCCCAGCCGCCAGCAGCGTTCTGCCCCCGCGCGAGGAGCCGTCGTTCAGCGCCCTGGATGCCGACGATGAGCCTGCCGCCGACGAAATCGACGAAATCGACGACGCCAACTATGCCCGCCTGAGCGCTACGCCCGCCGCGCCGGCTCGCAGCGAGCCGGCTCTGCGCGACGACAGCCTGTTCGAACTGGCCGAAGAACCTCTGCAGCTCGACTGGCAGGAAGCGCGCAAACCCTGGGGCCGCTGGATCGGCTGGGGCCTGCTCAACCTGCTGGCCGCCGGTGCCCTGACCAGCCAGTACGTGCTCTACCACTTCGAGGAACTGGCGCGCCAGGACGAATACCGCCCCTGGTTCGAGCAGCTGTGTCCGGAGCTGGGCTGCAGCCTGCCATCCAAGGTCGACATCGAGCAGATCAAGAGCACCAACCTGGTGGTACGCAGCCACCCGGACTACATGAACGCGCTGATGGTCGACGCGATCATCTACAACCGCGCCCCCTTCGCCCAGCCCTTCCCCCTGCTGGAACTGCGCTTCGCCGACATCAATGGCCAGCTGCTCGCCAGCAGCCGCTTCAAGCCCAGCCAGTACCTCGGTGGCGAGCTTGCCGGCCAGGCGGAAATGCCGCCGCAGACGCCGATCCACGTGTCTCTGGAAATCAGCGATCCGGGCACCAAGGCCGTCAACTACAGCCTAAGTTTCCACTCGCCGGAATAGCCTGCAGGCGGCGGATTTCCGGCACCTCCCCCATACGTCCGCACCAACGGCGATAACCCGTCAGCTGCTCATAATTTGTTCAAAACAGCCTTTATCCGGTCACCGAGAGCGGGTATCATGCCCTCCCTTTTTCGCACTCCCATGAAGCCGTTTCGAGCACAGGCTGGCCACGCCTTTCCCTGACGACTTCACGGAATCTGCACGAAAAGTCGCCGAGCGAAGGTGGTTCCTGCGGTTAACGCAGTAGCACCGAGCCCAGGCACTGTTCGTCCAGAACCTAACCACAAGACAGGGAAGACCACCGGTGGTACGCATCGGCCCTTACACACTGCCCAACCCGCTGATCCTCGCCCCCATGGCGGGCGTCACCGATCAGCCGTTCCGGCAGCTGTGCCGGCGCCTCGGCGCGGGCCTGGTGGTATCGGAGATGGTCACCAGCGATGTGCGCCTGTGGAACAGCCGCAAGTCCAGCCTGCGCATGATCCACAGCGGCGATCCCGAGCCACGCTCGGTGCAGATCGCCGGCGGCGACCCCGAGATGCTCGCCGAAGCCGCCCGCCGCAACGTGGAAATGGGCGCCCAGATCATCGACATCAACATGGGCTGCCCGGCCAAAAAGGTCTGCAACAAGGCCGCCGGCTCGGCGCTGATGAAAGACGAAGATCTGGTTGGCGCCATCCTCGACGCCGTGGTCAAGGCAGTCGACGTACCGGTCACCCTGAAGATCCGCACCGGCTGGGATCGCAGCAACAAGAACGGCCTGAACGTGGCCAAGATCGCCGAGCAGGCCGGCATCGCCGCCCTCGCCGTACACGGCCGCACCCGCGCCGACCTGTACACCGGCGAGGCCGAGTACGACACCATCGCCGCCATCAAGCAGGCGGTATCCATTCCGGTGTTCGCCAATGGCGACATCGATTCGCCGCACAAGGCCAAGGCCGTGCTCGACGCCACCGGCGCCGATGCCCTGCTGATCGGCCGTGCGGCGCAAGGGCGGCCGTGGATCTTCCGCGAGATCGCCCACTTCCTGGCGACCGGCACGGAGTTGGCGGCACCAGCGCTGCATGAAGTCGAACGGATTCTGCTGGAGCACCTGGCCGCCCTGCACGCCTTCTATGGCGATGTGATGGGTGTGCGCATCGCTCGCAAGCATGTTGGCTGGTATCTCGCCACCCTGCCCGGCGCCAGGGAGTTTCGCGCCGAGTTCAATCGTCTGGATGGTACGGACACGCAGTACACCGCCGTTCGGCAGTTTTTCGCCGAACGCCATAACAAGGAAACCGAGGTGGCCGCATGACGAGGATGACCGAGCCTTTTTTTGATCAATCAGCTTTTGATGGGGCAGTACCCGTGAGCGACAACACCAACCTGAAGCAGCACCTGACCACGCCCAGCGAAGAGGGTCAGACCCTGCGCGGTAGCGTGGAAAAAGCGCTGCACAACTATTTTGCTCACCTGGAAGGTGCCGACGTCACCGACGTCTACAACCTGGTGCTCAACGAGGTCGAGGCGCCGCTGCTGGAAACCGTGATGAACTACGTCAAGGGCAACCAGACCAAGGCTTCCGAGCTGCTCGGCCTGAACCGCGGCACCCTGCGCAAGAAGCTCAAGCAATACGATCTGCTGTAATCAATCGAATGCCTGGAAAAGGGCGGCCTGCACAAGCCGCCCTTTTTTACTGAATTTCCCAGCTCTGATGGACTTTGCAATGACCGACCAGACCACCCGCCTCCCCGTTCGCCGCGCCCTGATCAGCGTCTCCGACAAGACCGGCATCCTCGAGTTCGCCCGCGAGCTCGTCGCCCTGGGCGTGGAAATCCTCTCCACCGGCGGCACCTACAAGCTGCTCAAGGACAACGGGGTGGCCGCGGTGGAAGTCGCCGACTACACCGGCTTCCCGGAAATGATGGACGGTCGCGTGAAGACCCTGCACCCGAAGATCCACGGCGGCATCCTCGGTCGTCGCGCCCTCGACGGCGACGTGATGGAGCAGCACGGCATCAAGCCGATCGACCTGGTCGCGGTCAACCTCTACCCCTTCGCCGCCACAGTGGCCAAGCCGGGCTGTGACCTGGCCGACGCCATCGAGAACATCGACATCGGCGGCCCGACCATGGTGCGCAGCGCTGCGAAGAACCACAAAGACGTGGCCATCGTGGTCAACGCCAGCGACTACGCCGGCATCGTCGAATCGCTTAAAGCCGGCGGCCTGAGCTACGCCCAGCGCTTCGACCTGGCCCTCAAGGCCTTCGAGCACACCGCTGCCTACGACGGCATGATCGCCAACTACCTGGGCACCATCGACCAGAGCCGCGACACCCTGTCCACTGAAGAGCGTGGCGCCTTCCCGCGCACCTTCAACAGCCAGTTCATCAAGGCCCAGGAAATGCGCTACGGCGAGAACCCGCACCAGAGCGCGGCGTTCTACGTGGAAGCACAGAAAGGCGAGGCCAGCGTCGCCACTGCCATCCAGCTGCAGGGCAAGGAACTGTCGTTCAACAACGTGGCCGACACCGACGCCGCGCTGGAGTGCGTGAAGAGCTTCGTCAAGCCGGCCTGCGTCATCGTCAAGCACGCCAACCCGTGCGGCGTGGCCGTGGCCACCGACGCCGAAGGCGGCATCCGCAAGGCCTACGACCTGGCCTACGCCACCGACACCGAGTCGGCCTTCGGCGGCATCATCGCCTTCAACCGCGAGCTGGATGGCGAGACCGCCAAGGCCATCGTCGACCGCCAGTTCGTCGAAGTGATCATCGCCCCGAAAATCAGCGCCGAAGCCCGTGCCGTGGTCGCTGCCAAGGCCAACGTGCGCCTGCTCGAGTGCGGCGAGTGGCCGGCCGAACGCGCCGCTGGCTGGGACTTCAAGCGCGTCAACGGTGGCCTGCTGGTGCAGAGCCGCGACATCGGCATGATCAAGGCCGAAGACCTGAAGATCGTGACCAAGCGTGCGCCGAGCGAGCAGGAAATCCATGACCTGATCTTCGCCTGGAAAGTGGCCAAGTTCGTCAAATCCAACGCCATCGTCTATGCCAAGGGCCGCCAGACCATCGGCGTCGGCGCCGGCCAGATGAGCCGCGTCAACTCCGCGCGTATCGCCGCGATCAAGGCCGAGCACGCCGGCCTGCAGGTCGCCGGTTCGGTCATGGCCTCCGACGCCTTCTTCCCGTTCCGCGACGGCCTGGACAATGCGGCCAAGGTCGGCATCACCGCGGTGATCCAGCCGGGCGGCTCGATGCGCGATGCGGAAGTCATCGCCGCAGCCGACGAAGCTGGCATCGCGATGGTCTTCACCGGCATGCGCCACTTCCGCCATTGATTGGCATGGCCGCGCTGTAGCAGGCGTCTGCGTTGTTGCGGACGACTTCGCTAATGCTCATTGCCAGTCGGCAACTGCGCTTATCGAAGCCATCCGCGCCTAGCATCCACCCGCTCCATCGCGGCCCGAAAGATTTGCGTCGTAGCCCGGATGAAATCCGGGGACACCCCACTCAAAAGCCCCGGATTGCATCCGGGCTACGGTCAGGAGATACCCCATGAACGTATTGATCATAGGCAGCGGCGGCCGTGAGCACGCCCTGGCCTGGAAAGTGGCGCAGGACAAGCGCGTCGAGAAAGTCTTCGTCGCCCCGGGCAACGCCGGCACCGCCACCGAAGCCAAGTGCGAGAACGTCGCCATCGACGTGCTGGCCATCGAACAGCTGGCCGACTTCGCCGAGAAGAACGTGCAGCTGACCATCGTCGGCCCGGAAGCGCCGCTGGTCAAAGGCGTGGTTGACCTGTTCCGTTCGCGCAAGCTGGACATCTTCGGCCCCACCGCCGCAGCCGCCCAGCTGGAAGGCTCCAAGGCCTTCACCAAGGACTTCCTCGCGCGTCACGCGATTCCCACTGCCGACTACCAGAACTTCACCGAAGTCGAGCCGGCGCTGGCCTACCTGCGCGAGAAAGGCGCACCGATCGTGGTCAAGGCTGACGGTTTGGCCGCCGGTAAAGGCGTGATCGTCGCCATGACTCTGGAAGAGGCCGAAGAAGCCGTACGCGACATGCTGTCGGGCAACGCCTTCGGCGACGCCGGCGCCCGCGTGGTGATCGAGGAATTCCTCGACGGCGAAGAAGCCAGCTTCATCGTTATGGTCGACGGCGAGAACGTGCTGCCGATGGCCACCAGCCAGGATCACAAGCGTGTTGGCGACGGCGACACCGGCCCCAACACCGGCGGCATGGGCGCCTACTCGCCGGCCCCGGTGGTCACCGCAGACGTGCACAAGCGCGTGATGGACGAAGTGATCTACCCGACCGTGCGCGGCATGGCAGCCGAAGGCAACGTCTACACCGGCTTCCTCTACGCCGGCCTGATGATCGACAAGAGCGGTGCGCCCAAGGTCATCGAGTTCAACTGCCGCTTCGGCGACCCGGAAACCCAGCCGATCATGGTGCGCCTGGAAAGCTCCCTGGTGTTGCTGGTCGAAGCCGCCCTGGCCAAGGCGCTGGACAAGGTCGAAGCGACCTGGGATCCGCGCCCGACCGTGGGCGTGGTGATCGCCGCTGGTGGCTACCCGGCCGATTACGCCAAGGGTGACGTGATCCAAGGCCTGGACGCCGCCGCCAAGATCGACGGCAAGGTATTCCACGCCGGCACCGCGCTGAACGCAGCCGGTGAAGTGGTCACCGCAGGTGGTCGCGTGCTGTGCGCCACCGCCATCGGCAACAGCGTGTCCGATGCCCAGCAGCAGGCCTACCGCCTGGCCGAGCAGATCCGCTGGAACGGCAGCTTCTACCGCAGCGACATCGGCTACCGCGCCATTGCCCGCGAGCAGGGTAAGAACTGAGTGATAGCCGGGTAAATATCCGGTAAAGCCCCCACAAAAGGCAGCCTCGCGGCTGCCTTTTGTGCATTAGCCATGGCTATAATCGGGGGATTCACTATCGAAGGGACTTCGCCCGTGCGACGGCTCAGGATCGCCACAGGACTCCTCGTCAGTCTGTTGTTCAGCCTGTCTTGTCTGGCAATGGCACCAGCGCAGGCCAGCCCGGCACCCGCCGCGGACAGCAGGGAGAACTGGTCGATCCTGCTCGACAAGAGCGCCCGCATGACCTTCGCCGAAGTCCGCAGCCAGACTTCACGCTTCCAGCCCCTCGACCGCCGCGCCATCACCTACCCCGCCTCGAACCAGGCCGCCTGGCTGCGCATCGAGCTGCCGGCCTACCAGCAGCCGCACTGGCTGTGGCTGTTCGCCCCGCGGGTGCAGCACCTGGACTACTACCTGCTGCAGGGCGACACCCTGGAGCAGCAACTGCAGACCGGCGAAGCGCTGCCGATGGATTCGCGCCCACTGCCGTCGCGCTCCTACCTGTTTCCCACGCCGAACGACAACCAGCCGCGCGTAGCCTACCTGCGCATGACCTCCAACCACGCGCTGATGCTGTGGTTCAAGGTCATCGACCAGCGCGAGCTGGTGACCCAGGAGAAACCGGCCTACCTGTTCGGCGCCCTGCTCGGCGGCCTGCTCCTGCTGTGCCTGTTCAACCTGCTGCGCATGGCCTACTCGCCCACCGCCAGCAGCCTGTGGCTGGCCGGCATGCATGCCGGGCTGGCGCTGTCGGCCACCTGTAACATCGGCCTGCTGGCCGTGTGGCTGCCCGAGCAGAGCTACAACCAGTCACTGATCGCCGACCTCGCAGCCCTCGCCACCTCCCTCTGCCTGCTGGCCTTCACCCTGTGCTTCTTCCGCGACACCGCCGCCGAACGCAGCCCGCTGCGCCACCTGCTGCGCGGCGAGATCCTGCTGATCGGCCTGTTCGCCCTACTGATCAGCACCGGCCTGTTCTGGCACAGCTGGCTGATCTACAGCCTGGTGATCATGACCGCCGTGACCGTGCCGGCCGTAGCCTGCGTGCACTGGCTGCGCGGCTACCAGCCGGCGCGGCTGATCGTCGCCGCCCTGCTGATCTTCGACCTCGGCTTCGGCGCCCTGGTGCCGGTGCTGTTCGGCTTCGACCAGCTCAACCCCGGCTGGCTGGTGCTGAGCGCCTTCAGCGTGGCCATGCTCTGCGGCCTGATCCTCAGCATCGCCCTGGCCGAGCGCCAGCGCCTGATCCAGAGCGACACCCTGCAGCAGCGCACCAGCGAAGCGGCCACCAGCGCCGAGCTGAAGGCCAAGGCCGAATTCCTGGCCAAGATCAGCCACGAGATCCGCACCCCGATGAATGGCGTGCTGGGCATGACCGAGCTGCTGCTCGGTACGCCGCTGTCGGCCAAGCAGCGCGACCATGTGCAGACCATCCACAGCGCCGGCAACGAGCTGCTGACCCTGATCAACGAGATCCTCGACATCTCCAAGCTGGAGTCCGGGCAGATCGAGCTGGACGACGTGCAGTTCGACCTCAACGCCCTGGTCGACGACTGCCTGGACATCTTCCGCGCCAAGGCCGAGCAGCAGCGCGTCGAGCTGATCAGCTTTATGCAGCCGCAAGTCCCGCGAGTGATCAGCGGCGACCCGACACGCCTGCGCCAGGCGCTGATGAGCCTGCTCGACAACGCCTTCCGCCAGACCGACGAAGGCGAGATCCTGCTGGTGGTAGCGCTGGACAACGATGGCAAGAGCCCACGCCTGCGCATCGCCGTGCAGGACAGCGGCCGCCCGCTGGAAGCGCGCGAGCGCGATGCACTGCTCAACACCGAGTTGCACAGCACCGACTTCCTCAGCGCCACCAAGCTCGGCGGGCGTCTGGGCCTGATCATCGCTCGCCAGCTGATCCGCCTGATGGATGGCGAGTTCGGCATCCAGAGCGGCGGCAGCCAGGGCAGCACCCTGTGGCTCAACCTGCCGCTGGATCCCGAGCGCCTGGAGCACCCCACCGCCGACCTCGACAGCCCGCTGCAGGGTGCGCGCCTGCTGGTGGTGGACGACAACGAGACCTGCCGCAAGCTGCTGGTACAGCAGTGCGGCGCCTGGGGCCTGCAGGCCAGCGCCGTGGCCTCCGGCAAGGAAGCCCTGGCCCTGCTGCGCACCAAGGCGCACCTGCGCGAGTTCTTCGACGTGGTGCTGCTCGACCAGGACATGCCCGGCATGACCGGCATGCAACTGGCGGCCAAGATCAAGGAAGACCCCAGCCTCAACCACGACATCCTGCTGATCATGCTCACCGGCATCAGCAATGCGCCGAGCAAGATCATCGCGCGCAATGCCGGGATCAAGCGCATCCTGGCCAAGCCGGTGGCCGGCTACACGCTCAAGACCACCCTCGCCGACGAGCTGGCTCAGCGCAGCAGCGGCAGCCTCGCTCCGTCGCCGAACCTGGCTGGCGACAACGGCGCCATCCAGGTGCCGGAGGACTTCCGCATCCTGGTGGCCGAGGACAACAGCATCTCCACCAAGGTCATCCGCGGCATGCTGAGCAAGCTCAACCTGCAGCCGGACACCGCCAGCAACGGCGAGGAAGCCCTGCAGGCGATGCAGGCGCAGCAGTACGACCTGGTGCTGATGGACTGCGAAATGCCGGTGCTCGACGGCTTCTCCGCCACCGCCCAGCTGCGTGCCTGGGAAGAGCGCGAGCGGCGCAGCCGCACCCCGGTGGTGGCGCTTACCGCACACATCCTCGCCGAGCACAAGGAGCGCGCGCGCCAGGTCGGCATGGACGGACACATGTCCAAACCGGTGGAAATGTCCCAGCTGCGCGAGCTGATCGCCCACTGGGTCGGCGAGAAGCAGCGCCGCGACCAGCACGACGTGCTGCCCTCCTGACGCCCCTGGCGCAGGCCGCTATGCTTGCGCCATCGCTTTCTGACGAGCCTTGCCCATGCTCTCCCTGCTGTTCACCGTGTACCTGAAGATGCTGGTGCTCTATAGCCCGTTCTTCGTGTTGTCCTGCTTCATCGGCCTGACCCCCGGCTACAGCGTCAAGGAACGCAAGAAGCTGGCCTGGAAAGTGGCGCTGGGCAGCCTGATCGCCAGCGTGCTGCTGTACCTGTTCGGCCAGACCATCTTCGAGATCTTCGGCATCACCCCCGACGCCTTCCGCATCGGCGCCGGTTCCGTGCTGTTCATCTCCGCCCTGGGCATGGCCCAGGGCAAGTCGGCGGTGCAGGCCGACAACGTGCAGCAGGACGTCACCATAGTGCCGCTGACCATCCCCCTCACCGTCGGCCCCGGCACCATCGGTGCGCTGCTGGTGATGGGCATCAACCAGCCGCAGTGGGAAGACAAACTGGCCGCCATCCTCGCCATCACCATCGCCAGTGCCACGGTGGGCGCCGTGCTCTATCTGTCCGACCGGGTCGAGCGCCTGCTCGGTCAGCAGGGCCTGCAGATCCTCAGCCGGCTGATGGGTCTGTTCGTCTGTGCCCTGGCCGCGCAGATCATCTTCACCGGGGTCAAGGGCTACCTGCAGTAGGGCCGCCACAAAAGGGTGCAGGCCCCGAATAAAGCCGCTCCACCCTGGTTTTCGCGCACCACATGCGTGCAGCAGCTTCCCCGCGAAATTCGGACGAAAGGTCGACAAACCTTTCAAGTACAAGGCTTTGCCGGGCTTGGCACGGATGCTGCCAAAGGACTGACGACCCCCTTCGGTCCTCATTGATGCGCATGGAGCCCTAACAAGATGAAACGCCGTCCATTTCTGAAGTCCACCCTCGCCGCCAGCGCTCTGCTGCTCAGCGGCTTGTTCCCGTACAGCCTGCAGGCCGCCGAGACCATCAAGGTCGGCATCCTGCACTCGCTGTCCGGCACCATGGCCATTTCCGAAACCTCGCTGAAAGACATGGCGTTGATGACCATCGACGAGATCAACGCCAAGGGCGGGGTCAACGGCAAGAAGCTCGAGCCGGTGGTGGTCGACCCGGCCTCCAACTGGCCGCTGTTCGCCGAGAAGGCGCGCCAGCTGCTGACCCAGGACAAGGTCGACGTGGTCTTCGGCTGCTGGACTTCGGTATCGCGCAAATCCGTGCTGCCGGTATTCGAGGAGCTCAACGGCCTGCTGTTCTACCCGGTGCAGTACGAAGGCGAAGAGATGTCGCCGAACGTGTTCTACACCGGCGCGGCGCCGAACCAGCAGGCCATCCCGGCGGTGGAATACCTGATGAGCGAAGACGGCGGCGCCGCCAAGCGCTACTTCCTGCTCGGCACCGACTACGTCTACCCGCGCACCACCAACAAGATCCTGCGCAGCTTCCTGCACAGCAAAGGTGTGGCCGACAAGGACATCGAAGAGGTCTACACCCCCTTCGGCCATAGCGACTACCAGACCATCGTCGCCAACATCAAGAAGTTCTCCGCTGGCGGCAAGACCGCGGTGATCTCCACCGTCAACGGCGATTCCAACGTGCCGTTCTACAAGGAACTGGCCAACCAGGGCATCGAAGCCACCGACATCCCGGTGGTGGCCTTCTCGGTGGGCGAAGAAGAACTGCGCGGCATCGACACCAAGCCACTGGTGGGCCAGCTGGCCGCCTGGAACTACTTCGAGTCGGTGGACAACCCGGTCAACAGCGCCTTCGTCAGCAAGTGGAAGGCCTACGCCAAGGCCAAGAACCTGCCGAACTACCAGACCGCAGTGACCAACGACCCGATGGAAGCCACCTACGTCGGCATCAACATGTGGGCGCAAGCGGTAGAAAAAGCCGGCACCACCGACGTCGACAAGGTGCGTGAAGCCCTGGCCGGGCAGACCTTCGCCGCACCGAGCGGCTACACCCTGACCATGGACAAGACCAACCACCACCTGCACAAGCCGGTGATGATCGGCGAAGTCCAGGAAGACGGTCAGTTCTCCATCGTCTGGCAGACCGAAGGCCCGCTGCGCGCCCAGCCGTGGAGCCCGTTCATCCCCGGCAACGACAAGAAGCCGGACTACGCGGTGAAGTCCAACTGACGGCTCGCGTGGCCCGAAGTCCCTCACCCCTGCCCCTCTCCCAAGGGGAGAGGGGTGACGGCGCGAGGCCATACCTTCCCCTCTCCTGCGGGAGAGGGGCCAGGGGAGAGGGTGTGTCAGCCGACACCGACCTCTCTCGGGCTCGTAGCCCGGATGCAATCCGGGCACCGGCAATCCAAGGACTGTTCCAACATGCCCACTGCCCTGATTCCCTTTCTGCTGTCACTGGCACTGCTCGTGGTGCCGCTGACCACCCAGGCAGGCGACGCCAATGATTTCGTCGCCGCCAACCCGGCGCAGCAGGCCAGGCTTCTCGAGAGCTGGGCCGCGCAACCCGATCCCACCCGCCAGCCGCTGCTCGATGCCCTGCAGAACGGCCACCTGGCCGCCGACAGCGGCAAAACCGCCTTTATCGAGCAGGACGGCCAGTTCGTCGCCGCCGAAGGCACTGCCACACCGGCCAGCGCGCCGAAAAAACTGCGCCTGAACAACCGCCTGCGCGGCCTGCTGGCCATTGCCCAGGCCAGCCAGCAACTGCTCGCCGAAGATGTCGCCAGCCGCCTCAACGCAGCCCAGCAACTGCAGAAGAGCGCCAAGCCGGCGCAGCTGGAACTGCTCAACAGCCGCGTCGCCAGCGAAGTGAACGACGAAGTGCGCGCCGCCCTGGCCCTGGCCCTGGCCAACCTGCAGCTGGTCGACCAGGATCCGGCCATTCGCCTGAAGGCCGTGCGCCTGCTCGGCGAGAGCGGCGACCCGCAGGCTCGCACTCGCCTCGAGGGCCTGCTCGCCGAAGGTGTGGAAAGCGACGCCGCGGTTCGCACCGCCGCCGAAACCAGCCTGGGCCAGGTCAAGCGCCGCCTGCTGGTCGGCGAGCTGCTCGGCCAGGCCTTCAGCGGCCTGAGTCTGGGCAGCATCCTGCTGCTCGCCGCCCTCGGCCTGGCCATCACTTTTGGGCTCTTGGGCGTGATCAATATGGCCCACGGCGAGATGCTGATGCTCGGTGCCTACACCACCTACATGGTGCAGATCGCCTTTCAGAACTTCGCCCCCGGCTACCTGGCGCTGTATCCGCTGGCCGCGCTGCCCATCGCCTTCTTTGTCACCGCCGCCATCGGCATGGCCCTGGAGCGCACGGTGATCCGCCATCTCTACGGCCGCCCGCTGGAAACCCTGCTGGCCACCTGGGGCATCAGCCTGATGCTGATCCAGCTGGTACGGGTGATCTTCGGTGCGCAGAACGTCGAGGTGGCCAACCCGGCCTGGCTGTCCGGCGGCGTGCAGGTGCTGCCGAACCTGGTGCTGCCCTACAGCCGCATGGTGATCATCGGCTTCGCCCTCTTTGTGGTGGCCTTGACCTGGCTGTTGCTGAACAAGACCCGCCTCGGCCTCAACGTCCGCGCCGTCACGCAGAACCGCAACATGGCCGCCTGCTGCGGCGTGCCGACCGGGCGGGTGGACATGCTCGCCTTCGGCCTCGGCTCCGGTATCGCCGGCCTCGGCGGCGTGGCCCTGAGCCAGATCGGCAACGTCGGCCCGGATCTCGGCCAGAGCTACATCATCGACTCCTTCCTGGTGGTGGTGCTCGGCGGCGTCGGCCAGCTGGCCGGTAGCGTGATGGCCGCCTTCGGCCTCGGCATCGCCAACAAGCTGCTGGAGCCGCAGATCGGCGCCGTGCTCGGCAAGATCCTGATCCTCGCGCTGATCATTCTGTTCATCCAGAAACGTCCGCAAGGCCTCTTCGCTCTCAAGGGACGGGTGATCGACTGATGACCATGCCACTCAATCAAACGCTGCTGGCCCGCGCCAGCAACGCCATCGGCCCGCAGGCCTCGCTGGCGGTCGGCGGGCTGATCCTGCTTATCCTGCTGGCCATGCCGCTGCTGCACCTGCTGCCGGCCGACCACGCCCTGCACATCTCGGCCTACAGCCTGACCCTGGTCGGCAAGATCCTCTGCTACGCCATAGTCGCCCTGGCGCTGGATCTGGTGTGGGGCTACGCGGGATTGCTGTCGCTCGGCCATGGCCTGTTCTTCGCCCTCGGCGGCTACGCCATGGGTATGTACCTGATGCGCCAGAGCGCCGGCGACGGCCTGCCCGCCTTTATGAGCTTCCTCGCCTGGAGCGAGCTGCCCTGGTACTGGTACGGCACCAGCAACTTCCTCTACGCCCTGTGCCTGGTGGTACTGGCGCCCGGCCTGCTGGCCCTGGTGTTCGGCTTCTTCGCCTTCCGCTCGCGAATCAAGGGCGTGTACTTCTCGATCATGACCCAGGCGCTGACCTTTGCAGGCATGCTGCTGTTCTTCCGCAACGAAACGGGGTTTGGCGGCAATAACGGCTTCACCAACTTCCGCACCATCCTCGGCTTCGAGATCACCGCGCCGGGCACTCGCGCCACCCTGTTCCTGGCCACCGTGCTGCTCCTGGTCGGCAGCCTGCTACTGGGCTGGAAGCTGGCCAAGAGCAAGTTCGGCCGGGTGCTCACCGCCCTGCGCGATGCGGAGAACCGCTTGATGTTCTGCGGCTACGACCCGCGCGGCTACAAGCTGTTCATCTGGGTCTTGAGCGCCGTGTTGTGCGGCCTGGCCGGGGCGCTCTATGTGCCGCAGGTGGGCATCATCAACCCCAGCGAAATGTCGCCGACCAACTCCATCGAGGCCGCCGTGTGGGTCGCCCTCGGAGGGCGCGGCACCCTGATCGGCCCGCTGCTCGGCGCCGGCCTGGTCAACGGCATGAAGAGCTGGTTCACCGTAGCCTTCCCCGAGTACTGGCTGTTCGCCCTGGGGGCCCTGTTCATCGTCGTGACCCTGTTTCTGCCGAAAGGGGTGATCGGCCTGCTACGCAAGAAGGGAGAGCAATGATGCGCGCCACCCCGGTACCCGACTTCATGCTCGAACCCGCCTACAACCCCAACCAGGACGCCGGCACCAGCCGCGATGCGGTCGGCCTCGGCAGCGCCGCCGGCAAGGGCCTGGACGTGCGTCACGGCACCATCCTGACCCTGGAAGGAATCAACGTCAGCTTCGACGGCTTCCGCGCCCTGACCGACCTCAACCTGTACATCGGCGTTGGCGAACTGCGCTGCATCATCGGCCCCAACGGCGCCGGCAAGACCACCATGATGGACGTGATCACCGGCAAGACTCGCCCCGATAACGGCCACGCCTACTTCGGCGAAACGCTGGATCTGACCCAGATGAGCGAAGTGGAAATCGCCCAGGCCGGCATCGGCCGCAAGTTCCAGAAGCCCACGGTGTTCGAGGCGTTGTCGGTGTTCGAGAACCTCGAACTGGCGCTGAAGACCAACAAGTCGGTGTGGGTCAGCCTGCGCGCCCGGCTTTCCGGCGCGCAGAAGGAGCGTATCGAGGAAGTGCTCAGCACCATCCGCCTGGAAGCCTCACGGCATCGCCCGGCCGGGCTGCTGTCCCACGGCCAGAAGCAGTTCCTCGAGATCGGCATGCTGCTGGTACAGGATCCGCAGCTGCTGCTGCTCGACGAGCCGGTGGCCGGCATGACCGACGCCGAAACCGAGTTCACCGCCGAGCTGTTCAAGTCGCTGGCGCGCAAGCACTCGCTGATGGTGGTGGAGCATGACATGGGCTTCGTCGGCTCGATCGCCGACCACGTCACCGTGCTGCACCAGGGCAGCGTGCTGGCCGAAGGCGCACTGGAAGACGTGCAGGCCAACGAACGGGTTATCGAAGTCTATCTGGGGCGCTGAACCATGCTGCAAGTCCAACAACTGCATCAGTACTACGGCGGCAGCCATATCCTCCGCGGCCTGTCGTTCGAGGCCAAGGTCGGCGAAGTCACCTGCCTGCTCGGGCGTAACGGCGTGGGCAAGACCACCCTGCTCAAATGCCTGATGGGCCTGATTCCGGCCAAAGAAGGAAAGGTCGCCTGGGAAGGCCAGGCGATCAACAGCTACAAGCCGCACCAGCGGGTGCACGCCGGTATCGCCTATGTGCCGCAAGGGCGCGAGATTTTTCCGCGACTGACCGTGGAAGAGAACCTGCTGATGGGGCTGTCGCGGTTTCCCGGCAGCGAGGCCAAGGTGGTTCCGGCCTTTATCTACGAGCTGTTCCCGGTGCTGCTGCAGATGAAGGATCGCCGCGGCGGCGACCTCTCCGGCGGCCAGCAGCAACAGCTGGCCATCGGCCGCGCCCTGGCCAGCCGGCCGCGCCTACTGATCCTCGACGAACCCACCGAAGGCATCCAGCCCTCGGTGATCAAGGAGATCGGCGCCGTCATCAAGAAGCTCGCCGCGCGCGGCGACATCGCCATCCTGCTGGTCGAGCAGTTCTACGACTTCGCCGCCGAGCTGGCCGACCAGTACCTGGTGATGAGCCGTGGCGAGATCATCCAGCAGGGCCGTGGCGAAACCATGGAGGCGGATGGCGTGCGCGGGCTGGTGGCGATCTAGCGGCCCCAGGCTGCAGGCGGCAAGCACGGAGCCGCATGAGCAGGTAGGGCGGGTGCAACCCGCGTGATCCGCAACGCGGGTTCCACCCGCCCTACCCCGTCGTTCCCGCGCAGGCGGGAACCCAGAAAGCCTCAGCCAGCACAGTAAAGCAGGAGTCCTGCCGCACTGCCGATAACTGGCTCCCCGCCTTCGCGGGGATGACAAGGGTTAAGCCTGTAGCCCCCGTCCCTACTGCAGCGAATCCACCAGAAAATTCAGCCGCACCGGCTGCTCGCCGCCCAGGCTGGGCAGCTCGGCCTCGTCCTTGAGACTGACCCCGGACAGCAGGCGCCGGCAGGCCTCGCGCATCAGGTACAGCAGCTTGTGCGCGGCCAGGCCGTAACTCAGGCCCTCCAGGCGCACATTGGAGATGCAGTTGCGGTAGGCATCGGTGAGGCCGACCCTGGGCGCGTAGGTGAAGTACAGGCCAAGGCTGTCCGGCGAACTCAGGCCGGGGCGCTCGCCGATCAGGATCACCACCATCTTCGCGCCGAGCAGCTCGGCCACTTCGTCGGCCACCGCCACCCGCCCCTGCTGCACCAGGCACAGCGGCGCCAGCGACCAGCCATCCGCGCTCATCTGTTCGCGCAGGCGCTGCAGGAAGGGTGCGCTGTGGCGCTGCACGGCCAGCGCAGACAAGCCGTCGGCGATGACGATGGCCAGGTCGTAGCCGTCGGCATGCTGCTCGCGGTGCTGGCGCAGCCGTTCGGCCGAAGCGGCATCCAGCCGGCGGCCCAGATCCGGGCGCTGCAGGTAGGTATGCCGGTCGGGCGCCGCGCTATGCAGCAGTAGCGGTTGCTGGCCATCGCCAGCCAGCTGGGCGGCCAGTGCGCTGCAATCCAGCGGCAGGTGCACGGCATCGCGCGCCTGCGCATGGGCGAACTGAAAGTCCAGCTGCGCGCTCGTCGGCAGGCTGGTGCCGGCACGGCCCAGGGCGATGCGCGCCGGGGTCAGGCGCCGTAGCTCCTGCCAGGGGTTGGCAATGGCCGGGCCGGGTTTGTCATCGTGCATAGGGCTTATCCGAGTTGCGCCAGGGCCTGGCGGAAGGCCGGCGGCAGGTTGCTGCCGAGGCGTACCTGGCCACCCTGCTGGTGAAGGATTTCCATGCGCTCCAGCCACGCTTCGAACTCCGGCGCCGGGCGCAGGCCGAGGGTCTGGCGAGCGTAGAGCGCGTCATGGAAGGAGGTGGTCTGGTAGTTGAGCATCACGTCGTCGGAGCCGGGGATACCCATGATGAAGTTGATCCCGGCCACCCCGAGCAGGGTCAGCAGGGTATCCATATCGTCCTGGTCGGCCTCGGCGTGGTTGGTGTAGCAGATGTCACAGCCCATGGGCACGCCAAGCAGCTTGCCGCAGAAGTGGTCTTCCAGGCCGGCGCGGATGATCTGCTTGCCGTTGTACAGGTACTCCGGGCCGATAAAGCCGACCACGGTATTCACCAGGAACGGCCGGTAGTGACGCGCCACCGCGTAGGCGCGCACCTCGCAGGTCTGCTGGTCGACGCCGTGGTGGGCGTTGGCCGACAGAGCGCTGCCCTGGCCGGTCTCGAAGTACATCAGGTTGTCGCCCAGCGTCCCACGCTTCTGCGACAGCCCGGCCTCGTAGCCTTCCTGCAGCACCTTGAGGTTGATGCCGAATCCGGCGTTGGCCGCCTCGGTGCCGGCGATCGACTGGAACACCAGGTCGACCGGCGCGCCGCGCTCGATGGCGGCGATGGAGCTGGTGACGTGGGTCAGTACGCAGGCCTGGGTGGGGATCTCGTAGCGCTGGATGATCGCGTCGAGCATCTTCAGCAGATCGGTGAGCGCGCCCAGGCTGTCGGTGGCCGGGTTGATGCCGAACATGGCGTCGCCGTTGCCGTACAGCAGGCCGTCGAGAATGCTGGCGGCGATGCCGGACGGGTCGTCGGTCGGGTGGTTGGGCTGCAGGCGCGTCGACATGCGTCCGCGCAGGCCCATGGTGTTGCGAAAGCGGGTGACCACGCGGATCTTCTGCGCCACCAGCACCAGATCCTGCACGCGCATGATCTTCGACACGGCGGCAGCCATTTCCGGGGTCAGGCCGGGGGCCAGGGCACGCAGGCTGGTTTCGTCGGCCTGCTCGCTGAGCAGCCAGTCGCGAAAGCCGCCGACGGTCAGGTGGCTGACCGGAGCAAAGGCGGCGGTATCGTGAGTGTCGATGATCAGCCGGGTGATCTCGTCGCTCTCGTAGGGAATCAGGGCTTCATTCAGAAAATGCTTGAGCGGGATATTGGCCAGCGCCATCTGCGCGGCGACGCGCTCGGCATCGCTGCCGGCAGCCACACCGGCCAGGTAGTCGCCGGAGCGGGCTGGGCCGGCCTTGGCCATGACCTCGCGCAGACTGTCGAAACGCCAGGTCTGGTGGCCTACCGAATGAGCAAAAGTGGCCATGACTGGGCTCCTCGTTGTTACAGAAACAGAGTTGTTGCAGAAACAGGTGTGTTGCACGAACAGGCGCCCGCCGTTGCCGGCGGGCGCGGGTGGATCAAGGTTGCAGCAAAGCGTCGGCCGGTACCGAGTTGCGCTGCGCACCGGTGAACAGGAAGTACACCATGCCGACGGCCATCAGGCCGAGGAACAGCAGGGCGATGGTGCCGTTGAACCAGACCATCGCGGCCAGGCACACCAGCGCCAGCACCAGGGCGATACCCGGCACCAGCGGATAGCCCGGCGCCTTGAAGCTGCGTTCCAGGTTCGGTTCGCTCTTACGCAGCTTGAACAGGCTGAGCATGCTCATGATGTACATGACGATGGCGCCGAACACGCTCATGGTGATCATCGCCGCGGTCAGGCCCATGCCCTGCAGGGCGATCAGGCCGTCGCTGTAGATGGCTGCGATGCCGATCAGGCCGCCGACGATGATGGCGCGGTGCGGGGTGTGGAAGCGCGACAGCTTGGCCAGGGCCGGCGGCAGGAAGCCGGCGCGAGCCAGGGCGAAGAACTGGCGCGAGTAGCCGAGGATGATGCCGTGGAAGCTGGCGACCAGGCCGAACAGGCCGATCCACACCAGCATGTGCAGCCAGCCGGAGCTTTCGCCGACCACGGTTTTCATCGCCTGCGGCAGCGGGTCGTTGATCCCGGACAGGGCCTTCCAGTCGCCCACGCCACCGGCCATCACCATCACGCCCATGGCCAGGAACACCAGGGTCAGGATGCCGGCGATATAGGCACGCGGGATGGTGCGTTTCGGGTCTTTCGCCTCTTCGGCGGCCATGGCCGCGCCCTCGATGGCGAGGAAGAACCAGATGGCGAACGGGATGGCGGCAAAGATCCCGGCCACCGCCGGCATGCCGAACACTTCGCTACCGGCCCAGCCGTTGAGCACGAAGTTGCTGAAGCTGAAGCCCGGCGCGACCACGCCCATGAACACCAGCAGCTCGACCACCGCCAGCACGGTGACCACCAGTTCGAAGGTGGCGGCGATGCTGACGCCGAGGATGTTGAGGGTCATGAACACGATGTACGCCCCTACCGCCGCCAGCCTCGGGTCGAGCCCGGGGAACTGCACGTTGAGGTAGGCGCCGATGGCCATGGCGATGGCCGGCGGGGCGAAAACGAATTCGATCAGGGTGGCCAGGCCGGCGATCATCCCGCCGGTGGGGCCGAAGGCACGCAGGCTGTAGGCAAAGGGGCCGCCGGCATGGGGAATCGCCGTGGTCAGTTCGGTGAAGCTGAAGATGAAGCAGCTGTACATGGTCGCCACCAGCAGCGTGGTGACCAGGAAGCCCAGGGTGCCCGCCGTACCCCAGCCATAGCTCCAGCCAAAATATTCCCCGGAAATCACCAGACCCACCGCAATGCCCCAGAGGTGCAAAGTGCCGAGGGTTGGTTTTAGTTTCGCTGTCGTCATTAGTAATTCCTCGGTTGAGAGCCGCACGGCTCGAACAGACCAAACGTCGATCGCTTGGCGAGGATAGCCAACGTCCTGCTGCCGAGACTTGACCTTGCAAACTCCGCGCACAGCTGCAGAGTCAAGTCGCCGAACGGCCTGCAGAGCGCTCTGCGACGGGCTTTTGCGCCAACCCGGTGCAAGCCGCGACTAGCCCGCCCCAAGGCGATGCAGAATCATCCGGTGCCAACTGAAAGAGGCGGATGGCAGAGCGGCGCAAAGTCGAGGCATGACTATTGCTATGTCAGCTTCATCTCCACTCGACGACGCGCCGCGCATGTCCCTGAACATTGCCCATCCGCTGGCCCTGAGCGCCAATCCGGCCGCCAACCTTGGCGTGCTGTCGGCTGCCGCCAGCGGCCTGGATCAATGCATCGGCCGGCATGGCGGCGATGTGGATCGGATCTTCGGCGTGGCCGGTATCGACCCCGAGCTGCTGCAGCACCCGACCCTCAGCCTGAGCCTGAGCAACTACTGCAAGGTGCTTGAGGAAGCGGCGGTGCAGTCCGGCTGCGACAACTTCGGCCTGCACTACGGCCAGCAATTCCAGCCGCGCGCCCTCGGCCTGCTCGGCTATGTCGGGCTGTGCTCGGAGACCCTGGAACAGGCGCTGCGCAACTTCGCCCAGGCCTTCCCCTTCCACCAGCACGACACCCTGATCCGCCTGGTGGATATCGGCGAGTGCTACCGCTTCGACTACCAGGTGCGGCATCCGGCGATCCTCGACAAGCGCCAGGACGCCGAACTGACCATGGGCATGGCGCTCAACCTGCTGCGCCATGTGCTGGGCCCGAGCTGGGCGCCGCGCGCCGTGCTGTTCGAGCATGCCCGGCCGGAAGGCTGGCGCGAGCACCAGCAGGTGTTCGACGCGCCGGTGCTGTTCGACCAGCCGTGCAACGCCCTGCTGGTGCCCAAGCGCGACCTGCTCGGCCAGCTGATGCCCGAGCGCGACCCGGTGTTGCTGATGCTGGTGCAGGATGCCATCCAGCGCCTCGGCGCCCAGAGCCAGCACAGCCACAGCCTGGTCGACCAGGCCCGCGGCCTGCTGCGCGACGCCCTGCCGCTGGGCGAACCGGGCCTGGAGCAGCTCGCCGCCGGCCTCGGCCTCAGCGGCGCCGGCCTGCAGCGCCGTCTGCGCGAACAGAACCTCAGCTACTCGGCGCTGATCGACCAGGTACGCCGCGAGCTGGCCCTGCACTACCTGCGCCGGCGCCTGCCGGTCAGCGAACTGGCGCCGCTGCTCGGCTACTCGGAAACCAGCGCCTTCTCCCGAGCCTTCCGCCGCTGGTTCGACACCAGCCCGCGGCAATGGCTGCAGGCACCTACAGCCTGAACCTATGCAGCCATTCGTCAGCGCGCTATACACTGGCGCACCGCTCGCCCCGGCTGGATGCCTTCGATGAACGCCCCCGTTAGCCCCACTCTCTTTACCCCCGCCTGGCACGCCGAGCTGGAGCTGGCCTATGCCCGCCAGCAGGACTGGACGCGCCCGATCCTGCGCCGCCACCTCGGCCCGCTGCGCGTACAGAAGCACCTGCACGCCGAAGGCCCACAGGTGTGCCAGCACATCATCGTGCATCCTCCGGCCGGCATCGCCGGGGGCGACAGCCTGAATATCAGCGCCAGCGTCGGTGAGCAGGCCTGGGCCCAGCTGACCAGCCCCGGCGCCGCCAAGTGGTACCGCGCCGCCTGCCCGGCGCACCAGCAGGTGCAGCTGCGCGTGGCCGCCGGCGCCACCCTGGAATGGCTGCCGCAGGAAACCATCGTCTATTCCGGCGCCCAGGCCGAGCTGAGCACCCGCATCGAGCTCGAAGGCGACGCGCGCCTGTGCTACTGGGACATGGTCGCCCTCGGCCGTCCGGCAGCCTGCGAACGCTTCGACCTCGGCCACTTCCAGTCCGCCCTGGATATCCGCCGCGACGGCCAGCTGCTGTGGCACGAGCGCCAGCGCGTAGTCGGTGGCGACGGCCTGCTCGACTCACCCATCGGCCTGGCCGGCCAGCCGGTATTCGCCACCCTGCTGATCACCGGCGAGATCGACGCCGAACTGCTGGAACGCTGCCGCGAGCTGCCCTGCGCCGGCCGTGGCGACCTCAGCCAATTGCCCGGCCTGCTGGTCGGCCGCTGCCTGGCTAGCGAGGCGCTGCACGCCCGCGCCTGGCTGATCGAACTCTGGCGCCTGTTGCGCCCTGCCCTGCTCGGCCGTGAGGCCGTGCCCCCGCGAATCTGGAGTACCTGATGGATCTTTCGCCCCGCGAGAAGGACAAGCTGCTGATCTTCACCGCCGGCCTGGTGGCCGAGCGCCGCCTGGCCCGTGGGGTCAAGCTCAACTACCCGGAAGCCATGGCGCTGATCTCCGCCGCCCTGCTCGAAGGCGCCCGCGACGGCCGCACGGTGGCCGAGCTGATGCATTACGGCACCACCCTGCTGAGCCGCGAGCAGGTGATGGAGGGCGTGCCGGAAATGATTCCGGAAATCCAGATCGAAGCCACCTTCCCCGACGGCACCAAGCTAGTGACCGTCCACCAACCAATTGCCTGAGGAAATCGTCCAATGTCTACTGCGCTTGCCCATGCTGCGTTGCAAGCCGGCTCGGATTGCTCATTGACAGACGTCAACTGCGCATCCTCGCCGACTTGCGCCTTGCCTGAGCTGCGCTCGCTACGACCTTGAACGACTTCCTGGAGACCCTGAAGAATGATCATTCGCGACGCAGCCGAGGCCGACCTGCCCGCCCTGCGCGACATCTTCAACGACGCGGTGCTCAACACCACCGCGATCTGGATGGACAACGTGGTCGACCTGGCCAACCGCCAGGCCTGGTTCGCCGCCCGCGCCCAGCAGGGCTACCCGATCCTGGTGGCCGAGAACGCCGCAGGTGAAGTGGTCGGCTACTCCTCGTTCGGCGACTGGCGCCCCTTCGACGGCTTCTGCCACACCGTCGAACACTCGGTCTACGTGCGCGCCGATCAGCGTGGCAATGGCCTCGGCCCGCTGCTGATGAGAGCGCTGATCGAGCGCGCCAAAGCCTGCGGCAAACACGTGATGGTCGCCGCCATCGAGAGCGGCAACGCCGCCTCGATCCGCCTGCACGAACGCCTCGGCTTCGTCACCACCGGGCAGATGCCACAGGTGGGCCGCAAGTTCGGCCGTTGGCTGGATCTGACCTTCATGCAGCTGATCCTCACCCCGGAGCGCAGCGCACCATGATGCCGCTGATCCAGCGCCTCGGCGTCCACGACTTCGCGGCCCATCGCGCCGGCCTGATCGAGCTGCTGCTGGATGCCGTAGCCCATGGCGCCTCGGTGGGTTTTCTCGCCGACCTCGACCAGGCCGAGGCCAACGCCTATTTCGACCAGGTGCTGGCCGGCCTGGGTGATGGCTCGCTGCTGCTCTGGGTCGCCGTGGCTGACGGTCGCGTACTGGGCAGCGTGCAGCTGGGCCTATGCCAGAAGCGCAACGGCCGCAACCGTGCCGAGGTGCAGAAGCTGCTGGTACACAGCGGCGCCCGCCGGCGTGGTATCGCCCGTGCGCTGATGCTCCAGCTGCAGGGCGAAGCCGCTGAACTCAAGCGCGGCCTGCTCTATCTGGATACCGAAGCCGGCAGCGCTGCCGAACCCTTCTACCAGGCCCTGGGCTACACCAGCATCGGCGGCCTGCCCGACTACGCCTGCGGCCCGGACGGTACCTACCGGGCCAACGCCATCTACTACAAGACCCTGTCGAGGCCCCAGCCATGATTCCCGGCGAATACCAGATCCAGGACGGCGAGATCGAACTCAACGTCGGCCGCCGCACCCTGCGCGTGACCGTGGCCAACAGCGGCGACCGGCCGATCCAGGTCGGCTCGCACTTTCACTTCTTCGAGACCAATGACGCACTGGCCTTCGAGCGTGAGCCCACACGGGGCATGCGCCTGAATATCGCCGCCGGCACAGCCGTGCGCTTCGAGCCGGGGCAGTCGCGCGAGGTGGAGCTGGTCGAGCTGGCTGGTGAGCGCCGGGTATTCGGCTTCGCCGGACGGGTGATGGGCGATCTTTAGGGCCCCTCACCCCGGCCCTCTCCCAAGGGGAGAGGGAGACATGCAACCCGCCACGGCGGGAATGAGCCAGCGCACCGGACGCCCCCTCTCCCCCCGGGAGAGGGCTGGGGTGAGGGCGATATTGAGCACGGATCAATTCAGGAGTCCCGATGAAAATCAGCCGCCAAGCCTATGCCGACATGTTCGGCCCCACCGTCGGCGACAAGGTGCGCCTGGCCGATACCAACCTGTGGGTCGAGGTGGAGAAAGACTTCACCACCTACGGCGACGAAGTGAAGTTCGGTGGCGGCAAGGTGATCCGCGACGGCATGGGCCAGAGCCAGCTGTGCGCCAAGGACGTGGTCGACACGGTGATCACCAACGCGCTGATCATCGACCACTGGGGCATCGTCAAGGCCGACGTCGGTCTCAAGGGCGGACGCATCGCCGCCATCGGCAAGGCCGGCAACCCGGACATCCAGCCCGACGTCACCATCGCCATCGGCGGCGCCACCGAAGTGATCGCCGGCGAGGGCATGATCCTCACCGCCGGCGGCATCGACACCCATATCCACTTCATCTGCCCGCAGCAGATCGAAGAAGCCCTGATGAGCGGCACCACCACCATGATCGGTGGCGGCACGGGCCCGGCCACCGGCACCTTCGCCACCACCGTCACCCCGGGGCCGTGGCACATGGCGATGATGCTCAAGGCCGCCGACGCCTTCCCGATGAACATCGGCTTCACCGGCAAGGGCAACGTCTCGCTGCCCGAGCCGCTGATCGAGCAGGTCAAGGCCGGCGCGATTGGCCTCAAGCTGCACGAGGACTGGGGCACCACGCCGGCGGCAATCGACAATTGCCTGAGCGTCGCCGACCAGTACGACATCCAGGTGGCGATCCACACCGATACCCTCAACGAATCCGGCTTCGTCGAAACCACCCTCGGCGCGTTCAAGAACCGCACCATCCACACCTACCACACCGAGGGCGCCGGTGGCGGCCACGCGCCGGACATCATCAAGGCCTGCGGCTTCCCCAACGTGCTGCCCAGCTCGACCAACCCGACCCGGCCGTTCACCCGCAACACCATCGACGAACACCTGGACATGCTGATGGTCTGCCACCACCTCGACCCGAGCATCGCCGAGGACGTGGCCTTCGCCGAATCACGCATTCGCCGCGAAACCATCGCCGCCGAAGATATCCTGCACGACCTCGGTGCCTTCTCGATGATCAGCTCCGACAGCCAGGCCATGGGCCGCGTTGGCGAGGTGATCACCCGCACCTGGCAGACCGCCGACAAGATGAAGCAGCAGCGCGGCGCCCTGCCGGGCGACGGCCCGGGCAATGACAACTTCCGGGTCAAACGCTACATCGCCAAGTACACCATCAACCCGGCCATCACCCACGGCATCAGCCACGAAGTGGGCTCCATCGAAGTGGGCAAGTTCGCCGACCTGGTACTGTGGCGCCCGGCGTTCTTCGGGGTGAAGCCGACGCTGATTCTGAAGGGTGGCGCCATCGCCGCCAGCCTGATGGGCGACGCCAACGCCTCGATCCCGACGCCACAGCCGGTGCACTACCGGCCGATGTTCGGCAGCTATGCCGGCATGCTGCACGCCACCAGCCTGACCTTTATCAGCCAGGCGGCCATGGACGCCGGAGTGCCACAGCAGCTCGGTTTGCAGAAGCAGATCGGCGTGGTCAAAGGTTGCCGCTCGGTGACCAAGGCCGACCTGATCCACAACGACTACCTGCCGGACATCGAGGTCGACCCGCAGAACTACCAGGTGAAAGCCGACGGCCAACTGTTGTGGTGCGAGCCGGCCGAAGTGCTGCCGATGGCACAGCGCTATTTCCTGTTCTGAGCCTGGCACGACCGGTCATCCTCCAGCCTCGCCGCGGTGCACGGCGAGGCTAGAGTTAAGCGACAGCCTGTCGAGGATGACCGCCATGTCCAGCTCATCATTGCCTTTGTCCGCCCTGGTCTGCGCCGTGCTGTTCAACCCCTGGGCCAGCGCCGAAACCCTGGTACCGCTCAACGGCCAGACCCAGCAGCAGATCCAGAGCGATATCGCCAGTTGCCAGAGCCAGTCCGCCAGCAGCTCCTCCAGTAGTAGCAGCACCAGCGGCGGCGGGCGCCTGCGTGGCGCGGCGGTGGGCGCCGCGGCTGGTGCTGCCGCCGCCGAGGTACGCGGCCAGCGCCACGAAGAGGCCTACGACCGGGTGGATGACGATGTGAAGCAGGAGTATCGGCAGAACCAGGCACGCGAAGCGGCGGCAGCCGGCGTGGTGGTCGGCGGTTCGCGGCAGCGCCGGGAAAGACGTGAAGACCGGCGCAACGACCAGGCCGCCCAGAGCAGTTCCGGCCAGGCCTACGTCAACTGCATGAGTGCGCGCGGTTACTCGATCACCCCCTGACCGGCACTCCAGGCCCGCCCGGGCCACAACAGGCTCGATGCCGTGGCGCCCACCAGGCAACTATGCTTGCGGCTACAACCTCACGGAACGCGTGCCGGTGCTTCGCCCACAGCTGTTTCTGTTCGCGGCGCCGGCAGCCTTCGTGGTTTTTCCCACGCAAGTCGCGTGGAGTCGGATAAGCTGCCGCCGACCACTGCCTGAGACCATCACCATGAGAGCCCGCCTGGCTTTCCTCTGTCTGCTCCACATCAGCCCCGGACTGGCCCTGGCGGACGACAGCATCACCGTAGCCTGGCGCAACAAGGCGCCCTACCACTACCTGGAGCAGGGTGTCGAACAGGGTTTTTTGCTGGAGCGTGCACGGCTGATTTTCGCCACGGCGGGCATCACCACCCAGTTCGTCCAGCAGCCGGCCAAGCGCATCTGGCACAGCTTCGAGCAAGGTACGCCACGCTACTGCTCCTTCGGCTGGTATCGCCTGCCCGAGCGCGAGCGCGTCGCCCAGTTCAGCCTGCCCTTTCATACCGATCCGCCGCAGATAGCCCTGGTCAGCACGGCGGCACTGCCGGCCCTGCGCGCCCACGGCAGCTTCGCCGCCCTGCTGCGAGACCCGCAGATCACCCTGGGCCTGGTCGACGGGGTTTCCTATGGCGCCAGTCTCGATCGCCTGATCGCTGGCAGCGCCAACCAGATCGAGCACGCCACGGTCGAGCCGACCGTGATGATGCGCATGGTCGCCGCACACCGGGTCGACTACATGCTCGCCGACCAGGCCGACTGGGATTACCTGCGCCAGCACGAAAGCGATCTGGACGGCATCGCCGAGCAGCATTTCGCCGATATGCCGGCGGGGCTGGAACGCTACATCGTCTGCAGCAAGGATGTGCCGGCCGAGCAGATGGACAGGATCAACCGCGCCATAAAACAGACACCGCACTGAGACAGGGCCGGGCTCAACGCAACTGGCTGTCCTTGCTGCAGCGCCGGTTGTAACCACTGACCGCCTGCTGCTCCTTGTCGTGCTCGCTCTGACACTTCACACACAGACGCACGCCAGGCACGGCCTGGCGGCGCGCCTCGGGTATCGCGGCACCGCACTCTTCGCAGTGCGTCAGGCTCTCGCCACGCGGCAGCTGGCTGCGCGCGCGGGCCACGGAATCTTCGATGCTGCTGTCGATCTGTTCCTGCACCGCACCATCGCTGGTCCATCCACCGGCCATGGGTTTCTCCACTGCGAACTGGGTCTGCTGCAGATATGCGCCGTGGCGCCGGGCTTTGCAAGCCGGATGCTTCCCTCAGCGACGGACGACTATGCTTGCAGCTAGATCCACGGGGAGGACGCCGATGGCCCTGTCACGCCTGCTGCTGGTCAGCCTGCTCAGTTGCTGCGCCCTGTGTGCACAGGCGGAAACCCTGGTGGCCATCGACAACGCCAACCCGCCGTTCATGTACCAGGATGGCGAGCAGGCCCGCGGCCTCTACCCACTGCTGCTGCAGGCGCTGTTCGCCCGCGTCGGCGAACCGGTGGCGATCCACCCGATGCCCTGGAAGCGCGCCCTGCTGCGCGGCGCCAACGGCGAACTGGGCATCGCCGGGATCTACCGCACTAGCAAGCGCCTGGAAGTGTTCGACTACTCGGCGCCGCTGTTCGAGGAAAAGCTGCTGCTCTATGTGCGCAAGGACAAGGTCTTCGCCTTCCGCCAGCTGAGCGACCTGTATGGCAAGAAGATCGGGGTGATCCGCGGCTGGAGTTACACCGAGGCGTTCGACCAGGCGGTGCGCGAAGGCCGCATACATATCGAGGAAGGCAGCGCCGATGCGGCCAACCTGCGCAAGCTGGCCTCGGGCAGGCTGGATGCGGTGCTGGCCATCGAACTGGCCGGCCAGCACATCATCCAGCAACCGGGGCTGGAAAACCTGGTCGCGCTGGCACAGCCGCTGAGCATCAACCCGACCTACCTGGTGTTCGCCAAGCAGGCCCAGCAGCAGGAACTGCTGCAGCGCTTCAACCAGGCCCTGCAAGACATGCAGCAGGACGGCTCGCTGCAGGTACTGGTGCAGCAGGTCATGCAGGCCCAATAACAACCTGCCGACGATCTCGCGAGCGAGGGATCGTAGACCGGCTCTGGCACTGGGTTATTCCTTGACGTCCATATACTCGCGGGCCCAGACGATGTAGTCCTCGGGCTGGGTGTACTTGTGCGTCAGCTCGGTGGCGTTGAGGTCGCTGGCGGCGATGCCGCGCTGCTCGCGCAGGCAGTCGTAGGTGGCCTTGATCGCGGCGAAGTAGGCGGCATGGCCATCGACCACGATGCGCACGCCGAGGCTGGCCAGGCGCGCGTCGTCGCGCAGCGAGGGGTTGCCGTAGCTGACCAGCATCAGCGGCACGCTGAGATGCTCGGCGATCTGCTCCAGGTGCGCGAAGTCGCGCACGCCGACCATGCAGATGGCGTCGGCCCCCGCCTCTTCGTAAGCCCTGGTGCGGCGGATCACTTCGTCGACCTCCAGCACCCCGGCGTTGGTACGGGCGATGATCGCCAGATCCGCATCGACCCGCGCCTCCAGCGCCGCGCGGATCTTGCCGACACCCTCATCGACGCCGATCAGGTCGGTGGACTTGCGGCCGAACTGGGCTGGCAGCAGGGTGTCCTCGATGGTCAGCGCGGCGATGCCGGCGCGCTCCAGTTCGACCACTGTGCGCATCACGTTGAGGGCGTTGCCATAGCCGTGGTCGGCATCGGCGATCACCGGCAGGCGGGCGACGCGGCCGATGCGGGTGGCCTGCTCGACGAACTCGCTGAGAGTGATCAGGGCGAAGTCCGGTGCGGCGAGAACTTGTAGTGAAGCTACAGAGCCACCCAGAATCCCCACCTCGAAACCCAGGTCGGCAGCGATCCGCGCCGACATTGGATCGAATACAGATGCCGTGTGATAGCAGGAATTACTTGCCAAAAGAGCGCGAAATTGCGCACGTAGATCGTGATGGGAAGCTCTTTGCATGGTCTGCACTACAGGTCGTTGTCTATTCTCGATGGCCAATTATGTAGCAAAACTACAAAATCATCCATGCACCGACCGCCGATATACGCCGGTCAGCTTGCACGATGCTTTCAACACCTGCGGCTCCGACAGCGGGCAGGCATGGCCAGGCACACTGGCCACCAGGACGCTCGGCATACGCAGGGAAAGGGCAGCCGGCTCTCAGGGCTGACCGGCCTCGGGCAGCCAGCGCTGGCGAATGCGCTGCAGGCTGCCGTCGCGCTGCATGCCATCGAGCTGGCGCTGCCACTCGGCCACCAGGGCCTTGTCGGTCTGCATGGAGAAGGCGATGTAGTAGTCGGATTTCATGAACGCCAGGTGACCCTGCACTTCCTCCGGAGTCAGGCCGCCGCTGGCCAGTTCCTCGCGCAGGGTCACATCCTCGGTGGCGATCAGCTTGACCCGGCCGAACTTGAGCATGGTCACCATCTGCTTGGAGCTGGGCACCCCGTACAGGTTGGTGAAGCCCATGCGCTGCAGGGTCTCGTAGGTGTACCACTGTTTGGGCAGGGCCAGCGGGCCGCTGCGGGCCGCTTCTTCCAGATTGTTGATCTGCAGGTGGCTGGAGCGCAGCGAGTAGAAGCGGGTGGAACCCTGCAGGATCGGCCCGACCCACTGGAACAGCGCTTCGCGCTCGGCGGTACGCACCATGGCAAACAGCGCCGTATCGGCCTCGTGCTTGACCAGGTGATAGCCGCGGGTCCAGGGCAGCAGCTCGATATGCGCCGGCCGGCCGGTACGTCGGATCAGCTCTTCGACCACCGCCACCGAGTAGCCCTCGGGCTTGCCGTCGTGCAGGTAGCTGGTCGGCGGCGCCTGCTCGGTCAGCAGCAGCAGGTCGGCCGCCGCCAGACCGGGCAACAGTAGCGCCGTCAATAGACCCGCCAGCAGCCCTGCACGCATCGTCCATCCCTCCTCGCTCAGCACAGCCTAGCCGCTTGCACGCCCGACGGAGAGTTGTGCGCCATGCTCGCTCACGGGTATAGCAAGTTCTGGATATCCGCATTATCCAGACCCTGCGGCTCGACCCACACCGCCGCCAGCCCTATGGTGCGCGGTGCGCCCGGCTCGCCGCGTAGATGGCGCAACGCCAATTCGACACTCTGATAACCCATCTGGTAGGGCTGCTGCACCAGAAGCCCGGCCATTTCCCCGCTACGCAAAGCCTCTACCAACTGCGGATTGGCATCAAAACCTATATGCACCAGTTGGCCGGCCAGCTTCGCCCGGCGCAGGGCGCCCAGCGTGATCAGGCTGGTCGATTCATTGGCGGTGAATACCCCGTCGAGCGCCTGCAGCTGCTGGGCCAGGTTGCTTCGATCCCCGCCCTCGCTGGCAGACAGGCGTTGCTCGAACACCACCTGCAAGCCACCAGCGCTGGCGCTCTGCACAAAGCCGCGCACCCGCTGGGCAATCGATTGCGCCCTGGATGCCGGCCGCAGCACGGCCACGCGACCACGCCCCTTGAGCAGGCGAACCATGTGCTGACCGGCCACCACACCGGCCTGCAAATTGTCGCTGACCACAGCTGCCGCAACGTCGCTGCTGCCGATATCACGATCGATGAACAACGTGGTCAGCCCGGCTTGCCTGAGGCGGCTCAGGCGCCCCAGCAACTCGTCGCCACTGGGGGCGATGATCAGGGCAGCACATGGCCGCTCAAGCACCTTGTCGACGACCTGCAACTGCATCTGTGGCTCGCGCTCGCTCTGCGGGCCGCGAAAGTACAGCTGCAACCGATTCTGCTGCGCGGCAGCCTCGGCGCCCAGCTGAACCTGCCGCCAGAATGCCGGGCCACCGGCACCGGAAACCATATTGATGCACTCGGCCCGCGCCAGGCCCGGCAGCAGCACAAGCAGAACGGCAAGCGAACGACAGGCCGCAGCGGCCCAACTGACACGACTCATGATGATGCACGCCCGATCACGCTAGACCCCTGCCCACGTCTGTCGTCCTGACGGCACAAATCCCTGGCCACTCAAGACAACTGTAGCAGTCTGCCACCACCGTCCAGGCCAGCCGACATGCGGGGACAGATTCCCCGAGCGCGAGTCGCCGCTCTCGCATAAACTGCGCGGCCGTTTTTTTCCCGGAACCGCTGCAGCATGAGTCACGACCTTCCCGCCAATGCCCTGGGCATCGACTTCGGCACCTCCAACTCCACCGTCGGCTGGTGGCGTCCCGGCGTGGAGCCGCTGCTGGCCCTGGAAGAAGACAAGGTCACCCTGCCCTCGGTGATTTTCTTCAACATCGAGGAGCGTCGCCCGGTCTATGGCCGCCTGGCCCTGCACGAATACCTGGAAGGCTACGAAGGCCGCCTGATGCGTTCGCTGAAGAGCCTGCTGGGCTCCAAGCTGCTGAAGAGCGAGACCACCGTACTGGGCAGCGCCATGCCGTTCCGCGACCTGCTCGGGCTGTTCATCGGCGAGCTGAAGAAGCGTGCCGAAGCCTTCGCCGGTCGCGAGTTCGAGCAGGTGGTGCTGGGTCGCCCGGTGTTTTTCGTCGACGACGACCCGCTGGCCGATGCCGAAGCCGCCAACACCCTGGTGGCAGTGGCCAACAAGCTCGGCTTCAAGGACGTGTCGTTCCAGTACGAGCCGATCGCCGCGGCCTTCGACTACGAGCGCAGCGTGACCCGCGAGGAGCGGGTGCTGATCGTCGACATCGGCGGCGGTACCTCGGACTTCTCGCTGATCCGCCTGTCGCCCGAGCGGCGCACCCAGCTCGACCGCCAGAGCGACATCCTCGCCACCGGCGGCGTGCATATCGGCGGCACCGACTTCGACAAGCAGCTCAGCCTGGAAGGCGTGATGCCGCTGTTCGGCTACGGCAGCCGGATGAAGAGCGATGCCTACATGCCCACCAGCTACCACCTCAACCTGGCCACCTGGCACACCATCAACGCGGTGTATGCGCAGAAGTCGCAACTGGCCCTGCAGAGCATGCGCTACGACATCGTCGACCCGACCGGCATCGACCGCCTGTTCAAGCTGATCGAGCAGCGCGCCGGGCACTGGCTGGCGATGCAGGTGGAAGACAGCAAGATCGCCCTCACCGAGCAGGCCGAGCGGCGCATCGACCTGCAGCGCATCGAGGCCGGACTCGACGCCCTGCTCGACCGGCCACTGTTCGACCAGGCCATCGGCGGCCTGCTCGAACGCATCCAGACCAGCATTGGCGAACTGCTCAAGCAGGCCGGAGTGAAGGCCGAGGAGATCGACACGCTGTTCTTCACCGGCGGCTCCAGCGGCATCCCCGCCCTGCGCCAGTGCGTCCAGGCGCTGCTGCCCAACGCCCGCACCACCGAGGGCAACACCTTCGGCAGCATCGGCAGCGGCCTGGCCATCGAGGCGCACAAGCGCTACGGCTGATCGGCTTTTTCCCGCCATTCGCCGGCGCCACTGCCCAGGGCCGGCGCGGCGCGTTATGGTGAGCGCTCCCCTTTCACGGAGCCTGCCATGCGCGCCCTCGCCACCTGCCTGACCCTGACCAGCCTGCTCACCCTCGCCGCCTGCGATGGCGGTGCCACCGGCGCCGCCCTTGAAGCCGAACAGGCCAAGCAGGCGCAGCAGCAGATGAATCAGCTCAAGCAGCAGATCGATGACGCCAATTCCAAGAACCAGCAGCGCCTCGACCAGCTCGACGAGCAGAGCCAATAACCCGCACTGCCGGTAGCACGTGCCCCGCGCCCGGCATCGCCGTTACTTGCGCAGCTTGATCCGCGCGCAGTAGTCCTGCGCCGGCAACGCGGCGGTGTACCAGACGTAGTCGGCACTCTCGGCCGCCACCTCCTTGCCCACCTCGGCCAGGATCAGCACAGCCGTGCCCTGCCCCGCGCCGAGGTCGGCCAGGTGCAGCGGCACGCCCAGATCCTTGCGCACATGGAAGGCACCGGCCAGTAGCACAGCCGGCTGCGGCGCGGCCTGCAGGCGCTCGGCCATGCGCCGGTCGCGCTGCTGCTGCACGGCCAGCATGGCCGGCAGCTGGCTGTCGGGCAGCAGGCCACAGTGCGACTCACGGATATCCGCCAGCAGCGCCTCGCGCACCGCGACGGTGGTCGAGGCCGCGCCCGTCAGCGGCGGGCGCTGCTGATAGATGCTCATGATCTCGCGTCGATCGAGGTTGGCCGCCAGCAGCGGATAGGGCTGGCGCAGCGCCTCGCTGACCAGTGGCCCGTACAGCGACCAGTCCCAGTTCGGCTGCCAGGCCAGCGCGCCGAGCAGGTCGGCCGGCGCGTTACCGGCACGGCTGAGGGCCTGGGCCTTGTCCACCCGCGCCTGCTGGTCGGGATTGAGCATCTCCAGCAGCAGGCTGCCCTGCGGCCGGCGCTTGCCCAGCTCGCGCAGCAGCCAGAGTTGCAGGGCGTGGTGATCCGGGTTGTCGTGCTGCTCGCCAACCAGCACCCGCGGCGCCGCAGCCAACCGTTCGACCAGCTGGGCCGGGCTGAGCAGCGCACCGCTGTGCAGGTCGCGGATCTGCCCCAGCTCGGCACTGGCGTGCCCCTGCGGGCTGAGCCAGGCCGGCGGCGCGGCCACTTCGGTGGACTGGCAGGCAGCCAGCAGGGCCATACAGCTGAGCAACAGGATTCGCATCATTTGTCCTTCAGGAAAGTCGCTGGCAGGGCTAAGCAGCCCCGCCCAATAGGTTCAGCGCGCCACGATCAGCGGATGACCGCGCTCGGGGTGCGCCTGGATCAGCACCTGCAGGCCGAACACCTGCTCCAGTGCGGCCGCTTCGAGCACCTCGGCCGGCGTGCCCAGGCTGTGCGGCAGGCCGCCCTGGAGCAGGAGCAGGCGGTCGCAGTAGCGCGCCGCCAGGTTGAGGTCATGCAGGATCACCAGCACCGCCGCGCCGCGCCCGGCGAACTCGCGCACCGCCTGCAGGGTGGTGTGCTGGTGCAGCGGGTCGAGGGCCGAGGTCGGCTCGTCGAGCAGCAGGGTCTGCCCCTCGCCGCCCGGCCACAGCTGCGCCAGTACCCGCGCCAGGTGCACGCGCTGGCGCTCGCCGCCGGACAGCGCCAGGTAGCTGCGCCCGCGCAGGTGCTCGGCATCCGCCGCCTGCAGCGCCGCCGCGATGATCTCGGCGTCGCGCGCCCGCCCGCTGTCGTGGGGCAGGCGGCCCATGCCGACCACCTGCTCGACGCTGAAGGCGAAACTCAGGCTCGAATGCTGCGGCAGCACCGCCAGGCGCCGCGCCCGCTGCGGCCCGGCCCAGTCGGCCAGCGGCCGGCCATCCAGGCTGACGCTGCCGCGCGCCACGCTCAGCTCGCCGCAGAGCGCGCCGGCCAGACTGCTCTTGCCCGCGCCATTGGGGCCGAGCACGCCCAGCACCTGGCCAGGCAATACCTCGAGGTCGATATCGGCGAGCACGGTCGTCTGCCCGCGCTTCACCAGCAGATTGTCTGCGCGCAGCATCAGGCACGCCCCCGTACCAGCAGATAAAGAAAGAACGGCGCGCCGATCAGCGCAGTGACGATGCCGATCGGCAGCTCGGCCGGCGCCAGCACCAGCCGCGCCGCCAGGTCGGCCAGCAACAGCAGGCTGGCGCCGGCCAGCAGCGAGGCCGGCAGCAGCACGCGGTGATCGGGCCCGACCAGCAGGCGCACCAGGTGCGGCACCACCAGGCCGACGAAGCCGATCAGCCCCGCCGCCGCCACCGCCGCGCCCACGCCGAGGGCCGTGCACAGCACCAGCTCGCGCTTCAGCCGTTCGACATCGAAGCCCAGGTGGCGCGCCTCCGACTCGCCCAGCAGCAGGGCATTCAGCGCCGCCGCCCGGCGCGGCAACCACAGCGCCACGCCGACGGTGACCAGCAGCAGCGGCCACAGGCGCTGGTAGCTGGCGCCATTGAGGCTGCCGAGGTTCCAGAAGGTCAGGCTGCGCAGGGTCGAGTCGTCCGCCAGGTAGGTGAACAGGCCGACCCCGGCACCAGCCATGGCGGTCATCGCCACCCCGGCCAGGAGCATGGTGGCCACGTCGGTCTGGCCGTCGCGGCGACCGAAGCGGTAGACCACCGCGGTCACCAGCAGGCCACCGGCAAAGGCGCACAGCGACAACAGGTAGGGCGCCAGGCGCGGCGACAGGCCGCCCAGATAGTTGCCGCCGACGATGGCGATGGCCGCCCCCAGCGCGGCACCGGCCGCCACCCCGACCAGGCCGGGATCGGCCAGCGGGTTGCGGAACAGGCCCTGCATGGCCACCCCGGACAGCGCCAGCACGGCGCCCACGGCGATCCCCAGCAGGCTACGCGGCAGGCGGATCTGGCCGAGGATCAGCTCGGCCTGCTGCAGGCCTTCGCCGTCCAGCGGCAGCCCGGCCAGGCGCAGCCCGGCGCGCAGGGTATCGCCCAGCGGCAGGCTGATCGGGCCCAGGGCCAGGGACAGCCAGAGGGCGAGCAGGAGCAACAGGCCCAGTGCGATCAGCAATGGGCGCGGGCGAATCACAGGAGTCATCGATGGGCTTCGGCAGTCAGGGCTTGCGCAGCAGGATAAAAGGCTGCGGAGAGCACGGCCAGCCCATCCGGCAGACGCGGGCCGAGGCCGCCCACCAGCAGGGTCGGATCAAGCAGCAGCAGACGCCCGTCGCGCACCGCCGCGGTCTGCGCCAGCGCCGGGTTCTGTTCGAGCAGCGCGGCGCGCGCGGCGTCGCCCTGCAGGCGGCGGTCGGCAATGATCAGCACCTGCGGATCGAGGGCCAGCAGCGCCTCGCTGGAGAGCGCCTTGTAGCCCAGGTGGCTGGTCAGGTTGCGCCCGCCGGCCTGCTCGATCATCCACGCCGCCAGGGTGTCCTTGCCGGCTGCCATCGGGCTGCTGCCGGCATGCCCGAGCAGCATCAGCACCTGTGGTGCGACCTGCTGGCGCTGTGCCTGGTTGACCCAGGCAGCCTGGCGCTGCAGACGCTTGCGGTAGGCATCGAGCTGCTGGCTGGCCTGCTGCGGCACGCCGAGCAGCGCACCGAGGCGGTTCAGGTTGTCCTCCAGGGTGGCCAGGCTGGCCTTGGCCGACAGCAGTTCGACCCGCACGCCGCCGGCCTTGATCTGCTCCAGCACCGGCGGTGGGCCCATCTCCTCGCTGCCGATCAGGATATCCGGATGCAGGGCGAGAATGCCCTCGGCCGCCAGCGCCCGCTGGTAGCCGATGCCCGGTAACGTCTGCAGCGACTGCGGATGCTGGCTGGTGCTGTCGACCCCGACCAGGCGGCTTTCGCCGCCCAGAACCACCACCCATTCGCTGAGCGAGCCGCCGGCGCTGACCCAGCGCTGCGGCAGTGGCTCGGCGGCGCCGGCGGCATGACTGAACAACAGGCCCGTGCCCAGGGCCAGCAGGGTTGTCAGACGCATGGCTACGCTCCTCACTCGGCCAGGGCCGCGGCGCTTTCCGCCAGGGCACGCCAGTCCTCACGCTCCGGGATGCCCGGCTTGCGCGCACCGAATAGCTGGACGACCAGCTCGCCGTCGGCATCGAAGGCTTCCCAGCTGGTGATCACCCCGTCGCTGCTGGGCTTGCGCACGCGCCACAGCTCGGTCACGCCGCGGGTCTGCAGGTGCAGGTTGAACTCGGGGTCGAGCACGTTGAACCAGCTGTCCATCCAGCGCAGATTGTTGACCGGGCCGGAGTGGATCTGGATGCAGTGCTGGTTACCGACGAACACCATGATCGGCACTTCACCGGCGGCGGCGTCTTCCAGCAACTTGGGCAGCTCGGCGCAGGCCAGCGGCTCGGCCCACTCGCGGCCGGCCAGACGCAGGGCCTGGGTGCGGGCCAGGTTATGGCGCTTGAGCATGGCGAAGAAGTGGTGGGTGTCCTTCAGCTCGGCCCAGTCGGCACGCAGGGCGGCGGCGTCCACCTCGGCATCGGCACGCGGCGCCTGGCGAGCCGGCAGCGCCTGCAGCTCCAGCTCGGCACTCTGCTGTTCAGCGCGGAAGCGCTCGACCAGCGGCACCCAGGCGGCCTCCTCGCTCTGCGCGGTCAGGTACACCTTGTGCACCGCCACGCCCTGCCGGTCGAATACCTGGATACTGCGCTGCAGGCCGCGCGCAGTGTCTTCGGCGACGGCGAACACGCTGGCCCAGCCGGAGAGGAACAGGCGCAGGTCGATATCGGCGGATACCACCAGGCCCATCTGCCCGTTCCCCATCACCGAGACGTCGCGGTAGTAGCCCTTGCGCTCATGCACGCAGTGCTCGTTGCGGGTCAGCGCCATGATGTAGCCCAGCTCGCCGAGGGCCGGCAGCAGCTCGGCCCAGTCGCAGCGCAGGCGCACGGCATCGACGCCCAGACGGCTGGCGGTCAGTTCGCCTTCGCTGACGCCGAGCTTGGCGGCGGCATCGCGGGCACGCAGGGAGGGCTGTTCGCCGCGCAGGTTTTGCCAGGCCTGGTACAGGGCGATGGCTGGCTGGACGGTGTTCTGGGTAAGGCTGGTCATGGATTTTCCTTCCGATTGCAGAGCGATGACGACTCGCAGCCCTGCGGCTGGAGCCCGCGTCTTTTCGAGGCAAAATCCTACCAGAACAAGAATCGAACACCAATGTTATCGATAATTGTTTGCATTTGATAAAGTCTTTCGATTAGTTTGCTGCCCGCCAAATCACCCCGGCCATCAAGAGCCGTACCGCGGGAGTTAAAGCCATGTCCACCCCACCCTTCGCCCTGCGCCCATGGATGGCGCTGCTGTTGCTCAGCCCTTCGCTGGCTTTCGCGCAGACCATCGGTATCCAGGACGGTACCACCGAACTCGCCCCGACCCAGGTAGTCGGCAGCGCCGTGCAGGAAAGCCTGCCGACCACCAGCGAGACCGATGCCAAGACCCTCGAACAGCGCCAGATCCGCAGCTTCGATGATCTCGGTCGGCGTGCCGAACCGGGGGTGAACTACAGCCGCAGCAACGAGAGCATCAACATCCGCGGCCTCGACCGTGATCGCGTGCTGACCACCATCGACGGCATCCGCATTCCGTGGCTGACCGACGGTGCGCGCAGCCAGGGCCCGACCGGCGGCGCCCAGGGCGGCCTCGACTCGGTCGACTTCAACGACCTGTCCTCGGTGGACATCGTGCGCGGCGCCAACTCCAGCCAGGCCGGCTCCGGCGCCCTGGGCGGCGCGGTGCAGCTGTTCACCCTCAACCCCGACGACCTGCTCGGCGAAGGCAAGGACTTCGGCAGCCTGGTCAAGAGCGACTACGACAGCGCCGACAACAGCTGGGGCCTGAACGCCGCCCTGGCCGGTCGCTACCAGGACACCTCCTGGCTGCTGCAGGCCGGCCAGCGTCAGGGCCACGAGCTGGAAAGCGGCGGCAGCGACAACACCTACGGCACCTCGCGCACCGAGGCCAACCCGGCCGACACCGAGCAGCAGAGCCTGCTGGTCAAGCTGCAGCAGCGCTTCGACGGCGGCCACAAGGTCGGCTTCACCGGCGAGCTGTTCCAGCGCGACAACGACATCGACAGCCGCAGCAACCAGGGCACCAGCTACCTGATCGGCGACAACAGCACCGAAGAACACGTCAAACGCCAGCGCCTGTCGGTCGACTACGACTTCCAGGCCGAAGACAGCAACAGCCTGATCGACAGCGCCCACGCCATCGCCTACTGGCAGAAGCTGCGCCGCCACGACGACCAGAGCGGCACCCGCGTGGTCACCGATTCGCGCGCCAGCGTGCCAGACTTCGTGTTCCAGATGTTCGGCCTGCCGGGCAACCCGTACAAATACCCGAGCGGCGCCTTCGGTCGTGACAACCAGATCGAGAAAGAGCTCTACGGCGTGTCCGGCGATGTCGGCAAGACCCTGGAAATCGCCGGCCTGCCGAACAAGCTGACCCTCGGCGGCGAGCTCTACCAAACCAACACCGAGCAGCTCTCCGAAGGTTACGACAACTGCCCGGGCTACACCGTCGACACCAGCAGCCCGATGTACATGGGCCCGACTGCCTGCGACTTCCTGCATACCAACCAGTCCGACATGCCCAAGGCCGAAGGCACCCAGTGGGCGCTGTACGCCAGCGACGAGATCAGCTTCGCCGACGGCCGCGTCAAGCTGACCCCGGGCCTGCGCTACGACCACTACAAGCAGGATCCGCGAGCCACCAGCGACTTCGACAACAACACCAACCCGGTCAACAACCAGACCCTGGCCAGCAGCCAGGATCACAAGCTGTCCGGCAGCCTGCTGGCGACCTGGCAGGTGGCCGAGGAAGCGCTGCTGTACGCCCAGTGGGCGCAGGGCTTCAAGGCCCCCGACGCGACCCAGCTGTACATGAACTACGGCTCCGAGGGTAACTACCTGAGCCTGGGCAATGCCGACCTCAAGCCGGAAGAAAGCACCGGCTACGAGATCGGCGCGCAGCTGGGCAACGAGCGCCTGGGCGGCTCGCTCAGCCTGTTCGACAACCACTACAAGAACTTCATCGACGAAGACGTGACCCTGAGCAGCGCGGAAATCGCCGCCCTCGGCCTCGATCCGAGCACCTACCCCTACGGCGTGACCCGTACCGAGAACCGTGCCCGCGTGCAGATCTACGGTGCCGAGGCCACCGCCCACTGGGAATTCGTGCCGCACTGGAAAGTCTGGGGCTCGCTGGCCTGGGCCAACGGTGAGGATCTCGAGACCAACCAGCGCCTCAGCTCGGTGGCGCCAATCACCAGCCTGCTCGGCCTCAGCTACGCCGCCGACCAGTACGGTGCCGACCTGATGCTGCGCGCCGCCGCGGCACGCAACAAGGTCGAGGACGACGGCGACTTCAAGGCGCCGGGCTACGGCGTGGTCGACCTCACCGGCTACTGGCAGCCGGCCGAGATGAAAGGCGTGAAGTTCCAGGCCGGCCTGTTCAACGCCCTAGACAAGAAGTACTGGAATGCGCTGAACGTACCCACCGGCAGCCTGACCCAGCCGGACGACTACTACAGCGAAGTCGGGCGCAACTTCCGCGTCTCCGCCTCCTGGCAGTACTGAGTTCCAGCCGTTGCATTGGCGCAGGGATGCGCACCCTATTCCATCGCCACGCCGGTGCGGGATAATCCCGCCTCCTACGTGGAGATAACGATGATTCTTCTATGCGCCCCGGAGACGCTGGCCGAAGGCCAGAGCCGGGGCTTTGCCGTTGCCGGGCTGCAGCTGCTGGCGGTGCGCCGCGATGGCCATGTCTACGCCTATCGCAACCGCTGCCCGCACCGCGGCCTGAACCTGGAGTGGCGCGCCGACGACTTCCTCGACGCCAGCGGCAGCCTGATCCAGTGCGCCCATCACAGTGCGCTGTTCCTTATAGAAAGTGGCGAATGCGTGACCGGGCCCTGTGCCGGCGAATCGCTGCAGGCCATCGCCTGCCGCGAGGATGCCGCCGGCATCTGGATCGCGCCGTAGCCGTAAGGCGGGTGCCCCTCCGCGTTGCCGGCTTCGCGGGTTACACCCGCCCTACTCAAGCACCTCGAGTCGCCGCACCAGGCGGATTTCCGTAGGGGTGATCTCGGCGCCATAGGCCAGCACCTCGACGCCCGCTGCCCGGGCCTCGCGCAGGCCCGCCGCATAGGCCGGGTCGATCTCCGCCGCCGCGCGCACCGCCTCGATGCCCGAGAGGTTCACGCAGTACAGCTGCACCGTCCGCACGCCCTGGCGCGCCAGGCTGGCCAGCTCGCGCAGATGCTTGGCGCCGCGCGAGGTAACGGCATCGGGAAAGGCCGCCACCGCGCTATCCGGGAAACCCAGGGTCACGCTCTTCACTTCGACCCAGGCCGGGCCGCAGTCGAAGTCGAGGCAGAAATCCGCCCGGCTGTTCTCCTCGCCATAACGCACTTCACGGCGCAGCGCCTGGAAACCGGCCAGCTCGCCGACCACTCCAGCGCGCAGCGCCTCCTCGACCAAGGCATTGGCCCGTGCGGTATTGATGCAGGCCAGCCGGCCCTGCGGCGTCTCACCCAGCTCCCAAGTGCCCGGCAGCTTGCGCTTGGGGTCGTTGGAGCGACTGAACCAGACCCTGCAGCCATCGCTCATGCAGTTGAGCATCGAGCCGGTATTCGGGCAGTGGATGGTCAGCTGCTCGCCGCTGGCCGTCTCGATATCGGCCAGGAAGCGCTTGTAGCGGCGCAGCAGGCGCGCCTCCTCCAGGGCCGGCTCAAAGCGCATCGGGATTCCAGGTCTTCAGGCCACGGGCAATGCGTTCGACCGCCTGCTGCAGGCGCTCGATATTCTGCGTATAGGCGAAGCGCACATGGTGCCCGGCCTGGTGGCGGCCGAAATCCAGGCCCGGGGTAAAGGCCACGTGCTCGGTCTCGATGAAGTGCCGGCAGAAGGCATAGGCGTCGCCACCGAAGGCCGAGATGTCGGCATATAGATAGAAGGCGCCTTCCGGCTCCACGGCGATGCTGAAGCCCAGCTCGCGCAGGGCCGGCAGAAGGAAATCGCGACGGCGCTGGAACTCGTGGCGGCGCTCCTCAAGCAGTGCCAGGGTGGCCGGCTCGAAGCAGGCCAGGGCGGCATGCTGGGCCATCGAAGGCGCACTGATGTAGAGGTTCTGCGCCAGCTTCTCCAGCTCGCCCACCGCATTCTCCGGCGCTACCAGCCAGCCCAGGCGCCAGCCGGTCATGCCGAAATACTTGGAGAAGCTGTTGAGCACGAAGGCTTCGTCGTCCACCTCCAGCACACTGGCGGCGTCGCAGCCGTAGGTCAGGCCGTGGTAGATCTCGTCCACCACCAGATGACCGCCACGCTGCTTGAGCGCGGTCGACAGCGCCGCCAGCTCATCCTTGTGCAGCAGGGTGCCGGTGGGGTTGGCCGGCGAGGCGACCAGGGCGCCGACGCTGGCGTGATCCCAGTGCCGCTCGACCAGTTGTGGGGTGAGCTGGTAACGGCTGTCCGGGCCCACCGGCACCAGCTGCGCGGCGCCTTCGACCAGGCGCAGAAAGTGACGGTTGCACGGGTAGCCGGGGTCGGCCAGCAGCCAGTGCTTGCCCGGATCGACCAGCAGGCTGGCAGCCAGCAGCAGGGCGCCAGAGCCACCGGGAGTAATCAAGATGCGCGCGGGGTCAACATTCAAACCGTAACGACTGGCGTAGAAGCCGGCGATCGCCTCGCGCAGTTGCGGAATGCCGCGCGCGGCGGTGTAGCGAGTATGCCCGGCGGCCAGGGCAGCCTGACCGGCGCGGATGATCGGCTCGGCGGTGGTGAAGTCCGGCTCGCCGATCTCCAGGTGGATCACGTCATGGCCGGCGGCCTGCAGCTCGTTGGCGCGGGCCAGCAGGGCCATGACGTGGAACGGTTCGATGGCGCGGCTGCGCGCACTGAAGGGCTGGGCCATGTGGCCTTCCTTTATTGAGGCAAAGGGGGGATTCTAACCAACTGCCCGACAAGCCTGTTACAGCTTCGACAACCGGGAGTGGCGCGCCCGGAATTGATCTGGTAAGTTCGCCCGCTTGCAGCCGCAGGCCCGGCCTAGCCGGTATAAGGAACAGATCCTGCGCCAGTGGATCAGAGAGAGTGAGAGGCGGCCATCCATGCCCACCAAAGCAAAACCAAGCAGTAGCCAGCTGGCCCGTGGTTTCGAACCCTACAAAGAAAAAAAGGGTGAGGAGTATATGGGCGAGCCGATGCGAGCTCACTTCACCAGCATCCTCAACAAGTGGAAGCTGGAGCTGATGCAGGAAGTGGATCGCACCGTGCACCACATGCAGGACGAAGCTGCCAACTTCCCGGATCCGGCCGACCGCGCCAGCCAGGAAGAGGAATTCAGCCTGGAACTGCGTGCCCGCGATCGCGAGCGCAAGCTGATCAAGAAGATCGACGAGACCCTGCAGCTGATCGAAGACAACGAATACGGCTGGTGTGACTCCTGCGGCGTGGAGATCGGCATCCGCCGTCTCGAAGCCCGCCCGACCGCGACCCTGTGCATCGACTGCAAGACGCTGGCGGAAATCAAGGAAAAGCAGATCGGTTCCTGATTCCGGACGGGGCGCTAAGGCGCCCCGTTTCATTTCTGGCCACCGATAAGCGGACTGGCGTCACGCGACTCCAGCCGATAGCCTCCCGCCCATGACTGACGCTTCCTACATCGGGCGCTTCGCCCCCACGCCCAGCGGCTACCTGCACTTCGGCTCGCTGGTGGCCGCCCTCGCCTCCTATCTGGACGCCCGCAGCGTCGGCGGGCAATGGCTGCTGCGCATGGAGGATCTCGACCCGCCACGCGAAGTCGCCGGCGCCCAGGATGCGATCCTGCAGACTCTGGAAGCCTACGGCTTCGAGTGGGATGGCGCGCTGGAACGCCAGAGCACCCGCCACGCGGCCTACGACGCGTTGATCGAACGCCTGTTCGGCCAGGGCCTGGCCTACGCCTGCACCTGCTCGCGCAAGCAGCTGGAAGCCTTCGGCGGCATCTACCCCGGCACCTGTCGCAACCTCGGCCACGACCCGCACGACGCGGCCATCCGCCTGCGCGTGCCGGAGCTGGAGTACCGCTTCAGCGACCGCGTGCAGGGCGAGTTCCGCCAGCACCTGGGCCGCGAGGTCGGTGACTTCGTCATCCGCCGCCGCGATGGCCTGTATGCCTATCAACTGGCGGTGGTGCTGGACGACGCCTGGCAAGGCATCACCGATGTGGTGCGCGGCGCCGACCTGCTCGACTCCACCCCGCGCCAGCTGTACCTGCAGGAGCTGCTGGGGTTCAGCCAGCCGCGCTATCTGCATGTGCCGCTGATCATCCAGCCGGACGGCCACAAGCTGGGCAAGAGCTACCGCTCGCCACCGCTGCCCGCCGACCAGGCCGCGCCCCTGCTGTTGCGCGCCCTGCGCGCCCTCGGCCAGCAACCGCCGGCCGAGCTGGCCGACGCCGATGCCCGCGAGCTGCTGGCCTGGGGCATCGCCCACTGGGACGCCGGGCGCATTCCGCGCAGCCGCACCCTGGCCGAAGCGCAACTGCGCTGAGTCGCCCATCCCCGCCACACCGCTGTGCGCACAACTGCCGCCGGGGTAACGAATCCGTTACCATCGCGGCAACTCCGACACGAGAATCGGCATGTACATCTATCGGCTGGTATTGATCCTGGTAGTGGGGATCTACCTGTTCTCCCCCGCCATCATGGACTGGTGGATCGACCCCAACGGCGCCTGGTACCGCCCGTACCTGCTGTGGCTGATCCTTATAGTCGTGACCTTTATCCTGCAGAGTCAGCGCGATGCCGATGAACTCTAATCTGCATCGAGGAGTCCCGGTGACCGCCCCTTATATTCACTCGCAGAGCCCGTGCGATGCCGATGAACTCTGAGCTGCACCGGCCCAGCCCCGCGACCATCCTTCATCTTCAATTCGCCGAGCCTCTGTAGATGCTGACGAGCTTTGACCTGAGCCAGCTGATCCTGATCAGCGCCGCCTACCTGCTGCTGCTGTTCGGCGTGGCCTGGATCAGCGAGCACGGCCTGATCCCGCGCTGGGTGATCCGCCACCCGCTGACCTACACCCTGTCGCTGGGCGTGTTCGCCAGCGCCTGGGCCTTCTACGGCACGGTGGGCCTGGCCTACCAGTACGGCTTCGGCTTCCTCGCCAGCTACCTGGGGGTGACCGGCGCCTTCCTGCTGGCGCCGGTGCTGCTCTACCCGATCCTGCGCATCACCCGCACCTACCAGCTGTCGTCGCTGGCCGACCTGTTCGCCTTCCGCTTCCGCAGCAGCTGGGCCGGGGCACTGACCACCCTGTTCATGCTGATTGGCGTACTGCCGCTGCTGGCCCTGCAGATCCAGGCGGTCGCCGACTCCATCGGCATCCTCACCCGCGAGCCGCTGCAGAACCGTTTCGCCCTGGCCTTCTGCGCCCTGATCACGCTGTTCACCATCCTCTTCGGCGCCCGCCATATCGCCACCCGCGAGAAGCACGAGGGCCTGGTATTCGCCATCGCCTTCGAGTCGGTGGTCAAGCTGGTGGCCCTCGGCGGTATCGGTCTGTATGCGCTGTACGGGGTCTTCGGCGGCCCCAGCGAACTGGAGCTGTGGCTGCTGCAGAACCAGGCCGCACTCAACGCCCTGCACACCCCGCTGCAGGAAGGCCCGTGGCGCACCCTGCTGCTGGTGTTCTTCGCCTCGGCCATCGTCATGCCGCACATGTACCACATGGCCTTCACCGAGAACTTCAACCCGCGCGCCATCGTCAGCGCCAGCTGGGGCCTGCCGCTGTTCCTGCTGCTGATGAGCCTGTCGGTGCCGCTGATCCTGTGGGCCGGCCTCAAGCTCGGCGCCACCACCAACCCCGAATACTTCACCCTCGGCCTGGGCATCGCCGTGGGCGACAAGACCCTCGCTCTGATTGCCTATGTCGGCGGCCTGTCGGCCTCCAGCGGGCTGATCATCGTCACCACCCTGGCGCTGTCGGGCATGGTGCTCAACCACCTGGTACTGCCGCTGTACCAGCCACCGGCCCAGGGCAACATCTACCGCTGGCTGAAGTGGACGCGGCGCGCGCTGATCATCGCCATCATCATGGCCAGCTACGGCTTCTATCTGCTGCTCGGCGCCGAGCAGGATCTGGCCAACCTGGGCATCGTCGCCTTCGTCGCCACCCTGCAGTTCCTGCCCGGCGTGCTCTCGGTGCTGTACTGGCCCACTGCCAACCGCCGCGGCTTCATTGCTGGCCTGCTCACCGGCATCGCCGTGTGGGCGGTAAGCATGCTGCTGCCGCTGGTGAGCAACCTGCAGGGCGTGCACCTGCCGCTGTTCAACATCATCTATGTGCTCGACCAGAACAACTGGCACCTGGCGGCGACCGGCTCGCTGGCGGCCAACGTGCTGGTGTTCACCCTGGTGTCGCTGTTCACCGAGGCCAGCGACGAAGAAAAGAGCGCCGCCGAGGCCTGCACCGTGGACAACGTGCGCCGTCCGCAACGGCGCGAGCTGGTGGCCGGTTCGCCGCAGGAGTTCGCCACCCAGTTGGCCAAGCCGCTGGGCGGCAAGACCGCGCAGAAGGAAGTGGAACAGGCCCTGCACGACCTGCACCTGCCGTTCGACGAGCGTCGCCCCTATGCCCTGCGCCGCCTGCGCGACCGCATCGAGGCCAACCTCTCCGGGCTGATGGGCCCCAGCGTGGCGCAGGACATAGTCGAGACCTTCCTGCCCTACAAATCCGGCAGCGAGACCTACGTCAGCGAAGATATCCACTTCATCGAGAGCCGCCTGGAGGACTACCACCTGCGCCTCACCGGCCTGGCCGCCGAACTCGACGCCCTGCGCCGCTTCCACCGCCAGACCCTGCAGGAGCTGCCGATGGGCGTCTGCTCGCTGGCCAAGGATCAGGAAATTCTCATGTGGAACCGCGCCATGGAGGAGCTCACCGGCATCTCCGCGCAGCGCGTGGTCGGCTCGCGCCTGGGCGCCCTCGACCAGCCGTGGAAATCCCTGCTGGAAGACTTCACCCGCCAGCTCGACGAACACCTGCACAAGCAGCCGCTGGCCCTGGATGGCGAAGTGCGCTGGCTCAACCTGCACAAGGCGGCCATCGACGAGCCGCTGGCACCGGGCAACAGCGGCCTGGTGCTGCTGGTCGAGGACGTCACCGAGACCCGAGTTCTGGAAGACCAGCTGGTGCACTCCGAACGCCTGGCCAGCATCGGCCGCCTGGCCGCCGGGGTGGCCCACGAGATCGGCAACCCGGTCACCGGCATTGCCTGCCTGGCGCAGAACCTGCGCGAGGAGCGCGAAGACGACGACGAAATGGTCGAGCTGAGCGGACAGATTCTCGACCAGACCAAGCGCATCTCGCGCATCGTCCAGTCGTTGATGAACTTCGCCCACGCCGGCCAGCAGCAGCGCGCCGAATACCCGGTGAGCCTGGCCGAGGTGGCCCAGGACGCCATCGGTCTGCTGGCGCTCAATCGCAACAGCACCGAAGTGCAGTTCTACAACCTGTGCGACCCCGATCACCTGGCCAAGGGCGACCCGCAGCGTCTGGCCCAGGTACTGATCAACCTGCTATCCAACGCCCGCGATGCGTCGCCCCCCGGTGGCGCCATCCGGGTGGCCAGCGAAGCTTCGGAAATGAGCGTGACCCTGCTGGTGGAAGACGAAGGCACGGGCATTCCGCAGGCGATCATGGATCGCCTATTCGAGCCGTTCTTCACCACCAAGGATCCGGGCAAGGGCACCGGCCTGGGACTCGCGCTGGTCTATTCCATCGTGGAAGAGCATTATGGGCAGATCACCATCGACAGCCCGGCCGACCCCGAACGCCAACTCGGAACCCGTTTCCGCGTTACCCTGCCGCGCTTTGTCGAAACGACGTCCGTAGCGACCTGAGCAGTGACCTGAGATCGTCGAGAGAGTATCAATGCCACACATCCTCATCGTCGAAGACGAAACCATCATCCGCTCGGCCCTGCGCCGCCTGCTGGAGCGCAACCAGTATCAGGTCAGCGAGGCCGGCTCGGTGCAGGAAGCCCAGGAGCGCTACAGCATTCCCGGCTTCGACCTGATCGTCAGCGACCTGCGCCTGCCCGGTGCGCCCGGTACCGAGCTGATCAAGCTGGCCCAGGGCACCCCGGTGCTGATCATGACCAGCTACGCCAGCCTGCGCTCGGCGGTGGATTCGATGAAGATGGGCGCGGTCGACTACATCGCCAAACCCTTCGACCACGACGAAATGCTCCAGGCCGTGGCGCGCATCCTGCGCGACCACCAGGAAGCACGCCGCGCGGCGCCCAGTGAAGGTGGCAAACCGGCAGCCAAGCCCAATGCGGCCGCCGAAGGCGACATCGGCATCATCGGCTCCTGCGCGCCGATGCAGGATCTCTACGGCAAGATCCGCAAGGTCGCCCCGACCGACTCCAACGTACTGATCCAGGGCGAGTCCGGTACCGGCAAGGAGCTGGTGGCCCGCGCACTGCACAACCTGTCCAAGCGCGCCAAAGCGCCACTGATCTCGGTGAACTGCGCGGCGATCCCGGAAACCCTGATCGAATCCGAACTGTTCGGCCACGAAAAAGGCGCCTTCACCGGCGCCAGCGCCGGCCGCGCTGGCCTGGTCGAAGCAGCCGACGGCGGTACCCTGTTTCTCGACGAGATCGGCGAACTGCCACTGGAAGCCCAGGCCCGCCTGCTGCGCGTGCTGCAGGAAGGCGAGATCCGCCGGGTCGGCTCGGTGCAGTCGCAGAAGGTCGACGTGCGCCTGATCGCCGCCACCCACCGCGACCTCAAGACCCTGGCCAAGACCGGCCAGTTCCGCGAAGACCTGTACTACCGCCTGCACGTCATCGCCCTCAAGCTGCCACCGCTGCGCGAGCGTGGCGCCGACGTCAACGAGATCGCCCACGCCTTCCTCGCCCGCCAGTGCAACCGCATGGGCCGCGAAGACCTGCGCTTCGCCCAGGATGCCGAACAGGCGATCCGCCACTACGCCTGGCCGGGCAACGTGCGCGAGCTGGAAAATGCCATCGAGCGCGCAGTGATCCTTTGCGAGAGCGCGGAGATTTCCGCCGAGCTGCTGGGCATCGATATCGAGCTGGACGACCTGGAAGACGACTTCGAGGTGAGCGGCAGCGCACCGTCGTCCAGCAACGGCACCAGCCACGAGCCGACCGAGGATCTGTCCCTGGAGGACTACTTCCAGCACTTCGTGCTCGAGCACCAGGATCACATGACCGAGACCGAACTGGCGCGCAAGCTCGGCATCAGCCGCAAGTGCCTGTGGGAACGGCGCCAGCGCCTGGGCATCCCGCGGCGCAAATCGGGGGCCGCCACTGGTTCCTGAGGCGTTACCCGCATGACAGAGCAGGCGGGCAAAGGTTCCGCAGCCTGTTACCCCCGCTTCACATCGCGTAACAAAGCCGGGTTCATCGGTAACGAGAATCCGGCTTTTTTATGCCCATAACTTTTTCCCAATCCGCTCAAGGCCTTGATTTCAAAGGATTTGAAAAAACTGGCACGGGTTCTGCTTTATCTCTGGCACAACAACAATAACAAGCTCGAAACCCCACAATAAAAATAAGACAGAACGACTCCAGCACAACAAAAACAACAAGGCGGAGGCGCAGCTAACTGATTCTTTTGGAGAGGATTTGCCTTTGGGGTTCGCCCCACAACCAGGCCGAGAATAATAAAACTGCCCCAAGGCAGAGCCTGAACTGGTTGGATCACGGAATGATCATGGCAGCATCAGCATCCAAAGCAATCCGTTTGCTCCTGGTACCCGATTTGGGCTACCACCAACGGGCCCGACAACAAAAACAACAGGCCCGCAATAATAATAAAAACAAAGCACGCACCTACTTGGGGGGGAGCCTAGGCTCCCCCAGTAGCTTTCTCCCCAGCCTGCCTTTTAATTCACCATCCCCCTCCCCGATGCTAGAATCCGCGCCAATCCTGCGGTCTCTCGCTTTTCCGGCCGCTTATTCCCCCAGACAGTGCCGCCCATGCTGAAGAAGCTGTTCAAGTCTTTTCGCTCTCCCCTGAAGCGCAACGCCCATCGCCACAGCTCCCCGGAAGTGCTGGGCCCTCGCCAGCATTCGCTGCAGCGCGGGCAGTTCAGCCGCAACGCGGTGAACGTGGTTGAACGCCTGCAGAATGCCGGCTATCAGGCCTACCTGGTGGGCGGCTGTGTGCGCGATATGCTGCTCGGCATCCACCCCAAGGACTTCGACGTGGCCACCAGCGCCACCCCGGAGCAGGTGCGCGCCGAGTTCCGCAACGCCCGGGTGATCGGCCGCCGCTTCAAGCTGGCGCACGTGCACTTCGGCCGCGAAATCATCGAAGTGGCCACCTTCCGCAGTAACCATCCGCAGGGCGACGACGAGGAAGACAGCCACCTGTCCTCGCGCAACGAGAGCGGGCGCATCCTGCGTGACAACGTCTACGGCAACCAGGAAGACGACGCCCAGCGCCGTGACTTCACCATCAATGCCCTGTACTTCGACGTGACCGGCGAGCGCATCCTCGACTATGCCCACGGCGTGCACGATATTCGCAATCGCCTGATCCGCCTGATCGGCGACCCCGAACAGCGCTACCTCGAAGACCCGGTGCGCATGCTGCGCGCCGTACGCTTCGCCGCCAAACTCGACTTCGACATCGAGAAACACAGCGCTGCGCCGATCCGCCGCCTGGCGCCGATGCTGCGCGACATCCCCTCGGCCCGCCTGTTCGACGAAGTGCTCAAGCTGTTCCTCGCCGGCTACGCCGAGCGCACCTTCGAGCTGCTGGTCGAGTACGACCTGTTCGCCCCGCTGTTCCCGGCCAGCGCCGCGGCGCTCAAGCGCAACCCGGAATACACCGAAAAGCTGATCCGCCAGGCCCTGGCCAACACCGACGAGCGCATCGCCCTAGGCAAGCCGGTGACTCCCGCCTTCCTCTTCGCCGCCCTGCTCTGGCCAGCCCTGCCGGCCCGCGCCGCGCAGCTGCAGGAGCGCGGCATGCCGCCGATTCCAGCCATGCAGGAAGCCGCTCACGATCTGATCGTCGAACAGTGCAAGCGCATTGCCGTGCCCAAGCGTTTCACCATCCCGATCCGCGAGATCTGGGACATGCAGGAGCGCCTGCCGCGGCGCCAGGGCAAGCGCGCCGACCTGCTGCTGGAAAACCCGCGCTTCCGCGCCGGCTACGACTTCCTCCTGCTGCGTGAAGACGCCGGCGAGAAAACCGGCGGTCTGGGCGACTGGTGGACCGACTACCAGGATGCCAGTGACAGCGAACGGCGCAGCATGATCCGCGACCTGGCCAGCCGCCCGGACGACGAAGACGCCCCGGCGGCGCGCAAACGCCGTCGTGGCGGGCGCAACCGTCGCCGCGGCCCGAGCACCGGCGCACCGGCTGGCGAATAGCATGGAACGGGTCTACATCGGCCTGGGCAGTAACCTGGCCGAGCCGCGCCAGCAGCTTCAGGCGGCACTCAGCGCGCTGGCCGCGCTGCCCGCCAGCCAGTTGGTCGCCACCTCGTCTTTCTATGCCAGCGACCCGCTGGGCCCGCCGGATCAGCCACGCTACGTCAATGCCGTGGCCGCCCTGGACACCAACCTGCAGCCCCTCGAGCTGCTCGACGCCCTGCAACGCATCGAGCAGGAGCAGGGCCGCGTGCGCAAGGCCGAACGCTGGGGGCCGCGCACCCTCGACCTGGACATCCTGCTGTTCGGCGAGCGACTGCTCGCCGAGGAACGCCTGACCGTGCCGCACTACCATATGCACGCCCGCGCCTTCGTCCTCTATCCCCTGGCGGAGCTCGCCGCCGACCTGCAGCTGCCGGATGGCCGCAGGCTGGCCGAGCTGCTCGCCGCCTGCCCGTTCAGCGGCCTGGAACGCCTGCCGGCCTGAGCCCGCGCCAGCAGGTAACGCCGTAACACAGCGGTAACACCCAAGATTGACTTCGTGCACCCCCATCGGGACTATAGGCGTCCCGTTGCCCCGCGGCGGTGCAAGCACCGCGCGCAAATGAGGAAGACTTCATGCCTGATACAACCATAAGCACCCTGCTGGGGCTCAAGCAGAAAGGCGAGAAAATCGCCATGCTGACCGCCTACGACGCCACCTTCGCCCAGGCAGCCTGCCAGGCCGGTGTGGATGTGCTGCTGGTGGGCGACTCCCTCGGCATGGTTCTGCAAGGCCACGACAGCACCCTGCCGGTGAGCCTGGCCGACATGGCCTACCACACCGCCGCGGTAAAACGCGGCAACCAGGGCGCGCTGCTGATCAGCGACCTGCCTTTCATGGCCTACGCCACCCTGGAGCAGACCTTCGCCAGCGCCGCTGCGCTGATGCAGGCCGGCGCCCATGTGGTCAAGCTGGAAGGTGCCGCCTGGCTGGCCGAGCCGATTCGCCAGCTGGCCGAGCGCGGCGTGCCGGTGTGCGCCCACCTGGGCCTGACGCCGCAGGCGGTCAACGTCTTCGGTGGTTACAAGGTGCAGGGCCGCGGTGACGCCGCTGCGCGCCAGCTGCGTGCCGACGCCATAGCCCTGGAACAGGCCGGTGCCGCCATGCTCCTGCTCGAATGCGTGCCCAGCGAACTGGCTGCGGAAATCAGCCAGTCGGTGAAGATCCCGGTCATCGGTATTGGCGCCGGCCCGGCCACCGACGGCCAGGTACTGGTACTGCACGACATGCTCGGCCTGTCCCTGACCGGCCGCTCGCCGAAGTTCGTGAAGAACTTCATGGAAGGCCAGCCCAATATCCAGGCCGCCCTCGCCGCCTATGTCCAGGCGGTGAAAGCAGTCAGCTTCCCTGCCGAAGAACACGGATTCTCCGCATGAACACCGTCAAGACCGTGCGCGAGCTGCGCGCCGCCGTGGCCCGCGCACGTGCCGAAGGCAAGCGCATCGGCTTCGTGCCGACCATGGGCAACCTGCACGAGGGCCACATGGCCCTGGTGGAAAAGGCCAGCCAGCGCGCCGACTTCGTGGTCGCCAGCATCTTCGTCAACCCGCTGCAGTTCGGCCCCAAGGAAGACCTCGCCAGCTACCCGCGCACCCTCGCCGCCGACCAGGACAAGCTGGTCAGCGCCGGCTGCCAGCTGCTGTTCGCCCCCGAGGTGGAAGAGATGTACCCCGACGGCATGGCCGGGCAGACCCTGGTCAGCGTCCAGGGCGTCTCCGAAGGCCTGTGCGGCGGTAGCCGCCCCGGCCACTTCGACGGCGTCGCCACCGTGGTGACCAAGCTGTTCAACATGGTGCAGCCGGATCTGGCCGTATTCGGCGAGAAGGACTTCCAGCAGCTGGCGGTGATCCGCACCCTGGTGCGCGACCTCAACATGCCGGTGCAGATCATCGGCGAACCGACCGTTCGCGCCGAAGACGGCCTGGCGCTGTCCTCGCGCAACGGCTACCTGAACGCCGAGCAGCGCGCCATTGCCCCGGTGCTGTACCGCACCCTGCAGCAGCTGGCCGAGGCGATCCGCGGCGGCGAGCAGGACTTCGCCAAGCTGGTCGTCACCGCCAAGGCCGCCCTGGAAGCCGCCGGCCTGCGCCCGGACTATCTGGAAGTGCGCGACAGCAACGACCTGCGCCCGGCCACAGGCGAAACCCGGCAGTTGGTGATCCTGGTGGCCGCCTTCCTCGGCAGCACCCGCCTGATCGACAACCTGGCGCTGGAAATCTGACCCGCGTCACGCCCTTGAACCCCCTCGGGGGTTCGGGCAAACTCTGCCGCCGCCGTATTCCGAGAGGGAAGTAGTCATGCACGCCATCATGCTCAAGGCCAAGCTGCACCGCGCCATCGTCACCCATGCGGTGCTCGACTATGAAGGCTCCTGCGCCATCGACGGCGAGTGGCTGGATCTGTCCGGCATCCGCGAGTACGAGCAGATCCAGATCTACAACGTGGACAATGGCGAGCGTTTCACCACCTACGCCATCCGCGGCGAGGAAGGTTCGAAGATCATCTCGGTCAACGGCGCTGCCGCGCACAAGGCCGGCGTCGGCCACCGCGTGATCATCTGCGCTTACGCCCACTACAGCGAGGCCGAGCTGGCCAACTTCCAGCCGCGCGTGCTGTACATGGCTGCCGACGGCGAGCTGAGCCACACCAGCAACGCAATTCCGGTGCAGGTCGCCTGAGCGATCCGCACCCCGCTACACTTCAAGCCCGGAACCTTCCGGGCTTTTTAATGCCCGATAGCACACCGGCCGTATAACAAGGAAACAGCCGCTCATGGCGTATTACCAGCACCCGCTCGATGTCACCACCCTGCCGGCCTGGCAGGCCCTGCGCCAGCACCGCGAACAGATGCAGACGTTCAGCATGCGCGAAGCCTTCGCCAGCGACGCCAAGCGTTTCAACCAGTTCTCCATGAGCACCTGCGGCCTGTTCCTCGACTACTCGAAGAACCTGATCAACCGCGAAACCCGCGACCTGCTGGTCAACCTGGCCCAGGAAGCCGGCCTGGAACAGGCCATCGAGGCGCTGTTCAACGGCGAGCGACTGAACGCCTCGGAAGGCCGCCCGGCCCTGCATACCGCCCTGCGCCGGCCGATCGGCGACTGCGTCAAGGTCGACGGGGTCAACGTGATGCCCGACGTGCACCGCGTGCTCAACCAGATGACCGACATAGTCGGGCGCATCCACAGCAACATGTGGCGCGGCTACAGCGAGAAGGCCATCACCGACGTGGTCAACATCGGCATCGGTGGTTCCTTCCTTGGCCCGCAGCTGGTTTCCGAGGCCCTGCTGCCGTTCACCCAGCACGGCGTGCGCTGCCACTACCTGGCCAATATCGACGGCAGCGAGTTCCATGAACTGGCCGCCAAGCTGAATGCCGAGACCACCCTGTTCATCGTCTCCAGCAAGTCCTTCGGCACCCTGGAAACCCTGAAGAACGCCCAGGCCGCGCGCACCTGGTACCTGGCCCGTGGCGGCACCGAGGAAAAGCTCTACCGCCACTTCATCGCCGTCACCAGCAACAACCAGGCGGCAATCGAGTTCGGCATCCGCGAGAAGAACATCTTCCCGATGTGGGACTGGGTCGGCGGGCGCTACTCGCTGTGGTCGGCCATCGGCCTGCCGATCGCCCTGGCCATCGGCATGTCCAACTTCAAGGAACTGCTGTCCGGCGCCTACAGCATGGACACGCACTTTCGCAGCACCCCGTTCGAGAAGAACATGCCGGTGCTGCTGGCCCTGCTCGGCGTCTGGTACGGCAACTTCTGGGGCGCGCAGAGCCACGCGATCCTGCCGTACGACCACTACCTGCGCAACATCACCAAGCACCTGCAGCAGCTGGACATGGAGTCCAACGGCAAGCGTGTGCGTCAGGATGGCAGCCCGGTGAGCACCGATACCGGCCCGGTGATCTGGGGCGGTGTCGGCTGCAACGGCCAGCATGCCTACCACCAGTTGCTGCATCAGGGCACCCAGCTGATTCCGGCCGACTTCATCGTGCCGGTGGTGAGCTACAACCCGGTGGCCGACCACCACCAGTGGCTGTACGCCAACTGCCTGTCGCAAAGCCAGGCGCTGATGCTCGGCAAATGCCGCGACGAGGCCGAGGCCGAGCTGCGCGCCAAGGGCCTGGCCGAGGCCGAAGTGCAGCGCCTGGCGCCGCACAAGGTGATCCCCGGCAACCGCCCGAGCAACACCCTGGTGCTCGAACGCATCAGCCCGCGGCGCCTTGGCGCGCTGGTGGCGATGTACGAGCACAAGGTGTTCGTGCAGAGCGTGATCTGGGGCATCAATGCCTTCGACCAGTGGGGAGTGGAGCTCGGCAAGGAACTCGGCAAGGGCGTCTACCAGCGCCTGACCGGCTGGGATCAGCCGCCGGCCGAGGACGCCTCGACCCAGGGTCTGATCGACTTCTTCCGCGGTCGCCACCGCGGTTGACCCTGCAAGCCCGGCCCTGTGCCGGGCTTTTGCTTGCTGGGGCCAGGACAACGCCTGCGCCCAGGACTACCGGCACTTGAACCAAGCAGTTGCTTGGTTCACTCTCGACGGTAGTGAGGATCAACAATAATAAGGACTCCCGCCATGTTCGAAATCAGCCTTCACCCGGTCAAGGATGCGGTGCGCCAGCGCGCCCACCTGGATGACGAGGCCTATCAGCGTCTCTATCGCCAATCCATCGAGCAGCCGGAAACCTTCTGGAGCGAACAGGCGCGGCAGTTCCTGCACTGGTTCAAGCCCTGGGATCAGCTGCACAGCAGCGACCTGGTCAAGGGCGAGGCGGCCTGGTTCAAGGGCGGCCTGCTCAATGTCGCCGACAACTGCATCGACCGCCATCTGGCCACGCGCGGCGAACAGATCGCCATCATCTGGGAAGGCGACAATCCCAGCGAATCGGCCCATATCACCTACAACAAGCTGCACCACCACGTCAGCCGCCTGGCCAATGTGCTGAAGAGCCGTGGCGTGAAGAAAGGCGACCGGGTGTGCATCTACATGCCGATGATCCCCGAGGCGGCCTACGCCATGCTCGCCTGCGCACGCATCGGCGCAGTGCACTCGGTGGTGTTCGGCGGCTTCTCGCCGGATGCCCTGCGCGACCGCATCCTCGATGCCGACTGCCGCACCGTGATCACCGCCGACGAAGGCGTGCGCGGCGGCAAGTACATCCCGCTCAAGGCCAACGTCGACCAGGCCCTGCTGAGCTGTCCGGCGGTATCCAGCGTGGTGGTGGTGCAACGCACCCAGGGCCAGGTCAACTGGGTGGAAGGCCGCGACCTGTGGTACCACCAGGCCCTCAAGGAGGCCAGCGCCGACTGCCCGGCCGAGCCGATGGACGCCGAAGACCCGCTGTTCATCCTCTATACCTCGGGCTCGACCGGCAAACCCAAGGGCGTGCTGCATACTACCGGCGGCTACCTGCTGGGCGCGGCGATGACCCACAAGTACGTGTTCGACTACCACGAAGGCGAGATCTACTGGTGCACCGCCGACGTCGGCTGGGTCACCGGCCACAGCTACATCGTCTACGGCCCGCTGGCCAACGGCGCCACCACCCTGATGTTCGAGGGCGTGCCCAACTACCCGGATGCCTCGCGCTTCTGGCAGGTGATCGACAAACACCAGGTGAACATCTTCTACACCGCCCCCACCGCCATCCGCGCGCTGATGCGCGAAGGCGAAGGCCCGGTGCAGAAGGCCGCGCGCACCAGCCTGCGCCTGCTCGGCTCGGTCGGCGAGCCGATCAATCCGGAAGCCTGGGAGTGGTACTACAACGTGGTCGGCGAACGGCGCTGCCCGATCGTCGACACCTGGTGGCAAACCGAGACCGGCAGCATCCTGATCACCCCGCTGCCCGGCGCCACCGACCTCAAGCCCGGCTCGGCGACCCGCCCGTTCTTCGGCGTGCAGCCGGTGCTGCTGGACGAGAAAGGCGTGGAGATCGACGGTGCCGGCAGTGGCGTGCTGGCGATCAAGGCCAGCTGGCCGAGCCAGATCCGCAGCGTCTACGGCGACCACCAGCGGATGATCGACACCTACTTCAAGCCCTACCCCGGCTACTACTTCACCGGCGACGGCGCGCGCCGCGACGAGGACGGCTACTACTGGATCACCGGGCGAGTCGACGACGTGATCAACGTCTCCGGCCACCGCATCGGCACCGCCGAGGTGGAAAGCGCCCTGGTGCTGCACGACGCCATCGCCGAGGCCGCCGTGGTCGGCTACCCGCACGACCTCAAGGGCCAGGGCATCTATGCCTTCGTCACGCCGATGAAGGGCGTCGAGCCGTCCGACGGGCTGAAGAAGGAGCTGCTGGCCCTGGTCAGCAAGGAGATCGGCAGCTTCGCCAAGCCGGAGCTGATCCAGTGGGCACCGGGCCTGCCGAAGACCCGCTCGGGCAAGATCATGCGGCGCATCCTGCGCAAGATCGCCTGCAACGAACTGGAGAACATGGGCGACACCTCGACCCTGGCCGACCCGTCGGTGGTCGACAGCCTGATCGGCCAACGCCTGAACCAATGACCTCACCCTAGCCCCTCTCCCTCTGGGAGAGGGGCTAGGGTGAGGGTCTCACCAGCCACACTGCCACCAACCCAAAACCCTCATGGAATTCCTCCGCCGCCGTATCGAAACCCAGGTGCTCAGCCTCAGCGGCATCGTCCTCGGCCAGATCGACTTCTCCCAGCCCCCTGGCGATCCCGGTCTGTTCGGCCCCGATGCCGTGTGCTGGCGGGTGCACGGCGACTTCACCAGCATGATGGTCGGCGGCATCAGTGCCCTGCTGCTGCAGGCGCTGCACCCGCTGGCCCTGGCCGGGGTGTGGGATCACTCGAACTTTCGCGAGGATCTGCTCGGCCGCCTGCGCCGCACCGGCCAGTTCATCTCCGGCACCACCTTCGGCTCGCGCCGCGACGCCGAGTGGCTGATCGACAAGGTGCGCACCATTCATCTCAAGGTGGTCGGCACCGCGCCGGATGGCCGCCCCTACGCGGCCAGCGACCCGGCGCTGCTGACCTGGGTGCATGTGGCCGAAGTGTCGAGTTTCCTCGCCGCCCACCTGCGTTACCGCAACCCGCAGTTGAGCGCGGCCGACCAGGATCGCTACTACGCCGAGGTGGCACTGATCGCCGAGCGCCTGGGTGCCGAGAACGTGCCGCGCTCGCGCGCCGAAATCGCCGCCTACCTGGCCGCCGTGCGCCCACAGCTGCTGTGCGACGAGCGCTCGCGAGAGATCCTGCGCATCCTGCAGAACGCGCCGGCGCCCAGCGCCCTGGCCGTGCCGGTGGGCCAGTTGCTGATGCAGGCCGGCATCGACCTGCTGCCGGACTGGGCCCAGGCCATGCTCGAACAGCCCATCGGCGCCGCCCGCAGCCGCACCATCCGCGCCGGGGTGAACAGCCTGGCGCCACTGCTGCGCTGGGCCGTGCGCGGCGGCGCCATCCACCACGCGCGCCGCCGCATGGGCCTGCCAGCGCGCGGCTGACCGAGCAGTTCGGGTGGTGGTCGCCACCCATGCGCTATGCCACCATAACGCCCCCGTCGCGGCTCGCCGCGCACCACCGATTTCAAGGAGCCCGCCATGCAAGAAGTTGTCATTGTCGCCGCCACCCGTACCGCCATCGGCAGTTTCCAGGGCTCGCTGGCCGGCGTACCCGCCGTCGACCTGGGCGCCGCGGTGATCCAGCGTCTGCTGGAGCAGACCGGCCTGAATGGCGGCGAAGTCGACGAGGTGATCCTCGGCCACGTGCTCACCGCCGGCGCCGGGCAGAACACCGCACGCCAGGCTGCGATCAAGGCCGGCCTGCCGCATGCCGTGCCGGCACTGACCCTGAACAAGGTCTGCGGCTCCGGCCTCAAGGCCCTGCACCTGGGCGCCCAGGCCATTCGTTGCGGCGACGCCGACGTCATCATCGCCGGCGGCATGGAGAACATGAGCCTGGCTCCCCACGTCATCCCGACCTCCCGCAGCGGTCAGCGCATGGGCCACGGCAAGCTGATCGACAGCATGATCCAGGACGGCCTGTGGGATGCCTTCAACGACTACCACATGGGCATCACCGCCGAGAATCTGGTGGACAAGTACGCCATCAGCCGCGAAGAGCAGGACGCCTTCGCCGCCGCCTCGCAGCAGAAGGCCGTGGCCGCCATCGAGGCCGGGCGCTTCGCCGATGAAATCACCCCGGTCCTGATCCCCTCGCGCAAGGGCGACCCGGTCAGCTTCGCCACCGACGAGCAGGCTCGTGCCGGCGTCACCGCCGCCGACCTGAGCAAGCTCAAGCCGGCGTTCAAGAAAGACGGCAGCGTCACCGCCGGCAACGCCTCCAGCCTCAACGACGGCGCCGCTGCCGTGCTGCTGATGAGCGCCGAGAAAGCCAAGGCCCTCGGCCTGCCGGTACTGGCCAAGATTGCCGCCTACGCCAATGCCGGCGTCGACCCGGCGATCATGGGCATCGGCCCGGTCTCGGCAACCAAACGCTGCCTGGAAAAAGCCGGCTGGCAACTGGCCGAACTCGACCTGATCGAGGCCAACGAGGCCTTCGCCGCCCAGGCCCTGTCGGTGGGCAAGGAACTGGGCTGGGACGCGGCCAAGGTCAACGTCAACGGCGGCGCCATCGCCCTCGGCCACCCCATTGGCGCCTCCGGTTGCCGCGTGCTGGTGACCCTGCTGCACGAGATGATCAAACGTGACGCCAAGAAAGGCCTGGCCACTCTGTGCATCGGTGGCGGTCAAGGTGTCGCGCTCGCCATCGAACGCAGCTGATCCGACGCGCTGCGAGACTAACGCCGGCCAAGAGCCGGCGTTTTTCTTGGTAAACTGCGCGCCCTTCCGTTGCGAGACGCCGCGCATGTCCTCTCTCGATCAGGCGCTGCGCGCCGCCTTCGCCACCCGCCAGCCGCTGCTGGGTGAACTGCACCAGCAAGGCACCGACTGCTACCGCCTGTTCCATGGCAGTCAGGAAGGCGCCCCCGGCCTCACCGCCGACCGCTACGGCAGCCAGCTGCTGGTACAGAGCTTCCACCAGCCGCTCGACCGCGACAGCCTGCTCGACCTGCATGCCACCCTCACGACCGCGCTCGGGGTGGAACTGCAGCTGGTCTACAACGACCGCTCCGGCGGCAACTCGCGCGTCGATCGGCGCGACCCGGTGTACCAGGCCACGCCCGAGGCCCTGGCCGACCTGGTCGGCCACGAGTGGGGGCTGAACTACCGGGTACGCGGGCGCCATCCGGGGCAGGATCCGCTGCTGTTCCTCGACCTGCGCAACGCCCGCGGCTGGGTCAAACAGCACAGCGCCGGCAAGAGCGTGCTCAACCTGTTCGCCTACACCTGCGGCGTCGGCCTGTGCGCCGCGGCGGGCGGCGCACGCGCGGTGCTCAACCTGGACTTCGCCGAAGGCAATCTGGCGGTGGGCCGGGAGAACCTGGCACTCAACCCGAGGCTGGCGATGGACTTCGTGCAGTCCGACTACTTCCCGGCCATCCGCCAGCTGGCCGGCCTGCCCATCGCCAGCCGCCGCGGGCACAAGCTGCCGAGCTATCCGCGCCTGCAGCAGCAGCAATTCGACCTGGTGCTGCTCGACCCGCCAGCCTGGGCCAAGAGCGCCTTCGGCACCGTCGACCTGCTGCGCGACTACCAGAGCCTGCTCAAGCCGGCGATCCTCGCCACCGCCGATGACGGTGTACTGATCTGCTGCAACAACCTGGCGAAGGTGGCCATGGCCGACTGGCGCCAGCAGGTGCTGCGCTGTGCGGAGAAGCTCGGTCGCCCGGTGCGCGACTGCCAGGTGCTGGCCCCGGCGGCGGACTTCCCCTCGCAGGACGGCCAGCCGCCGCTGAAGACCCTGATCCTGCAATTCTGACGCTCTGGCGCGGCAATCTGATGGCCCACACGCACGCGGCAGCCATGCCATACTGCAGTGCACCCTCAGCCTGGAAGATGATGCCGTACCATGCCCAAAGGATTGAAACGCGCCGTTTGCGCACTGCTGATCACCTTCGCCCTCTATAGCCTGCTGGGCTTCCTGATCCTGCCGGGCATCGCCCTGCGCATCGCCAACCAGCAGCTGGCGCAACTGGCCACAGTGCCGGCGCGCCTGGAGCGCATCGAGCTCAACCCCTTCAGCCTGGAGCTGAACCTCTGGGGCCTGCATATCGGCGAGCCGGACAAACCCCAGGTCGCCTTCCAGCGCCTGTATGCCAATCTGCAATGGGACAGCCTGTGGGGCGATGCCCTGCACCTGGCCGACATCGAGCTGGAAAAAGCCCATAGCGAAGTGCTGTTCGCCAAGGACGGCACGCTCAACCTGACCCAGCTGTTCAAGCTGCCACCCAGCGAGCCGAAGCCGGCCGAGACTGAACCCAGCGAGCCATTCCCGCTGCGTATCAGCCGTATCCAGCTGATCGAGAACGGCCTGCACTTCGAGGATCTGCGCCCCAGTGAACCGGTGGAATTCGTCTACGACTCGCTCAACCTGGAACTGCAGAACCTCAGCACCCTGCCCGACGACAATGCCGACATGCAGATGGTCGCCACCGGCCCCTATGGCGGACGCATCGACTGGCATGGCCAGGTCAGCCTGACGCCGATCGCCTCCACCGGCCAGCTCAAGGTCACCGACGGCAAGCTCAAGGGCGTGTGGCCCTATGTGCGCGATGCCGTGCCGCTGGTACTGGAAGATGGCGTGGTCAACCTCAGCGCCGACTACCAGCTGAACCTGGCCAAGGGCACCGAGCTGCAGCTGAACAACGTCGCCATCAGCCTGGCGCCCTTCGCCATCAAGAGCCCGGCGGACAAACCGCTGGTACGCCTGGAGCGCCTCGACGTCAGCGAAACCTCGCTGGATCTGGCCAAGCAGCAGGTGATAGTCGGCAAGATCCGCAGCCAGAACCTGGAAACCTGGGCCGCCCGCGAGAAAGACGGCCAGCTCGACTGGCAGAAGCTGTTCGCCAGCAACAGCAAGACGACACCAGCTGCCGCGCCGGTAACCCCGCAGCCCCCCACTGCCGCACCCGAAGCTCCGGCTCCGGCTCCGGCTCCGGCTCCGGCTCCGGCTCCGGCTCCGGCTCCGGCTCCGGCTCCGACCGAGGGTGGCGCCGGTTCGACGCCAGCACCAGCTCCCAGCGAAGCCCCAGCCGCCGCGTCCGCGCAGCCCGCCGCCGAGCAGCCGGCCACAACCGCCGCAGCCCCGGCGCCAGACCAGGCCACGGAGCCGAGCAAGCCCTGGCAGGTGATCCTGCGCGACGTGCAGCTGCGCGGCTACCAGATCCACCTGGCCGACCGCGCCGCCGGCAGCCAGGAAGTGAAGCTCGACCTGGCCCCGCTCAACCTCGACCTCAGCGATTTCGACAGCCTGGGCACCTCGCCCTTCGGCCTCAAGCTCGACACCGGGGTGAACAAGAACGGCCAGCTCAAGGTCGAGGGCCAGGTACAGATCAGCCCCACCTGGGCCAAGCTGCAGCTGGTCACCCGTGACATCGACCTGCGCCTGGCGCAGGCCTACATCAGCCCATTCGTACGCCTGGAGCTGCGCAGCGGCCAGCTCGGCAGCGACCTGGCCGTCGACCTGAAGAGCGTCGAGCCACTGGCCTTCAGCATCGCCGGGCGCGCCGAGGTCAACCAGCTGCACACCCTGGACACCCTCAAGGAGCGCGACTTCCTCAAGTGGCAGCAACTGGTGGTGGACGGCCTCGACTACCGCCACGGCGAAGGCCTGGTGATCAACCAGGTCAACCTGCAGCAGCCCTATGCGCGCTTCATCATCAACGAAGACCTGACCACCAACGTCAACGACCTGATGATCCCGCAACCGGCCGACGCCAAGGCCAAGCCCGAACCGGCCGGCAAACCCCTGCCGATCCGCATCGGTGGAGTGAACATCAAGGACGGCTCGGCCAACTTCGCCGACTTCAGCCTGACCCCCAACTTCGCCACCGCCATCCAGCAGCTCAACGGCCAGATCGGCACCCTGGACAACCAGAGCCCGAAAACCGCCAGCGTCGATATCAAGGGCAAGGTCGACAAGTACGCGCCAGTCAGCATCAAGGGCGGCCTGACTCCCTTCGACCCGATGAACAGCCTGGATATCGCCACCAGCTTCAAGAACGTCGAGCTGACCACCCTCACCCCCTACTCCGGCAAGTTCGCCGGCTACCGGATCAAGAAGGGCCGGCTCAACCTGGATCTGCACTACCAGATCGAAAAAGGCCAGCTCAACGCCGAGAACAAGTTGCTGCTGGAAGACCTGCAGCTCGGCGAGAAAGTCGACAGCAAGGACGCCGTGGATCTGCCGATCCGCCTGGCCGTGGCCCTGCTCAAGGACACCCAGGGCAATATCGATATCCAGCTGCCGGTACAGGGCAACCTCAACAGCCCGGAATTCAGCGTGATGCCGATCGTCTGGCAGACCCTGCGCAACCTGGTGCTGCGCGCCGCCCAGGCGCCATTCAAGTTCATCGCCGGCCTGGTCGGCGGCAGCGAGGCCGACCTCAGCCAGGTGCAATTCGCTGCAGGCAGCGACGAACTGGACGGCGCCGCGCAGAAAGCCCTCGACACCCTGGCCGCCGCCCTCAAGGAGCGCCCGGTGCTGCGCCTGGAAGTGGAAGGCATGAGCGCCCAGGCCAGCGACGGCCCGCTGCTGGCCGAGCAGCGCCTGGAGCGCGAATACCAGAACACCCAGTACAAGATCCTGCAGCGCCGCGGCGACAAGGTGCCGGCCGACCCCAGCGAACTGATCGTCGACGAGGACGACAAGGCCGTGTTGCTCGAAGGCATCTACCGCTCGCGCCTGAAGCAGCAGCCACCGGCCGAATGGGCGCAGCTGAGCAAGGAAGAACGCGGCCTCCAGCTCAAGCAGGCCGTGCTGCAGTCCTGGGCGCAGAGCGAACTGCTGTTGCGCCAGCTGGCCCAGGCCCGCGCCGCCAGCATCAAGGACTACCTGGTGGAGCGCGGCGGCCTGGAAGACCAGCGCATCTACCTGCTCGACGTCAGCCTCGGCGAAGCCCAGGCCAATGGCAGCGTGAGCAGCGCCCTGCACCTGGGGAGCCAGTGATGCGCCGCGCCCTGGGCTGCGCCGCCCTGCTGCTGGCCGGCGGCCTGGCCCAGGCCAGCACGCTGCGCTGCGGCAGCAATCTGGTCAGCGAGGGCGACCGCGCCTTCGAGGTCGAGCAGAAGTGCGGTGCTCCGGCGCACCGCGACCTGGTCGGCTACACCCTCGGCGGCTACGACCGCCGCGAGTTCAAGGTCGAGGAATGGGTGTACGGGCCGAACAACGGCATGCTCAGCATCCTCACCTTCGAAGGCAATCGCCTGGTGCGTATCGAAACCCGCCGCGCCCACTGACAAGTGCGCGCCGGCCGGTGTAGGCTGGCGTTATCCCCCTGCACGACACCGGCAATGCGCACATCCCTTCTCGCCCTGCTCCCGCTGCTTCTCGCCACTGGCGCCGAAGCCGGCTCGACCCTGCGCTGCGGCAGCAACCTGATCAGCCTCGACGACCTCTCCAGCGAAGTGCAGGCCAAGTGCGGCAACCCCGTCAGCCGCGACAACCTGGGCTACCGCGAGGTGGTCGACTACTACGGCTTCACCCAGGAAGTGCTGGTGGAGGAATGGATCTACGGGCCGAAGAACGGCATGTATTACTACCTGCGCCTGGAAGGCAATCGCCTGGTCAAGATCGAAAGCAAGCGCGGCCAATGACTCACCCCGGGCGGAGCCCGGTAATCCCCCAGCAACAAGGATGCTCACCATGTACAAACTCCTGCTCGCCACGCTCATCAGCCTGACCAGCCTGACCGCCCATGCCTCGCTACGCTGCGACAACGGCATCGCCAGCGAAGGCGACCGCACCAGCGAGGTGCTCAGCAAATGCGGCGCACCGGTCAGCCAGGCGGTGACCGGCTACACCTACGACGACGAAGGCCACCGCGAATTCCAACGCGAGGAGTGGGTCTATGGGCCGAAGAACGGCATGTACTACTTCCTGCAGTTCGAAGGCGAGCGCCTCAAGCGCGTCGAGAGCAAGCGCCACTGAAACAAGGACGTAGTCGATGCTGATCATCCCCGCCGAGCACCCGCTGGACTGGAAGCGCCCACCGGTCATCACCCTGCTGCTGATCCTGCTCAACACCCTGATTTATTTTGGCTATCAGGGTGGTGACGAGGAACGCCTGGAAACCGCCGTGCATACCTACCTGGACGGCGGCCTGCTCAATCGCGAGCGCGCCCTGTTCAGCGAGGCCTTCAGCACCGAACACAAGCTGGACGTGGTCGAGCGCGAGCAGCTCGACGGCCTGCGCCGCCAGGATCTGGCGACCATGATCCTGCACGACCTGGAGTTCGAGCATCAGTTGCACCAGCGCAGCGACTTCCAGGCGAACCCAGCCTGGCAGGCCGCCCGCGCCAAGGCCGAAGCGGCGCGCGACCAGCTCAGCAGCATGCGCTTCGGCTTCATCCCGGCCAAGTTCAGCGTGCAGGGGCTGTTTGGCGCCATGTTCCTGCATGGCAGCTTCGACCACCTGCTGGGCAACATGCTGTTCCTGTTCATCTTCGGCTTCGCCCTCGAGATCGCCCTGGGCAAGGCCGTCTACCTCGGCCTGTACCTGCTCAGTGGCGTGGCCTCGCACCTGCTGTGGTGGGCGCTGGATCCGGTGTGGGTCAGCGGCGTCGGCGCCTCCGGCGCGATTTCCGGGCTGATGGGCATGTACATCGGCGTCTACGGCCTGCGCAAGATCAACTTCTTCTACTGGCTGGGCCCGCTGATCGGCTACTTCAAGGCACCGGCGCTGTGGATCCTGCCGGTATGGATGGGCAAGGAGCTGATCGGCCTGCTGGCCGCCGACGACCACGTCAACTATTACGCCCACCTCGGCGGGCTCGGCGCCGGCTTCATCGCCGTGTGGCTGCCGCGCCAGTTCGGCGGGATCAAGGTCGACGAGGCCTATCTGCACAAGCAGGATGCCGACGCGCCGTTCAAGCGCGAGCTGGCGGCCCTCGACCAGTTGCTCGGGCAGTTCGCCCTGGAGCAGGCAGCGGCGCGCGGCCCGGATCTGCTGCAGCGTTATCCAGGGCGCATCGCCCTGCTGGAGCGCCTCTATACCGTGGCGCGCACGCGCCAGGACAAGCCCCTGATGAGCGCCCTGCTCAAGCAGCTATTCGCCCTGCCCGAGGCAAGTGAAGCCCTGCCGCTGCTCAAGCGCATCGCCACCGACAGCAACGAAGCCGGGCAGCGCCTGCTGCAGCATCCGGCCGTGCAGCTGCACCTGCTGGCACCGCTGATTCGCGCCGGCGAGGGCCAGCTGGGCCTGAGCGTCTGGCGCCGTCTCAGCCAGCTGCCGCAAAAGCCCGCGCAGCTCCCGGTACTGACCCTGCAGTTGGCCCGCCAGCTGGGCCAGCGCCAGGATCTGCGCGGGGTCAGCGAGCTGACCCAGTACCTGCACCAGGCCTACCCGGAAGCCGAACAGACCCGTCAGCTGGCGCTCTACCGCCAGCACCTGGCGCGCTGAGCACGCCGGCTCAGCTACGTTCGGCCAGGCGCTCGATGATCGCCTCCAGGCTGGCTACTTCGGTCAGCAGGGGCGACTGCGGGTAGCGCGCGCGGATATAGCCCAGCAGCTTCTGCGCCGGCTCCAGCTGCCCCAGACCCTCGGCGAAACCGCGCGCGGCCAGCAGATAGGCGCGGGCGATATGCGGATAGGTCGGGAAACGTCCATGCAAGTTGCGCAGCAGGCTCAGGCCCTCGCGCACCTTGTGCCGCTCGATCAGCGCCTTGGCCACCGTCTCGCACACCAGCGGGTCATCCGGCAGGTAGTCTGCCTGCAGCTGGCGGGCATTGAGCAGCGCCGTGGCCGACTGCGCCGGGTTCAGCCGGGCAGCCAGCGGCAGGTAGTGGGCCAGGTGGCGCAGGCAGCGCTCGCGGGCATTCAGGCCGAACAGCAGCTGGTGAAAACGCTCATTCAGCTTGAGGTCGTTGGGCGTGCGATCCAGGGCCTGGGTCAGCACCTCCAGCGCCGGCCCGGTCTGGCCTTCCTTGAGGCGTACCTCGGCCTCGGCCAGGGCCCGGCGCCGTACGTACTCGTCGGCCGGCCAGCCCGCATGGCTGCCATCCTCCACTGCGGCATAGCCCAGGGCACCCTGATACTGGAACACCGCATAGCCCATCATGGCGCACATCACCACACTGAAATAGCCGAACAGCAAGGTCGCCACGGGCACCAGCACCACCCGCGGCAAGCCGCTGGAGAGCATGTAGACCACCGCATCCGGCGACTGCCAGAGCATGAACAGGAACACCCAGAGGATCAGGTAGCGCCAGCCCATGGCCTTGATCACCGCGCCCACCTCCTCCGGGTTGAGCGCCGCGCCCAGGGTCTTGTCCAGCGCCAGGCGGATCAGGCAGGCCGGCATGATCAGCTGGATCGCCAGGCTGACCGTCCAGTACAGCGCCTCGCTGTCGAAGTCGCTGACCAGCCAGATCGCCCCGAAGGCGATGAAGAAGATCACCAGCACCCGCCAGAACAGGCTGTAGCCCTCGCCGTCCAGGGCGCTGGCCAGGCTCGGCGCCTTGCGCCCGCCCAGGCTGGCCGACTCGATCACGCTCTGCAGGTACTTGGTCGCCACGCTGAACAGCGCCAGCCACAGCAGCTTCCAGCCGGGCATGAACAGGCCGGCCAGACTCAGCAGCGCGGCAAAGCCCAGCGGCGCCGGCTGCAGGGCATAGCGGAAGAAATGCGGAATGCGCTCCCAGAACGGCTGCGCACTATTGGCCGCACCGAGGAAGGCCAGCTTGCTGCGGTACAGCGGACAGACCGGTACCAGCTCCGGCTCGTCGGCATTGAGCGGCACGCAACAGTCACCGAAATCGCGCTGGCACGGCGCGCAATGCCAGGTGGCCGGTTGCGCCGGGTGATAGCGGCAGTAAGTTCTTTCCATAGCCAAACATCCTTGTAGATACTGCGAAAGGCGTCATTGTCCTGACAAATCGCAGGCAAAAAAAGAGGGCCCGCATGCGGGCCCTCCTCTTTACTGCGGATGCTTCGGCTTAGACGCCGGAAGCCTCGGCAGCGGCGACGTCCTTGATCGACAGCTTGATGCGGCCGCGGTTGTCGACGTCGAGTACCAGAACCTTCACTTCCTGGCCTTCTTTCAGTACGTCGGTGACCTTCTCGACGCGCTGATCGCTCAGCATCGAGATGTGCACCAGACCGTCCTTGCCCGGCAGGATGTTGACGAAGGCACCGAAGTCAACGATGCGCTCGACGCGACCGACGTAGATCTTGCCGATCTCGGCTTCCGCGGTGATGCCCAGTACGCGCTGACGCGCGGCCTCGGCAGCTTCCTTGGTTTCGCCGAAGATCTTGATCGAGCCGTCGTCTTCGATGTCGATCGAAGCCTTGGTCTCTTCGCAGATACCACGGATGGTGGCGCCGCCTTTACCGATGACGTCGCGGATTTTGTCCTGGTCGATCTTCATCGCGATCATGGTCGGGGCGTTGGCCGACAGCTCGGTGCGCGACTGGGCGATGACCTTGTTCATCTGGCCGAGGATGTTCAGGCGCGCTTCCAGGGCCTGATTCAGGGCGATCTCCATGATTTCTTCGGTGATGCCCTGGATCTTGATGTCCATCTGCAGCGCGGTGACGCCATTGGCGGTACCGGCAACCTTGAAGTCCATGTCGCCCAGGTGGTCTTCGTCACCGAGGATGTCGGTCAGTACGGCGAACTTGTCGCCTTCCTTGACCAGACCCATGGCGATACCGGCAACCGGCGCCTTCATCGGCACACCGGCGTCCATCAGGGCCAGGGAAGCACCGCAGACGGAAGCCATGGAGGACGAACCGTTGGACTCGGTGATCTCCGAGACGATACGGATGGTGTACGGGAAGTCATCACCGCTCGGCAGCATGGCGGCGACACCACGACGGGCCAGGCGGCCGTGGCCGATTTCGCGGCGACCGGTGGCGCCCATGCGACCACACTCACCGACCGAGTAGGGCGGGAAGTTGTAGTGCAGCATGAAGGGGTCTTTCTTCTCGCCTTCCAGGGTGTCGAGCAGCTGCGCGTCACGGGCGGTGCCGAGGGTGGCAACCACCAGGGCCTGGGTTTCGCCACGGGTGAACAGGGCCGAACCGTGGGTCTTGTCCAGTACGCCGACTTCGATGTTCAGGCCACGTACGGTGCGGGTGTCGCGACCGTCGATACGCGGTTTGCCGTTGACGATGTTCTCGCGCACGGTGCGGTATTCGATCAGGCCGAAGGCGTCTTTGACTTCGCCGGAGGACGGCTGGCCTTCTTCGCCGGAGAACTTGGCAACGACCTGGTCGCGCAGCTCGTCCAGACGGTTGTAGCGATCCTGCTTGATGGTGATGGTGTAGGCCTGGGAGATGGCCTCGCCGAACTCGGCCTTGATGGCGCCGAGCAGAGCGGTGTTCTCGGCCGGGGCAGTCCAGTTCCAGCGCGGCTTGCCGGTTTCGGCAGCCAGTTCGCCAACGGCCTTGATCACGGCCTGGAACTCGTCATGGGCGAACAGTACGGCGCCCAGCATCTGGTCTTCGGTCAGCTCTTTGGCTTCGGATTCGACCATCAGCACGGCGTCTTTGGTACCGGCAACGACCATGTCCAGGCTGGAAGCCTTGAGCTGCTCGTAGGTCGGGTTCAGCAGGTAGCCGGTTTCCGGGTGGAAGGCTACGCGAGCGGCGCCGATCGGGCCGTCGAACGGAATGCCGGAGATGGCCAGGGCGGCCGAGGTGCCGATCATCGCGGCGATGTCCGGATCGGTCTTCTTGCTGGTGGAGACCACGGTGCAGATGACCTGCACTTCGTTGAGGAAGCCTTCCGGGAACAGCGGACGGATCGGACGGTCGATCAGGCGCGAGGTCAGGGTCTCTTTCTCGGAAGGACGCGCTTCACGCTTGAAGAAGCCGCCGGGGATCTTGCCGGCAGCGTAGGTCTTTTCCTGGTAGTGCACGGACAGCGGGAAGAAACCCTTGCCCGGGTCGGCTTGTTTGGCGCCAACCACGGTGCACAGCACGCTGACATCGTTGTCCACGGTGACCAGAACGGCACCGGAGGCCTGACGGGCAATACGCCCGGTTTCGAGGGTAACGGTCGACTGACCGAACTGGAATTTCTTGATAACCGGATTCACGGTGTTTTCCTTCTCTTTTGTTGCCTTGGGGGAACTGCCGGGAGGCCGCCAGGCGGCCCCTTAAAGTCTGTTCGAAAACTGCTCGCTATCCTCAGCAGCCTTGGAACAGGCTTCAAAAATCATTCCTGCAGAAAGCCAGAAGCTGGAAGCCCGAAGCCGCGAGCCGGTGCAAACCGCCTTGCCACTTCAAACTTCCAGCTTCTCACTTCAGGTTACGTCTTAACGACGCAGACCCAGGCGACCGATCAGGGCGCTGTAACGCGAGGCGTCTTTACCCTTCAGGTAGTCCAGCAGCTTGCGGCGCTGGTTAACCATGCGGATCAGACCACGACGGGAGTGGTGATCTTTGCCGTTGGCTTTGAAGTGGTCTTGCAGCTTGTTGATGTTGGCGGTCAGCAGGGCAACCTGCACTTCCGGGCTACCGGTATCGCCTTCAGCTTGCTTGTAGTCGCTTACGATCTGGGCTTTTTCTTCAACGCTCAGTGCCATGGTAATGGGCTCCTAGAGTGAACAGGCCGGGAACGAATCCCGTGTTTTAAAAAGAGGTATGACCGTGCCTGCTGACAGCCACCCTCATAACAAGCCGTTGCGTGCAACGACTCGCTCCGGTCATTCCGACCGAATCAGTCGACGCGGCGCAATGCGCCCGTCTTCGCTCACTTCACCGATTCCGATGAAGCGACCATTGTGATCCTGTACCCGTACCATGCCGAACTTCGGCGCTTCCGGTGCGCGTACCGGCTGACCATGCAGCCAGTAGTAGGCGCTGTGCTCGCTGAACTGCAGCAGCGGCCAGTGTTCCAGGCCACTGTCCGACGGGTGCAGGAAGCGGTCCAGCGCTTCGTTGCCGCCTTCGGCATAGGCCTTTTCCAGCTCGTCCAGGGTGACCGTCTGGGCCAGCGAGAACGGGCCGGCCTGGGTGCGTCGCAGCTCGGCGACATGGGCGCCACAGCCAAGCAGCTGACCGAGATCCTCGACCAGGGTACGAATATAGGTACCCTTGCTGCAGGCGACGCTCAAGCGCAGCTGATCCTGTTCCAGGGCCAGCATTTCCAGGCGCGCAATAGTAACAGAACGCGCCTCGCGCTCCACTACTTCGCCGGCACGCGCCAGCTTGTAGAGCGGCTGCCCGTCCTTCTTCAGGGCCGAGTACATCGGCGGTATCTGCTTGATTTCACCGCGGAATCGCGGCAGCAGTGCTTCCACGTCATCCCGACCGACGGTCACCTGGCGACGCTCGAGAACCTCGCCTTCGGCATCGCCGGTGCTGGTGGTGACACCCAGCTGGGCCAGGGTCTCGTAACCCTTGTCGGCATCCAGCAGGTACTGGGAGAACTTGGTCGCCTCGCCGAAGCACAGCGGCAGCACGCCGGTAGCCAGCGGGTCGAGGCTGCCGGTATGCCCGGCCTTTTCGGCATTGAGCAGCCAGCGCACCTTCTGCAGGGCGGCGTTGGAGCTGAAGCCGTGCGGCTTGTCGAGCAGGATGATGCCGCTGACGTTACGGCGGATACGTTTCACCTGCGCCACGTCAGTCGTCCTGGTGCTTGCTGTCTTCGGTGACGGCACGCTCGATCAGAGCCGACAGGTGCACACCACGGGAGATGCTTTCGTCATAGTGGAAATGCAGCTGCGGCACGCTGCGCAGCTTCATCGCCTTGCCCAGCAACATGCGCAGGTAGCCGGCGGCATCGTTGAGCACACGCACGTTCTGCTTGATCTTCTCGGCGTCGTTCTCGCCCATCACGGTGATGTAGATCTTGGCGTGACCGACGTCGCGGCTGACATCCACGGCGGTGACGGTGACGAAGCCCAGGCGCGGATCCTTGACCTCGCGCGGAATCATCTGCGCCAGCTCGCGCTGGATCTGGTCGCCGATACGCTGGGTACGGCTGTAAATTTTTGCCATTTCTCTTACCTCGCCCGCCGGCTGCGCCAGCGGACTCAAAAGCGGCAAACGCCCGGCCGCGCTATGCGGGGCCGGGCGTTGCGTGTTGCAGCTCGCGCTTACAGCGTACGAGCCACCTGGACCTTCTCGAATACTTCGATCTTGTCGCCGACCTTGACGTCGTTGTAGCTCTTCACCGCGATACCGCACTCCATGCCGTTCCGCACTTCGGACATGTCGTCCTTGAAGCGGCGCAGGGATTCCAGTTCGCCTTCGAAGATCACCACGTCTTCGCGCAGTACGCGGATCGGACGGTTACGGTACACGACACCCTCGATGACCATACAGCCAGCCACTGCGCCAAACTTCGGCGAGCGGAACACGTCACGTACTTCGGCGACGCCCAGGATGTTCTCGCGGACATCGCTGCCGAGCATGCCGGTCAGGGCTTTCTTGACGTCTTCGATGATGTCGTAGATCACGTTGTAGTAACGCATGTCCAGGCCTTCGGCCTCGACGATCTTGCGCGCACCGGCGTCGGCACGCACGTTGAAGCCGAACAGCACCGCGTTGGAGGCCAGTGCCAGGTTGGCATCGGATTCGGTGATACCACCGACGCCGCCACCGACCACACGCACTTGCACTTCGTCGTTGCCGAGGCCGCTGAGCGAACCCTGCAGCGCTTCCAGCGAGCCACGAACGTCGGATTTGAGGACGATGTTGAGCGTCTTCTTCTCTTCCTGGCCCATGTTCTCGAAGATGTTTTCCAGCTTGCCGGCATGCGCGCGAGCCAGTTTGACTTCGCGGAACTTGCCTTGACGGAACAGGGCCACTTCACGGGCCTTCTTCTCGTCGGCAACCACGGTCAGGTCATCACCGGCATCCGGCGTGCCATCCAGACCGAGGATCTCGACCGGAATCGACGGGCCGGCTTCCTTGATCGCCTTGCCGTTCTCGTCAAGCATGGCGCGTACGCGGCCATAGTTGACGCCGCACAGAACCATGTCGCCCTGACGCAGGGTACCGTCCTGTACCAGCACGGTGGCCACCGGGCCGCGGCCCTTGTCCAGGCGCGACTCGACCACCACACCACGCCCCGGGGCCGACGGAGTGGCTTTCAGTTCGAGTACTTCGGCCTGCAGCAGCACGGCTTCCAGCAGCTCGTCGACGCCAGTACCGGCCTTGGCCGAAACCCCCACGAAGGGTGCGTCGCCGCCCCACTCTTCCGGAATCACATCCAGCGCGGCCAGGCCGTTCTTGATGTTGTCCGGGTTGGCATCCGGCTTGTCCATCTTGTTGATCGCGACCACGATCGGCACGCCAGCGGCTTTCGCATGCTGCACGGCTTCCTGGGTCTGCGGCATCACGCCGTCGTCCGCCGCCACCACCAGGATGACAATGTCGGTGGCCTTGGCACCACGGGCACGCATCGCGGTGAACGCGGCGTGGCCCGGGGTATCGAGGAAGGTGACCATGCCGCGGTCGGTTTCCACGTGGTAGGCACCGATGTGCTGGGTGATACCACCGGCCTCGCCAGCAGCCACCTTGGCACGACGGATATAGTCGAGCAGCGAGGTCTTACCGTGGTCGACGTGACCCATTACGGTCACCACCGGCGCACGGGAGAACGCCTCACCTTCGAACTTCAGCGATTCGGCCAGCTGGTCTTCCAGGGCATTCTCGCTGACCAGCTTGACCTTGTGGCCCAGCTCTTCGGCGATCAGCTGGGCAGTTTCCTGATCCAGCACCTGGTTGATGGTCACCGGAGTGCCCAGTTTGAACATGAACTTGACGACTTCAGCGCCTTTGACCGACATCTGCGCGGCCAGGTCGGCAACGGTGATGGTTTCGCCAATCGATACTTCGCGCACTACGGGTCCTGTCGGGCTCTGGAACCCGTGCTGGTTACGCTTTTTCAGCTTGGCCTTGCCACGACCACCACGACGGAAACCATCGGTTTCCTCGTCGGTGCTGCGGGGGGCAACGCGCGGGGCCGGAGCCTTTTCCTTTTCCTTGAGCGACGGGCGATGCTGGGCATGCTTGCGATCGCGGCGCTCGTCGTCGTCGGTACGAGTGGTCTTTTCCGGACGGCGCGGCTCTTCCTTCTTGCGCTCGGCAGCAGCCGGATCGACTGCAACAGCGTCGGCCACAACCGCAGCAACCGGTGCCTGGGCGACCGCCTCGGCAGGGGCGGCAACCGCCTCCTGCTGCTTGCGGGCATCCTGCTCGGCACGCAGACGCGCTTCTTCCTCGGCCTTCAGACGGGCAGCCTCTTCGGCGGCACGCTGCTCTTCCAGCTCGCGCCGCTTCTCGGCTTCGATCTCGTCAGGGCTGCGCTTGACGTAGGTTTTCTTCTTGCGCACTTCCACGCTGATGGTCTTGCTACCAGCAACCTTCAGGGTGGTGGTGGTTTTGCGCTGCAAGGTGATTTTGCGCGGTTCTTCCAGTTTCTCGCCGTGACTGCTCTTGAGATGGGCAAGCAGGGCTTGCTTCTCGTTATCGGTCACAACTTGCTCGGCACTGGTGTGCGGCAGACCTGCCTCACGCATCTGCTGCAGCAGGCGCTCTACCGGTGTGTCGACCACTTGGGCCAGTTCTTTCACCGTGACTTGCGTCATGCACTTCTCTCCTCAGGCCGTAAAACTTACTCGAACCAATGGGCTCGGGCGGCCATGATCAGCTTGCCGGCACGCTCTTCGTCGATGCCGTTGATGTCGAGCAGGTCGTCGATCGACTGCTCGGCCAGGTCTTCGCGGGTGATTACGCCGCGGACCGCCAGTTCTTGCGCCAGATCCTTGTCCATGCCTTCCAGGGACACCAGGTCCTCGGCAGGCTGGGCATCTGCCAGCTTCTCTTCGTTGGCGATGGCTTTGGTCAGCAGGCGGTCTTTGGCACGAGCACGCAGCTCGTTGACGATGTCCTCGTCGAAACCGTCGATGCTGAGCATCTCTTCCATCGGTACGTAGGCGATCTCTTCCAGGCTGGTGAAGCCTTCTTCGACCAGCACCTGGGCCAGTTCTTCGTCGACTTCCAGCTCGTCGATGAAGTTCTGCAGGATGTCGCCGGTCTCGGCCTGCTGCTTGGCCTGGATGTCTGCTTCGGTCATCACGTTCAGCGTCCAACCGGTCAGCTGACTGGCCAGGCGCACGTTCTGGCCGCCACGACCGATGGCCTGGGCCAGGTTGTCTTCACCAACGGCGATGTCCATGGCGTGGGCATCTTCGTCGACGATGATCGCCGCCACTTCGGCCGGGGCCATGGCGTTGATCACGAACTGGGCAACATTCTCGTCCCACAGCACGATGTCGACACGCTCGCCACCCAGTTCGCCGGAGACGGCCTGGACGCGCGAACCGCGCATGCCGATGCAGGCACCCTGCGGGTCGATGCGCTTGTCCTTGGAGCGCACGGCGATCTTGGCGCGCGAACCCGGGTCACGGGAGGCGGCCATCACTTCGATCAGACCCTCGGCGATTTCCGGCACTTCGATGGTGAACAGTTCGATCAGCATCTGTGGCGCGGTACGCGACAGGATCAGCTGCGGGCCGCGGTTCTCGGTGCGGATTTCCTTGAGCAGGGCACGCAGACGTGCGCCGACGCGGAAAGTCTCGCGCGGGATGATATCTTCGCGGGCCAGCAGCGCTTCGGCGTTGTTACCCAGGTCGACGATTACGCTGTCGCGGGTCACTTTCTTCACGGTACCGGAGATGATCTCGCCAACGCGTTCACGGTAAGCATCGACCACCTGGGCACGCTCGGCCTCGCGCACTTTCTGCACGATGACTTGCTTGGCGGTCTGCGCGGCGATGCGGCCGAACTCGATGGACTCGACTTTCTCTTCGATAATGTCGCCAACCTTGGCGCCTGGCTGCTGAGCCTGGGCCTCTTCAACGGTCAGCTGAGCCGCCGGGTTTTCCTGGTCGTCTTCCTCGACCACGGCCCAGCAGCGGAAGGTCTCGTAGTTACCGGTGTGGCGATTGATCTCCACACGCAGCTCGACCTCGTCGTCAAAACGCTTCTTGGTCGCAGTCGCCAGAGCCAGCTCCAGCGCCTCGAAAATCACACTGGCCGGTACGCCTTTTTCGTTGGATACCGACTCTACAACCAGCAGTACTTCTTTACTCATCGTACGCCTCGTCTTTCGCAATCCATTGGATCCTGCGCATCCGCACAGCTCTCGCGGGATCCGCGTCTCAGTCAAACCGTGGAATAACGTTGGCCTTGTCGATCATGTCGATCGGCAACAGGAATTCGTGGTCATCCACCAGCACCACCACGTCCTGCTCCTCCACACCGCGGAGAAGGCCCTGGAAATTGCGTCGCCCCTCGAAGGGAGAACGCAGTTTGATCTTCACCTGCTCACCCACATGCTTGGTGAACTGTTCAAGGGTGAACAGCGGCCGATCCATGCCAGGAGAGGACACCTCGAGGGTGTATTCGCTGGCGATCGGATCTTCGACATCCAGCACGCCACTGATCTGGCGGCTGACTTTTTCGCAGTCCTCCACCAGGATGCCGTTGGCATGATCGATATAAATACGCAGCAAGGAATGCCGGCCCTGGGAGATGAACTCGACCCCCCAGCATTGGTAGCCAAGCGACTCGACCACCGGAGCCAGCAGGTCCTGCAACTGTTCTAGCTTGCTCGACACCCGAAGCCCTCCGCGCATGCCGTAGAAATAAAAAATGGGCGAAACGCCCATCCATCGAGCCACCTGACCACAATGGTCGGCAGCAGACTGTCAAGCTAACAAAAAGCCCCTGAAAAGGGGCTTATCTACTACTGGTTGCGGGGGCTGGATTTGAACCAACGACCTTCGGGTTATGAGCCCGACGAGCTACCAGACTGCTCCACCCCGCGTCAAAGCTGGGCGAAGAGTATACGGTCGTTACCCCGGAGGGTCAACCGAACCGCCAAAACGGCAAGACCCGCACTAAGCGGGTCTTGCCTTGTATGGTACCGAGGAGGGGACTCGAACCCCTACAGCCTATGGCCACTACCACCTCAAGGTAGCGTGTCTACCAATTCCACCACCTCGGCAAAAACGGGTGTTACTTCTGCTCTGGAGCTTGAGGTACGTCGGATTTTTCAACATCCGACTTTTGCTCTTCGAGCACCGGCACATCGCTTGCCGGCTTATTCTGTTGCACTTCAAGCGCCGCCGGATCCGGCAAACCTGCTTGGCTTATATTATCAGCTTTTTCTTTAGCAAAGAACGCTAAACCCAAGCTGGTAATGAAAAAAGCTGCGGCGAGTATAGCAGTAAAGCGACTCAGAAAGGTAGCAGAACCTTGGCTGCCAAACACGGTTGCCGAAGCACCGGCACCGAAGGAAGCACCCGCATCAGCACCCTTACCCTGCTGCAGCAGAACCAGAGCAACTACGCCCAGAGCCCCCAGCAGATGGACAACAACTACGACTGTTTCCAGCATTCTCAGTTTCCTGCTGCGCGGCAAATCGCGCCAAACTCATCCGCATTCAGAGAGGCCCCACCAATGAGCCCCCCATCGATGTCCGGCATACCGAACAATTCGACAGCATTGGCAGCCTTGACGCTGCCGCCGTACAAAATCCTCACACCGCGCGCGACCTCGGCATTCTCTGCCGCCAGCTGCGCACGAATGGCAGCATGAACTTCCTGCGCTTCTTGCGGCGTCGCCGTCAGCCCGGTACCAATGGCCCAGACCGGCTCATAAGCCACTACCGCCTGCGCGAAAGCCCCTACACCCAACTCTTCGATCACGCTACCCAACTGAGCAGCAACCACCTCGAGCGTCTTGCCTGCCTGACGCTGCTCCAGCGTCTCGCCGACACACAGCACCGGCACCAGACCACAGGATTGCGCCGCAGCAAACTTGCGACTGAGCAGATCGTCACGCTCACCGAGAATCAGGCGACGCTCCGAATGCCCGACCAGCACCAGCGTACAGCCGGCATCAGCCAATTGACTGGGAGCAACCTCGCCCGTCAGGGCACCCTGCATCGGCTCAACCGCGCAATTCTGGGCACCGACGGCAATCGACTTGCCATCCAGCCCCATGATCACCTGATTGATGTACAGGCATGGCGGCATAACCGCCACATCGACACCGGCCGGCAGAGCCAGATGACGAAGTCCCTTGATCAGCTCTGCGACGCTGGCGCGGGTACCGTGCATTTTCCAGTTACCAGCTACCAGGGGGCGACGCATGCCAGACCTCGTCGATCAAAGTGGGCGCAGATGTTACCCAAGAGCTTATGCACTGGCAAGCCGATTCAGGCACAGACTTCGGTGACCACTTTGGCCAGCTCTTCGGCATAGCCACGCACCTGATTTTCGTCATCGCCCTCGACCATCACGCGCACCAGCGGCTCGGTACCGGACTTGCGCAGCAGCACGCGACCGCGCCCCGCCATGCGCTCGGTGACCCGCGCGCAGGCATCCTTAACCGCCGGATGCTCGACCGGATCGACACCACCAGCAAAACGCACATTGATCAGCACCTGCGGACACTTGCGCAAGACCTGACGCGCCTCGGCCAGAGTCTGCTCGCTGCGCTTGAGCGCCATCAGCACCTGCAGCGAAGCGATGATCGCATCGCCAGTGGTGGTGTGCTGGCAGCACACCAAGTGCCCGGAGTTTTCTCCACCTAGCTGCCAGTCGCGCTCAAGCAATTCAGCCATGACATAGCGGTCGCCCACCTTGGCACGAGTGAAGGGAATGCCCAGCTCGGCGAGCCCCAGCTCCAGGCCGAGATTGCTCATCAGCGTACCCACCACGCCACCCTGCAGCTTGCCGCGCGCCTGCAGGTCACGGGCGATGATGTACAGCAGCTCATCGCCATCGACCACCGCACCGGTGTGATCGATCATCAGCACGCGATCGCCGTCGCCATCGAAGGCGATGCCGATGTCGGCATGCTGGGCCAGCACCTCAGCCTGCAGCGCGTCGACATGGGTCGAGCCGCAATTCTCGTTGATGTTCAAGCCGTTCGGCTGGACCCCCAGCACCGAGACCTGCGCCCCCAGCTCGCGAAACACACTGGGCGCCACCTTGTAGGTGGCGCCGTGAGCGCAATCGATCACCAGCTTGAGGCCGGCAAAACTGGTGCTGCTCGGCACGCTGCTCTTGCAGAACTCGATGTAGCGCCCGGCCGCATCATTGATCCGCGAAACCTTGCCCAGCTGCGCCGAGTCGACCACGGTCATCGGCTGATCGAGCAGTTCCTCGATCATCAGCTCGACCTCGTCCGGTAGCTTGGTGCCTTTGCCGGAGAAGAACTTGAAGCCATTGTCGTAGTGCGGGTTGTGCGAAGCACTGATGACGATGCCCGCCTCCGCCTGGAAGGTGCGAGTCAGGTAGGCGATAGCCGGCGTAGGCATGGGGCCGAGCAGCATCACATCCGCACCGGCAGCCACCAGCCCGGCCTCCAAGGCCGATTCGAACATATAACCGGAGATGCGCGTGTCCTTGCCAATCAGGATGCGGCACTTGCCCTGCTTGCGGAAGGCCATACCGGCCGCCCAGCCCAGCTTGAGAATGAAGTCCGGGGTAATCGGGAACTGGCCAACATGGCCACGGATACCATCGGTACCGAAATATTTTCTGCTCATAGAGACTCCAGACCTTCTTATTCTGCGGCTTCCACGGCGGCAATCATGCGCACCGCATCGACGGTTTGCGCCACATCATGCACCCGCAGGATACGCGCACCCTTGGCCACCGCCACGGCCGCCAGGGCCAGGCCGCCATACAGGCGCTCATTCACTTCACGCTGCAGCACTTGCCCGATCATGCTCTTGCGCGACACCCCTACCAGCAGCGGACGCCCGAGCTCATGCAGGGCCTCCAGGTGCTTGAACAGGCTCAGGTTGTGCGCCAGGGTCTTGGCAAAGCCGAAGCCTGGGTCGAGTAGCACGCGCTCGCCGGCGATCCCGGCCGCCACACAGGCCGCCATGCGTTCGCGCAGGAACGCAGCCACCTCGGCAACTACGTCATGGTAATGCGGATCCTGCTGCATGGTGCCGGGCTCACCCAGCATGTGCATAAGACAAACCGGCAAGCCGGTATCGGCTGCCGCCTGCAAGGCACCTTCGCGGCGCAGGCTGCGAACATCATTGATCAGCCCAGCACCCAGCCGTGCGCCTTCGCGCATCACCGCAGGCGTCGAGGTATCCAGGGAAATCACCACATCCAGCTCGGCCGCAATCGCCTCCACGGCCGGCGCCACCCGCTCCAGCTCTTCCACCGGAGAAACGGGACGCGCCCCAGGGCGCGTGGACTCGCCACCGACATCGATCAGAGTGGCACCTGCCGCGACCATCTCGGCCGCATGCCGCAGAGCCGCATCGCGAGCCGCGAAACGGCCGCCGTCGGAAAAGGAGTCAGGGGTGACGTTGAGGATACCCATCACATGCGGACGGGCCAGATCGAGAACCCGGCTGCCACATGCCAGCCGGGTCGGGTACTGCGGAAAACTCATGCGCCGACCTTAATGCTCGCCAGCCGGGCCGCCGATCGGCGTTTGCGGACGCTGCACTTCTTCCTTGGGCGCGTTCGGCGTGCCGGAACCATCATGCCAGTCACGCGGCTCGCGCGGAGTACGCCCAGCCATGATGTCGTCGATCTGATCGGCATCGATGGTTTCGTACTTCATCAGCGCATCAGCCATGGCATCCAGCTTGTCGCGGTTTTCTTCCAGCAGGCGCTTGGCGGTGGCATAGCAGCCATCGATCAGGCTGCGCACCTCGTCGTCGATCAGCTTGGCCGTCTCACCGGATACATTGGCGTGCTGGCTGCCGGCACTGCGACCGAGGAACACTTCACCCTCTTCTTCGGCATACATCAGCGGCCCAAGCTTCTCGGACAGGCCCCACTTGGTCACCATGTTCCGCGCCAGACGAGTGGCCCGCATGATGTCGTTGGATGCGCCGGTGGTAACACCATCGAAGCCCAGGGTCATTTCCTCAGCAATCCGCCCACCGAACAGCGAGCAGATCTGGCTGACCAGGGCGCGCTTGGACAGGCTGTAGCGATCCTCTTCCGGGAGGAACATGGTCACGCCCAGGGCGCGGCCGCGCGGAATGATCGACACCTTGTAGACCGGGTCGTGCTCGGGCACCAGGCGCCCGACGATGGCGTGACCCGCCTCGTGGTAAGCGGTGTTGAGCTTCTCCTTCTCGGACATGACCATCGATTTGCGCTCGGCGCCCATCATGATCTTGTCCTTGGCCAGCTCGAATTCCTTCATTTCCACCAGGCGCTTGCTGGCGCGAGCAGCGAACAGCGAGGCCTCGTTGACCAGGTTGGCCAGGTCGGCACCGGAGAAGCCCGGCGTGCCGCGGGCAATCACCGCCGGTTCGACGTTGTCACCAACCGGCACCTTGCGCATGTGCACCTTGAGAATCTGCTCGCGACCACGGATATCCGGCAGACCGACCACCACCTGGCGGTCGAAGCGGCCCGGACGCAGCAGCGCCGGATCCAGCACATCCGGACGGTTGGTGGCGGCAATGACGATGATGCCGTCGTTCATCTCGAAGCCATCCATCTCCACCAGCAGCTGGTTGAGGGTCTGCTCGCGCTCGTCGTGACCGCCCCCCAGGCCGGCGCCACGATGGCGACCGACGGCGTCGATCTCGTCGATAAAAATGATGCACGGCGCATGCTTCTTGGCCTGCTCGAACATGTCGCGCACGCGGGAGGCGCCGACACCGACGAACATCTCGACGAAGTCGGAGCCGGAAATAGTGAAGAACGGCACCTTGGCCTCGCCGGCAATCGCCTTGGCCAGCAGGGTCTTACCGGTACCGGGCGGGCCGACCATCAGCACGCCACGCGGAATGCGACCGCCGAGGCGCTGGAACTTGCCCGGATCGCGGAGGAACTCGACCAGCTCGCCGACCTCCTCCTTGGCCTCGTCGCAACCGGCGACGTCAGCCAGGGTAGTCTTGACCTGATCTTCGGAGAGCAGACGCGCCTTGGACTTGCCGAAGCTCATCGGGCCGCCGCGGCCACCGCCGCCGCCCTGCATCTGGCGCATGAAGAACATGAACACGGCGATGATCACCAGGATCGGGAAGCTGGCCACCAGCAACTGGGTCCAGATGCTCTGGCGCTCTGGCTGCTTGCCGACGATCTCGACGTTGTTGTCGATCAGATCCTTGATCAACCCGCGGTCTTCGATGGCCGGGCGCACCGTTTCGAACTTGGTGCCGTCGAGGTTGCTACCGCTGATGATGTAGCCATCCACGGTCACCTGCTTGACCTTGCCCTGCTGTACCTGCTGGATGAACTCGGAATAGTTCAGCTTGCCGGACTCGCTCGGGCTGGAGAAGTTGTTCATCACGGTGACCAGTACAGCCGCGATGATCAGCCACAGGATCAGGTTCTTTGCCATGTCGTTCAATTAGCTACCCTCTGAAGCGAGCCCCGTCCTGAAACGCGCTTCGCATAACGGCTTGAGATATACCCGCCTAACTTACTACACAAGCCCGCACCTGGCAGGCATCGTCTGTAACCCTTTATGAGCCTGCGCGCGGGGCATCTGACCGACGGCAGCTACTGCGGTTCCAGTCTAGGCCTCGCCCAAGCCCCATGCGAGCAGGTATTGCCCAACACAGAAACATGACCAGCGCCTGATCGGCAAGCCTCACTCCCCTCATATGGGGGCCATATCGGAAATCACAAGGCCGGCATGCAACGCCCCAGCCCACGGCAACCAGCTCGCGAGGCACCGAACACTCACCCCGCCACCGCCAGCTACGCTTCGCCCACGGCCAGCAAGCCGTGATTAGCTGGGCGCAGCCGAGCATGCTCGGGTACACTACGCCGTTTTTACACTTCAGAAATCGTCCGGGCTTTCGGCAGCGAAGCCAGGCCAGGTGATATAGGTGGGAATCTGCATCAGGCGGCTTTCCAGCCGGCACCCAGCCGCTAACGCGTTGCGTTTCCGGCGGTTTCCCAGTCGCAGAGGCAGATCATGGCGCTTACCAACGAGCAGAAGAAACACTTCAAATCCATCGGCCACCACCTGAAGCCGGTTCTGATCGTCGCCGAGAACGGCCTGACCGAAGGCGTGCTGGCCGAGCTGGAGCGGGCGCTGAACGATCACGAGCTGATCAAGGTGCAGTTCCGTCTGACCGAGCGCGATGACCGCCGCGCCCTGATCGACGAACTGGCCGCAGTCGGCCGCTGCGAGCTGGTACAGGTCATCGGCAAGATGGCTCTGGTCTACCGCAAGAACCCCAAGCCCAACAAGAACCTCTCCAACATCCACCGCTATCAGGCCTGATAGCGCCGGCGCCGGGCTGCCTCAGCGGCGGCCCGCTCCCGGCAGGGGCTGCAGCACCAGCAGCAGCCCGCATAGCGCCACCACCATGTAGTTGAACATCAGCCAGCGCTCCGCCCCCGGCTGCCATTGGCGCACCAGAAAGAACACCAGGCCCATGCCCAGCACGACCAGCAGCAGCTGACCGCGCAGGTCGCGCCACAGGCTGCGCACGCCCTCGGCCTGCACCAGCAGCACCGCCTGCAGCAACGCACAGAAGGTCGCGAAACCG